>NZ_AP028665.1:600000-900000 GCF_041154455.1 Variovorax sp. V213
ACGCACGTCAACCGCGATCCCGATGCCGCGCAGATCGCCGAGATCGCGCTGCTCGCGGCCGAAGAAGTGCGCCGCTTCGGCGTGACGCCGAGCGTGGCGCTGCTGTCGCACTCGAACTTCGGTGGCTCCGACGCGGCCTCGGCCGTGAAGATGCGCGAGGCGCTCGCACTCATCAAGGCGGCCGATCCGCAGCTGGCGGTGGAAGGCGAGATGCGCGGCGACGCGGCGCTGTCGAAGACCATCCTCGACCACGAGTTTCCGGACTCGGCGCTGGAGACGGAGGCCAACGTGCTCATCATGCCCAACGTCGATGCGGCCAACATCTCGTACAACCTGCTGCGCGTGGCGGCCGGCAGCGGCATCACGGTGGGCGGCATCCTGCTGGGCGCGGCGCGCTCGGTGCACATCCTCACGCCATCGTCCACGGTGCGACGCATCGTCAACATGACGGCCCTGGCGGTGGTCGATGCCAACTCGCACCGCAACGCAGCCTGACGACGGCACGGCCATGAACCGGCCCAAGCCCGGCAGGTGCATGCCGCCGGCGTCTGAAATTTTCTAGGAGATATCCGTGGACCACCAAGTCGTACCCAAGCCCTTTTACAAATCCCTCTATTTCCAGGTCATCACGGCCATCGTGCTCGGGGTGCTGCTGGGGCATTTCTATCCCGACACCGGCGCATCGATGAAGCCGCTGGGCGACGGCTTCATCAAGCTCATCAAGATGATCATCGCGCCGATCATCTTCTGCACGGTGGTGGTCGGCATCGCGGGCATGGAAGACATGAAGAAGGTCGGCAAGACCGGCGGCCTGGCGCTGCTGTACTTCGAGATCGTGAGCAGCATCGCGCTGGTGGTGGGCCTGGTGATCATCAACATCGTGCGGCCCGGCGCCGGCATGAACGTCGACGTGAGCCAGCTCGACGCCAAGAGCATCGCCGCCTACACCGGTCCGGGCAAGATGCAGAGCACCACCGACTTCCTGCTCAACGTGATCCCGAGCACGGTGGTCGACGCCTTCGCCAAGGGCGAGATCCTGCAGGTGCTGCTGATCGCCGTGATGTTCGGCTTTGCGCTGCACAAGTTCGGCGGCCGCGGCACGCTGGTGTTCGACGTGATCGAAAAAGGCTCGCACGTGCTCTTCGTGATCGTGGGCTACATCATGAAGGTCGCGCCCATCGGCGCCTTCGGCGCGATGGCCTTCACCATCGGCAAGTACGGCGTGAGCTCGCTGCTGCAGCTCGGCCAGCTGATGGCCACCTTCTACGCCACCTGCCTGTTCTTCATCTTCGTGGTGCTGGGGCTCATTGCGCGCTTCCATGGCTTCAGCATCTGGAAGTTCATCAAGTACATCAAGGAAGAACTGCTGATCGTGCTGGGCACCTCGTCGAGCGAATCGGTGCTGCCGCGCATGATGGCCAAGCTGGAGAACCTGGGCGCGAAGAAGTCGGTGGTCGGCCTGGTGGTGCCCACGGGCTATTCGTTCAACCTCGACGGCACGTCCATCTACCTGACGATGGCGGCCGTGTTCATCGCGCAGGCGACCAACACCGACATGACGCTCACCCAGCAGCTCACGCTGCTGGCCGTGCTGCTCCTGACCTCGAAGGGTGCCGCAGGCGTGACCGGCAGCGGCTTCATCGTGCTGGCGGCCACCCTCTCGGCCGTGGGGCACGTGCCGGTGGCCGGCCTCGCGCTCATCCTCGGCATCGACCGATTCATGTCGGAAGCCCGCGCGCTGACCAACCTGATCGGCAACGGCGTGGCCACGGTCGTGGTCGCCAAGTGGACCAACGACCTGGACACCGTCCGCATGAAGCGCATCCTGGACAACGAGACGGCGGCCGAGGCCGACGCGCCCGAGGCGGTGCTGGACAAGGTCGAGACCCACATGCCCGTGGCCCAGCCCCGCTGAAGCACCTCATGCCTGTACGGAGCAGCCAATCATGAACAGCGCCGTGCAGAAGCACCGCGTCGTCATCGTGGGCGGCGGGGCCGGCGGCCTCGAGCTGGCTACGCGCCTGGGCGACACGCTGGGCAAGCGGGGCCGTGCGGACATCACGCTGATCGACAAGAACCGCACGCATGTCTGGAAGCCCAAGCTGCACGAGATCGCCGCGAGCAGCATGGACCTGAGCGCGCACGAAGTGGACTACCTCGCGCAGGCGCACTGGCACCGCTTCCGGTTCCGGCTCGGAGAACTCACCGGCATCGACCGCGAGCGGCGCGAGGTGCAGGTGGCGCCCTACATGGACGACGAGGGCCGGCTGGTCACGCCGGCGCGCGCCTTCGGCTACGACACGCTGGTGATTGCCGTCGGCAGCCTCAGCAACGACTTCGGCACGCCCGGCGTGCGCGAGCATGCGCTGCGGCTCGAATCGAAGGCGGACGCGCAGCGCTTCCACCAGCGCATGGTCAATGCCTGCATCCGCGCGCACGCGCAGACCACACCGCTGCGCCCCGAGCAGCTGCACGTGGCCATCATCGGCGCGGGCGCCACGGGCGTGGAGCTGGCGGCCGAGCTGCACCGCACCACGCGCGAAGTGGTCGCCTACGGGCTGGATCGCGTGGACGCCGAGAAGGACATCCAGGTCAGCGTGATCGAAGCCGCCGACCGCGTACTGCCCGCGCTGCCCCCGCGCATGTCGGCCGCGACCGAGGCGCTGCTGCTCAAGCTGGGCGTGGACGTGCACACCTCTGCCAAGGTGGCCGAGGTGCTGCCCGAGGGCGTGCGCCTGGCCGATGGCCGCGTGCTGCCGGCCGAGCTGGTGGTGTGGGCCGCGGGGGTGAAGGCGGCCGATTTCATGAAGGACATCGCGGGGCTGGAAACCAACCGCAGCAACCAGCTCGCGGTGCTGCCGACGTTGCAGACCACGCGCGACGCCGACGTCTTCGCCATTGGCGACTGTGCCGCCTGCGACTGGCCCGAGGCCAACGGTGGCAAGGGCGGGCTGGTGCCGCCGCGCGCGCAGGCGGCGCACCAGCAGGCCTCGCATGTCGCGGCGCAGATTCGCCGGCGCATGGGCGGAAAGGCGCTCGAGCCCTACCGCTACCGCGATTTCGGCTCGCTGGTATCGCTCGGCGAGTTCAGCACCGTCGGCAACATGATGGGTGGCCTGATCGGCGGGAACCTGATGATCGAAGGGCTGTTCGCCCGGCTCATGTACGTGTCGCTCTACAAGATGCACGAGCTGGCGCTGCACGGCGTCGTCAAGGTCTCGCTCGACACGCTCGCGCGCCTCATCACGCGGCGCACCGAACCCCACGTCAAGCTGCATTGAGCAGTTCAATGCAATGACTCGACCTTCTTTCGCATCAACCTCAAGGAGACTCTCATGTCAGACGATATCGTGATCGTGGCCGCGCAACGCACAGCGGTCGGCAAGTTCGGCGGCGCACTCGCCGGCACGGCCGCACCCGAGCTGGGCGCGCATGTGGTGAAGGGCCTGCTCGAGAAGGCCGGCGTGCCGGGCGATGCGGTGTCCGAGGTGATCATGGGCCAGGTGCTCGCGGCCGGCGCGGGGCAGAACCCGGCGCGCCAGACGGTCATCAAGGCGGGCCTGCCGATCGGCGTGCCGGGCCTCACCATCAACAAGGTCTGCGGCTCGGGCCTGAAGGCCGTGATGCTGGCGGCGCAAGCCGTGAAGTGCGGCGACGCCGAGATCGTGGTGGCCGGCGGCCAGGAGAACATGAGCGCCGCGCCGCACGTGCTGCCCAACTCGCGCAACGGCCAGCGCATGGGCGACTGGAAGCTGGCCGACACCATGATCGTGGACGGCCTGTGGGACGTCTACAACCAGTACCACATGGGCACCACGGCCGAGAACGTGGCAAAGAAGTACGGCATCACGCGCGAGATGCAGGACGCACTCGCGCTCGCCTCGCAGCAGAAGGCCGCGGCCGCGCAGGACGCGGGGCGCTTCAACGACGAGATTCTTCCGTTCAGCATCGCGCAGAAGAAGGGCGACCCCATCGTCTTCGCAGCCGACGAGTTCGTGAACCGCAAGACCAATGCCGACGCACTGGCCGGCCTGCGCCCCGCGTTCGACAAGACGGGCTCGGTGACGGCGGGCAATGCCTCGGGCCTGAACGATGGCGCGGCCGCGGTTCTGGTGATGTCGGCCTCGCGCGCCGCGGCGCTCGGCCTGCAGCCGCTGGCGGTGATCCGCGCCTATGCGAGCGCGGGCCTCGACCCGTCGCTCATGGGCATGGGCCCGGTGCCCGCCTCGCAGCTGGCACTGAAGAAGGCCGGCTGGAAGGCGCAGGACCTCGACCTGATGGAAATCAACGAAGCCTTCGCGGCGCAGGCCTGCGCGGTCAACCGCGAGATGGATTGGGACACGAGCCGCATCAACGTGAACGGCGGTGCCATTGCCATCGGCCACCCCATCGGCGCCTCGGGCTGCCGCGTGCTGGTGACGCTGCTGCACGAGATGCGCCGCCGCGGCGCCAACAAGGGCCTGGCCTCGCTGTGCATCGGCGGCGGCATGGGCGTGGCCCTGGCTGTCGAACGGGCTTGACGCCCACCCCCGAAGCGCCTTCGGCGCCTCCCCCTCAAGGGGGCGCCACCAGCGGCCCGGCAAAGCCGGTTCCGCGGTGGCCCTCGACGAGATCCAACGAAGTTTCAACAAGGAGCACTGAATGAACAAGCAACGCGTGGTACTGGTGACGGGCGGCATGGGCGGCCTGGGCGAGACGATCTCCACCAAGATGGTCGATGCGGGCTACAAGCTCGCGGTGACCTATTCGCCGGGCAACAAGTCGCATGCGGAGTGGGTCGCGCAGATGGCGTCGCGCGGCTACCAGATCCTGGCCGTGCCCTGCGACGTGGCCGACTACGACTCCTGCGCACAAGCCGTGCGCCAGGTCGAGGAAGCCCTCGGCCCGGTCGACGTGCTGGTCAACAACGCCGGCATCACGCGCGACATGACCTTCAAGAAGATGGACCAGATCAACTGGAACGCCGTGCTGCGCACCAACCTCGACAGCCTGTTCAACATGAGCAAGCAGGTGGCCGACGGGATGGTGGACCGGGGCTGGGGCCGCATCATCAACGTGTCGTCGGTGAACGGCTCGAAGGGCGCGTTCGGCCAGACCAACTACTCGGCTGCCAAGGCCGGCGTGCACGGCTTCACCAAGGCGCTGGCGCTCGAGGTGGCAAAGAAGGGCGTGACGGTCAACACCATCTCGCCCGGCTACATCGGCACCAAGATGGTCACGGCCATTCCGAAGGAAGTTCTCGACAGCAAGATCCTGCCGCACATCCCCGTGGGGCGCCTGGGCAAGCCCGAAGAAGTGGCAGGCCTGATCATCTACCTGGCCTCGGAAGAGGCGGCGTTCGTGACCGGCGCCAACATTGCGATCAACGGCGGCCAGCACATGCAATGAACGGACGGCCATGATCCTCAAAAACGGCATCGATCAGGTCGCACTGATCAACAAGTTCACCGACGCCTCCGCCAAGCAGGGCGAAGCCATCCGCAAGGCCGTGCACGAGGCCACGCTCAAGGCGCTGCAGGGCCGCGAGCTCACGCTCGCGAACATCCGGCAGGTGCTGGGCACGGTCACCAAGGCAGCCTCGACCGGCGTCGAGGGAAGCAAGCTGCCCGCGCCCGACGTGGAGGCCCTGCTGGCCAAGGCCTTCGCCGGCATGGATGGCGCGCTGGAACAGGCGGTGCTGGCCAACCAGCGTGCGCTGCAGCAGCTGGTCGACCAGGGGGTGAGCCTGCGCGAGACGCAGCTCAAGAAGGCACTCGCCGACATCGAGAAGATGGAAGACACGCTGTTTGCCAGCGTGCGCAAGGCGGCGCCGGCCGACGGCCCCTGGAGCGCCGTGTTCCAGGCGGCGCAGGGCAAGGGCACGGGCACCGGCGCGCGCGCCACCGCGGCGCTCGAACAGCTCATGGAAGACACGCACAGGAACCTGCGCGACGGCCGTGCGCTGAGCCTGCGCGCCTCGCAGGCGATGCTCGACAGCTACGCAACGCTGGTGAGCGGCGTGCTGATCGGCATGTCCGAAGCCCTGAAGCAGGGCGGGGCGGCGAAGCGATGACCTGGGCCGGCGGCGGCCGCGCCGCCACCGGCCTGAAAGGAGCCCGATGGACGCCCTGATCCTCGCCCGCATGCAGTTCGCGGCCAACATCACCTTTCGCATCCTGTTTTCCACGATCAGCATCGCGCTGGGCGTGGTGAGCGGCATCACCATGAACTTCCAGTTCGGCACCACGCTGTCGGCCTTCTGGATTCTTGCGCTCAACTCGTGGATGCAGACGCCCGCGGGCCATGAGATCGTGGACGGCGAGTTCCACGTGGCGAGCTGGTTGGAGGTGATCTTCAATCCCTCGTTCCCGTCCCGTTTCGCGCACATGCTGCTGGCCTCGGCGCTGACCTGCGCGTTCCTGCTGACCGGCCTGTCGGCCTGGCAGGTGATCGGCCAGCTCACGATCTGGCAGGCGGCCAGCAGCGCGCCGGCGCTCAAGGTGATCCTGGTCGGCGTGTGCATCTCGGTGCCGGCCATCGTGGGCTACTCCGTGTTCTCGTATCGGGTCTTCCGCGGCAAGACCGGCGAACTGCGCTATGCCTGAGCAGACACTGGGCCTGGCTGAAACCGCCCCTGACACCCGGCACCGGGCAGCCACTGATGCGGCCTTCGCGGCCTTGTGCAATAACGGGTTCATGATTTCACGGGAGCCGACCGGGCGCTTCGACTTGCCTTCTCACGCCCATGGGCGGTGGCGCAGCCTGCCGCGCTGGTTCGGTGCGCTGGCGCTGGTGGCACTGGCCGCCATCGCCGGCCATCACTTCGCCATGCAGAACGGCCTGGCGCGGCTGCGCGAGGCGGCCGACCACCGGCTCGACATGCTGGCGACCGGGCTCGACGCCGACCTGGCCCGCTTCGAGTATCTGCCGGCGCTGCTGGAGATGACCCCGATCGTCCCGGCGCTGCTGCGCGCGCCGTCGGATGGGTCGCTGCGCGATGCGGTCAACCGCTATCTCGATGGCGTCAACGCCGCCGCCGGTGCGGAGATGCTCTACGTGCTCGACGCCGCAGGCACTTCGCTGGCGGCTTCCGACTGGGACCGGGCCGGCACCACCGTCGGCCAGGACCTGTCGTTCCGGCCCTATGTGATCGATGCGCTGGGCCAGGGCAAGGGACGCTTCTACGGCGTCGGCATCACATCCCGCAAGCCCGGCTACTACCTCTCGTATGCCCTGCGCCGCGACCAGCCCGTGCGCGGCGTGGTGGCCGTCAAGGTCAATCTCGAGGAGTCCGAGCGCGCCTGGCGCATGCTGCCGGGCAACGTGGCGCTGATCGACCAGCGCGGCGTGGTGATCCTCGCCACCCGCGAAGACCTGAAGTTCCGGCCGGTACTGCCCCTGGACGCCTCGCAGCGGGCCGAAGTGCTGCGCTCGCGTCCCTATGGCGAGGCCGGCCTGCAGCCGCTGCAATGGACGCTGAAGGAAGCACTGGCGCGCGACGTGCAGGTCGTCTCGCTGGAAGGCGTGGACCAGCTCGCCTCGAAGCGCTCGCTGCGCGGTGCGCCGTGGCAGCTGATGGCGCTCGACGACCTGGCGCCGGTGCGCGTGGGCGCGCGCAATGCGGCCATCACCGCGAGCCTGGCGATGGCGGTGCTGCTGCTGCTCGCCGTCACGCTGTGGCAGCGCCGCCGGGCCGTGCGGCAGAAGCTGGCCAACCAGGCCGCGCTGCAGGCGGCGCACGACTCCCTCGAATCGACCGTGGCGGCGCGCACCGCGCAGCTGCGCGCCGCGCAGGGCGAACTGGTGCATGCCGGAAAGATGGCGGCGCTGGGCCAGATGTCGGCCGGTGTGGTGCACGAGCTGAACCAGCCGCTCACGGCGATGCGCACTCTCTCCGAAAGCGCCGCCATCCTGCTCGACAAGAGCCGCTTCGACGACGTGCGAGGCAACCTGCAGCGCATTCGCGGCATGGTCGACCGCCTGGCACGCCTGACCTCGCAGCTCAAGACCTTCGCGCACAAGAGCGAGCTGCCGCTCGCGCCGGTGCCGATGGCGCAGGCCGTGGCCGACGCGCAGGCCATCGTCGCCGAAGCCTCGAAGAAAAACGGCGTCGCCATCGAGGTCGACGTGCAGCCCGCCACCGTGAGCGTCATGGCCGAGGAGGCCGCGCTGGGCAGCGTGCTCGTCAACCTGATGCGCAACGCCATCGACGCCATGCAGGCATCGCCGCGGCGCACGCTGCGCCTGGAGGTTCGGCCGCAGGACGGCCGCGTGATCCTGCGCGTGAGCGACACCGGTCCCGGCATTCCGCCCGACATCCTGCCGCACCTGTTCGAGCCCTTCGTCACCAGCAAGCCGGCGGGCACCGGGCTGGGCCTGGGCCTCGTGATCTCGGCACAATTGGTGCGAGCCATGGACGGCACGCTGCGCGCCGCCAACCGGGCGGAGGGCGGCGCCTGCTTCGTCGCCGACCTGCCGGCCGCCGTCCAGACCATCCTTATTTCCACCCCCACAGGAGTGATCAACAAGTGAGTGAAGCCCCTGCCATCCGGGTGCTGCTGGTCGAGGACGACGAAGACGTCCGCCTCAGCACGACCCAGGTGCTGACCCTGGCCGGTTTCGAGGTCGAAGCCTTCGCGAGCGCCGAACGCGCGCGCGCCCACATCAGCTTTGGCGTGCCGGCCATCGTGGTCTGCGACGTGCGCCTGCCGGGCCTGAGCGGTACCGAATGGCTGCTCGAACTCCACAACACCGATGCCGAGCTGCCTGTGATCCTGGTCACCGGCCACGGCCATATCGCCATGGCGGTGCAGGCCATGCGCGAGGGCGCCTACGACTTCATCGAGAAGCCTTTCAGCTCCGAGCGGCTGGTGGCCATCGTGCGCCACGCCATCGAGCGCCGGCAGCTCACGCTGCAGGTGCGCGCGCTGCGTGACGCGCTGGAAAACTGGCACGGCATCCAGGCAGTGCTGATCGGCCGCTCCGCGCAGATGCAGCAGGTGCGCCGCACCGTGATGACCTTGGCCGAGACCTCGGCCGACGTGCTGATCTATGGCGAAACCGGGACCGGCAAGGAACTCGTCGCCCGCTGCCTGCACGAGCACGGCGAGCGCCGCCGCCAGCACTTCGTGCCGCTCAACTGCGGCGGCCTGCCCGAGGCCCTGGCCGAGAGCGAGTTGTTCGGCCACGAGGCCGGCGCCTTCACCAGTGCCAACCGCGTGCGCGTGGGCAAGTTCGAATACGCCAACGGCGGCACGCTTTTTCTCGACGAGATCGAGAGCATGCCGATGGCGGTGCAGATCAAGCTGCTGCGTGCACTGCAGGAGCGCTCCATCGAGCGAATCGGCTCCAACAAGGCCATTCCCTTCGACTGCCGCGTGGTGGCCGCGAGCAAGGACGACCTGAAGGACATGAGCGACCGCCAGAAGTTCAGGGCCGACCTGTACTACCGGCTCGGCGTCGCCTTCATCGAGCTGCCGCCGCTGCGCGAACGGCGCGAGGACATCCCCCTGCTGTTCGAGCATTTCACGCTGCTGGCGGCCGCGCGCTACGAGCGCGCCGCCCCGATCCCGAGCAGTGCGCAGGTCGCCGACCTGATGGCCTATGCCTGGCCGGGCAACGTGCGCGAGTTGCGCAACGTGGCCGACCGCTTCGTGCTCGGCCTCTTGGGCGAGCGCCTGACGCAGGTGCGCGGCAACGGCGATGACACGCCCGCCCTGCCGCGCGGACTGCCGCAGCAAGTGGAGTCCTTCGAGCGGGCGGTGATCGTCGAGACGCTGCGCAAGCACCAGGGCGACCAGCCGGCCACCGCCAGCGCGCTGTCGATTGCGCGGCAGACGCTGCACGACAAGCTGCGCAAGCTCGGCATCGCGGCGGACGAGTTCAAGTCCTAGGGATTGGGCGCTGCCAGCCCGCCGGCGCCAGGCCGGCAGCGCAATCCGCTTGCATCGGCACGGCCAATCCCGTACGCTGGCCCAACGTCCACGCGCAGTACCCGAGCCCTTGCGGGCCGCCGGGCGGGCCTTGCGGACGCCAAGGAGACCATGCCATGCCAAGCCGATCGAACGGCCTCGCGGCCGAAATGGAAGCGGTGCGAACGCTGGCGCTCGTCGGCGCCGCTGCAGCCGGCAAGAGCTCCCTTGCCGAGGCCTTGCTGCACAAGGCGGGCGCGATCGCAGCGTGCGGCAGCATCGAGCGCGGCAGCACCGTCAGCGACTACGACCCGCTCGAGCGCCGCATGCAGCACTCGCTCAACGCATCGGTGATGCACCTCACGCATGCCGGCACGCGCATCCACTTCATCGACACGCCCGGCGGCCCCGACTTCCTCGGCCAGAGCTTGCCCGCGCTGGAGGCGGTCGAAACGGCGGCGGTGGTCATCAATGCCGCCACCGGCATCGAGCCGATGACGGTGCGCATGATGGAGTACGCGGCCTCGCGCCACCTTGCCCGCATGATCATCGTCAACAAGATCGACGCGCAGGGCGTCTCGCTGGCAGGCCTGCTGGCCGACATCCAGGCCGCCTTCGGCCGCGAATGCCTGCCCCTGAACCTGCCCGACAGGGTCGGCAAGCGGGTGTTGGACTGCTTCTTCAACCGCTTCGGGCAGTCCGACTTCGGCCCCGTCGAAGCGGCGCACCGCGCGCTGGTCGAGCAGGTGGTCGAGGTCGACCCGGCCTTCGTCGACCGCTACCTCGAGGAGGGCGACGTGGATCCGGCCGAGCTGCACGCGCCGCTGGAGCAGGCGCTGCGCGAAGGCCACCTGATCCCGGTGTGCTTCGTCTCGTCGCGCAGCGGCGCCGGGGTGGCCGAGCTGCTGGACGTGATCGTCAAGCTCCTGCCCGACCCGACCGAGGGCAACCCGCCGAACTTCATCGTTGGCGAGGGTGCGGAGGCCAAGCCCATGGAGGCCACGCCCGACCCGTCGCTGCACGTGCTGGCGCACGTGTTCAAGGTCACGGTCGACCCCTACGTCGGCAAGCTCGGCATCTTCCGTGTGCACCAGGGCACGGTCACGCCCGACAGCCTTCTTTACGTCGGCGACGGCCGCAAGCCGTTCAAGGTGGGGCATCTGTTCATGCTCCAGGGCAAAGACCATGTGGAGGTCTCGCGTGCGATACCGGGCGACATCGTGGCAGTGGCCAAGGTCGATGAAATTCATTTCGACGCCGTGCTGCACGACGCGGCAGAAGACAACCACATCCATCTTGCGCCACTGGCGTTCCCGGTGCCGGTGCACGGCCTGGCCGTGGAGCCCAAGCGGCATGGCGACGAGCAGCGCGCCTGGGAGATTCTCGGCAAGCTCGCGGCCGAGGACCCGTGCCTGCGCATCGAACATGCTGCCGCGACCAACGAGACGGTGCTCTACGGGCTCGGCGAACTTCACTTGCGCATCGTGCTCGAGCGCCTGCGCGAGGTGTACCGCTTCGAGGTCCTGACCCGGCCGCCGCGCATTGCCTACCGGGAGACAGTGAGCGCGCCGGCCGCGGGGCATCACCGGCACAAGAAACAGACCGGCGGCGCCGGCCAGTTCGCCGAAGTCTTCCTGCGCATCGAGCCGCTCGCGCGCGGTGCCGGCTTTCAATTTGCCGACGAAGTCAGGGGCGGGGCGATTCCGGGCCAGTTCATTCCCGCAGTCGAAAAAGGTGTGCGCGAAGTGCTGGCGTGCGGCGCGATTGCGGGCTATCCCGTGGTCGATGTGCGCGTGGTGGTGCACGATGGCAAGCACCACAGCGTCGACAGCAAAGACATCGCCTTTGCGACCGCAGGACGCAAGGCCTTCATGGCCGCGATCCGCGAGGCCCGGCCGGTCGTGCTCGAGCCGATCGTGCAGATCGAGATCGCCGTGCCCGAACATTCGGTGGGCGACGTCACGAACGATTTGTCGTCGCGGCGCGGCCTGGTCACCGGCACGTCGCCCATGGGAGCCGGCACCGTGGTCGTCGGCGGGCAGGTGCCCGAGGCCGAACTGGCCAACTACCAGTCGCGGCTCAATGCGATGACCAGCGGCCAGGGCCGCTACACCCTCGCGTTGTCGCACTACGAAGCCGTGCCGCCGGCCGTGCAGCAGACGCTGATGGGGCAGTATCGGGTGCGGGAGGAGGATTAAGGCAGGCTCAGGCCAGGTTCACGACACACTCGAGGTCGTCGGCGCTCTTGGAGAAGTGCCGATGTTCGTGGACGCTTGATCCTAGTGATAGTCATCTTCGCGCTGGTGACGGATCGCAGCGACCGCGACCTCTCGTTCGCTGATGATTCGAAACAGGGCCACATATCCCGAAGCCCCGAAAGGAATGACCAACTCGCGCTCGAGCCGGTCCGCGTCAGCAATCCGGCAAGTGAACGGATTGGTTTCCAGGATTCGGAATTCGCTTCGGATAGCCGCTAGCGCGCGACTCGGCAGATCGAAGTCTCCGTGCTGCAGAGCGGATTCGACGAGAAAGTCTTCAAGACGCAAGAGATCTTCAAGGGCCTCACGCGTCAGGGTGACCGCATAAGTCACGAACGGGCGGTTCTGCCGCGTTTTTCTTGCGCCAACTCTGAAATGCGCGCGTCGAGACGCCCTTGCATCGCGTCGAATGCGTCTTTGGCAGAGTAGTACTCGCCGCTCTGCTTCGCACGCTTCAATGAATCGCGCCCACGCGCAAGGAACTCTTGCTGGGACTTGCGTCGCTGCGCGGCCTGCACGGCCGCGTTTTCTACGAACTGCGACAAAGTTTCGCCTTGGCGCAGCACGCTCTCGATTTCATCGCGCACGGATGGCTCGACGCGTACGGGGGGCAACTGGGCGGTTTTCATGCAAGCGATTGTAGAGCAATTGCTATGCGCCGCCAAGGCACGCGTCCTGGCCACCGTGGCCCAGCCTTCCGCCGAGCGCATCGTCGACGTTGCGATGAAAACGCAGCACCTCGTGCTCCAGCCGGCCGAGATGGAAGTGCGTGTTGGCGCCGCTGGAAAGACCCCGCTGGATCGCCACCGCGGTGGCGATGTCCTCTTTCTGGAAGACGGTCTGCTCGATGAGCTGGAAGGTCTTTTCCCAATGGGCGGTCCAATCGTCGCCGGTGCGATCCGGCGGAATCAGCATCGTGTGCACCCAGCGGACCTGATCCGGCGCCGGCGAAAACATGCCGATCAGGCTCACGTAGTCGGGGTGCCAGATGAGAAAGGTGTTCGGGAACACGAGCTGCGTCGGCGTGGCGAGCTTGCACAGTGCGTCGCGGCCCTGTGGCGGCTCGAAGGCCTCGAAGGCCGCGCGCCGCGCCACCAGCGAGTCCTGGTGCGGCCCGGCATGCAGGTTGACCGTGTACGCGTCGGCAAAGAAGGGATAGATCGTGTCGCGGTGCAGCACGCGGATGTGATAGCCCTCCAGGAAGGCGTCGACCGTCAGCTTCCAGTTGGCCTGGTACACCTGGTCGACCTTGCGGAACACGGTCATCCGGGGCAGGCCCATCCAGTCCATATGCGCGCCCAGCCCTTGCAGGAAGGCCTCGGCCGAAAACGCCGCGCCGGGGCTCCGCTTGACGACGACCAGCCCGCTGGCCTCGTCGCAGGGCAGTTCGACCAGGTCCAGCGTGGCGGGGTCAATGCCGTCGAAGGTCTGTGCATGTAGGCGATGGCGCAGCTGCCCATCGAGTTCGTAGGTCCAGGCATGGTAGGGACAGACCAGGGCTTTGCAGGCCTTGGCTTTGGCGGGCTCGGAGCCGGAACCGGCGATCAACGCCATGCCGCGGTGCCGGCAGACGTTGAGGAAAGCGCGGACGCGGCCGTCGGCCGCCCGGGTCAGGACGATGGGGACGCCGAGCGCGTCGAAGGGCAGGGCCGATCCGGTCGGAATCTCCGAGCTGTGGGCCGCAACGATGGGCCACTGGCCGAACAGCGCCCCCTGCTCCTGCTGCCAATGCGAAGGGTCCGTGTAGTGGCTGACAGGGACGGTTCCGGACTGCTCCCCCTCCTCACGCGTTTGGGTGCGCCGGGCCTGGTCGAGACGGTGGACCAGGTCGGCCAGCGTCGCCGGCATCGGTGCAGGGGTTGGATTGATCATCGGGATCGCTTCGCATCGTGGTGAGCCACGGAACAGCGCTCAGCTTATGTTGAATGCGTGCCGGACATGTTCAGCTTTCATGGGAGGTTGCCGCCAGGTGGCTTGCGCAACGAAATCCGGCATATCGACGTGAGGGGTGTTCAGCTTTTCCCGGCCCGCACGGGCCAGCTTGCACCCGGCGTGGCGAACCCCGAAGATGAGCCCCTTCCTCTCTGTTGGAGCCCTCCATCGCCCACGCATGAATTCGATCGTCAGACCTCGCCGCAAGCCGATGCAGTCGCGCGCCTGGATGACCAGTTGCGCCATCCAGGATGCCTTCGTCATGCTGCTGGCCGATCGGGGCTACGAGAAGATCTCGATGCGCGAGATCGCGGGCCTCGCAGGCGTCGGCCTGGGCACCCTCTATCTGTACTTTCCCGGCAAGGAGTCGATTGCCGCGGTCACCATCCGCCGCTGGATGCGCAAGCAGGCCGCGATCCTGGCGCAGGCATCCAAGGCGCCGGGTCCGCGCACGGTCGAGGTGGCGATCCGGGCCATGGTGCAAGCGTATGTGCGAGGCCTGCTCGGGGAGGTCGACGAATGGCGGGCGTTGCTTTACCTCGAGCGCCGCATCTCGTCGCCCGCCAGCTACCGCGAGATCTACCGCGAATTCGTCGACCTGTTCCGTGCTGCCTTCATGGCGTCCTCCGACTGGCCGGTCGGGGTCGACCCGTTGCGCACCGCGTTCAATGCGTTCTCGATGGTCAATGCCGTCGTCGGGCAGGCGCTGCTGGTGCAGGACGTCTGCCCGGACGCGGGAGAACTGGCGAGCGACGTGGAGTGCGCGGTTGTCGGCTACATCCGGTCCGTACAGGCGCAGGCGCGTCGAACCGGCGCCATGGAGACATGCGGGCCGGCCCCGGCATGACGGCGCTGCTGCGGGATTTCACCAAGGCCCTACGGCCACAGGGGCGGCGCATACTTGCTGCAGCGCCGCTCGTCGGCCCCTCCGGGGTTCCGGGCGACTGTCAGGAGGCACGCCTTGCAGCGAACCGACATAGCCAACCCGGCCTATTTCCACAAGGTCGTCGATTGCCAGTACGCCTGTCCGGCGCACACCCCCGTTCCTGAATACATCCGCATGATCGCGCAGCGCCGCTACAGCGACGCCTACATGATCAACTGGGTCTCCAACGTCTTTCCCGGCATCCTGGGGCGCACCTGCGACCGGCCTTGCGAGCCGGCCTGCCGGCGCGGGCGGGTCGAACAAAGCAATGCGAAGGATCCGGAGCCGGTGGCGATCTGCCGGCTCAAGCGCGTGGCGGCCGACATGAAGGACGACGTGCGCGCGCGCATGCCCGAGCTCGCGCCCAGGAACGGCAAGCGCGTCGCCTGCGTCGGCGCGGGACCCGCCTCGCTCACCGTCGCGCGCGACCTGGCGCCGCTGGGCTACGAAGTGACCGTGTTCGACGGCGATGCCAAGGCCGGCGGCTTCATCCGCACCCAGATCCCGCGCTTTCGGCTGCCGGAATCGGTGATCGACGAGGAGACGGGCTACATCCTGGATCTGGGCGTCGAATTCCGCGGCGGCGAGCGCATCGACTCGATGAAGGCGCTGATGGCCGAGGGGTGGGATGCGATCTTCGTGGGCTGCGGCGCGCCGCGCGGGCGCGACCTGGACCTTCCCGGCCGCCAGGAAGCGGCGGCCAGCATCCACATCGGCATCGATTGGCTCAATTCCGTCTCGTTCGGCCACGTCACGCGCATCGGCCAGCGCGTGATCGTGCTGGGCGGCGGGAACACCGCGATGGACTGCTGCCGATCGGCCCGCCGGCTGGGCGGCACCGACGTGAAGGTCATCGTGCGCAGCGGCTTCGAGGAAATGAAGGCGTCGCCCTGGGAGAAGGAAGACGCCCAGCACGAAGGCATTCCGATCATCAACTTCCATGTGCCCAAGGCCTTCGTCCACGAGGAGGGCAGGCTGGTGGGCATGCGCTTCGAGATCGTCCAGGCCGCATACGACGACCAGGGCCGCCGCACGCTGGTGCCCACCGGCGCGCCGGACGCCTGCTTCGAATGCGACGAGGTGCTGGTCGCGGTGGGCCAGGAAAACGCCTTTCCGTGGATCGAGCGCGATTGCGGCCTCGGCTTCGACAAATGGGGCCTTCCGGAGCTCGACAAGAACACCTTCCAGTCGACGGTGCCGAACGTGTTCTTTGGCGGCGACGCGGCCTTCGGCCCCAAGAACATCATCACGGCCGTGGCCCACGGCCACGAGGCCGCGGTGTCCATCGACAAGCTGCTGCGTGCCGAGCCGGTCTATGTTCGCCCCCCGCCCATGACCAATCTGGTGTCGCAGAAGATGGGCATTCACGAGTGGAGCTACGACAACGACACCTCCAACGACCTGCGCTACAAGGTGCCGTGGGCCAAGGCCGAGGCAGCGCTGGCCAGCATCCGCGTGGAGGTGGAACTGGGATTCGACGCCGCCACCGCCTTCAAGGAGGCCGAACGCTGCCTGAATTGCGACGTGCAGACCGTGTTCAACGAGACCGCCTGCATCGAGTGCGATGCCTGCGTGGACATCTGCCCCATGGACTGCATCAGCTTCACCGCCAACGGCCCGGAAGCCGAGCTGCGGACCCGGCTCAAGGCGCCGGCACTCAACCTGGCGCAGGACCTGTACGTGTCCGGCGGGCTCAAGACGGGCCGCGTGATGGTCAAGGACGAGGACGTCTGCCTGCACTGCGGCCTGTGCGCCGAGCGCTGTCCCACGGGGGCGTGGGACATGCAGAAGTTTTTGCTGAAAATGACGCCTGCGGGGCAGGGGGTGGCGCAATGAGCGCCGTGCGGCCGCCCGAGGGCGCAAAAGCCCCCTCGGCGGGCAGCGAGGCACACGAAGTGACGAGCGTGGGGCTCATCCCGCAGATCGAAGCGGTCAACGATTTCGTCATCAAGTTCGCCAACGTCAACGGCTCGGGCTCGGCCTCGGCCAACGAGCTGTTCGCCAAGGCCATCCTGCGCATGGGCGTGCCGGTGAGTCCGCGCAACATCTTCCCAAGCAATATCCAGGGCCTGCCGACCTGGTACGAGGTGCGCGTGACCGAAGAAGGCCACCTGGGGCGGCGCGGCGGCACCGACATGATGGTGGCGATGAACCCGCAGACCTGGGACGCCGACCTGGCCGAGCTGGAGCCGGGCGGCTATCTCTTCTACGACAGCACGCGGCCGCTGCCGCCGTCGAAATTCCGCAGCGACATCCGCGTCATCGGCATGCCGCTCACCGAGATCTGCAACGCCGTCTACCAGGACCCGCGCCAGCGCCAGCTGTTCAAGAACATCGTCTATGTGGGCGCTCTGGCCATCCTGCTCGGCATCGAGCCGGAAGTGGTCGAAGAGCTGTTCGGTGAACAGTACAAGGGCAAGGAAAAACTGCTGGCCTCCAACGTGCAGGCACTGCACCTGGGCTGCGACTTCGCGCGCGAGAACCTGCGCGAACCCCTGGGGCTCCAGGTGCGGCGTGCCGACCGGGTGGGCGACCGGATCTTCGTGGACGGCAACAGCGCCGCGGCGTTGGGCTGCGTGTATGGCGGCGCGACGGTCGCGGCCTGGTATCCGATCACGCCGTCGTCCTCGGTGGCCGAGGCCTTTCAGAAGTACTGCGCCAAATTCCGGGTCGACCCGGCCACCGGCCAGCAACGATTCGCCATCGTGCAGGCGGAAGACGAGCTCGCCTCGATCGGCATGGTGGTCGGCGCCGGCTGGAACGGCGCGCGGGCCTTCACCGCGACCTCGGGGCCGGGCATTTCGCTGATGGCCGAGTTCATCGGCCTGGCCTACTTTGCCGAGATTCCCGTCACGCTCATCAACGTGCAGCGCGGCGGCCCTTCCACCGGCATGCCGACGCGCACGCAGCAGGCCGACATCCTGTCCTGCGCCTACGCCTCGCACGGCGACACCAAGCACGTGCTGCTGTTTCCCGAGGATCCGCACGAGTGCTTCGAGCACGCGGCGGCCGCGCTGGACCTGGCCGACCGGCTGCAAACGCCGGTGTTCCTGATGACGGACCTGGACATCGGCATGAACCAGCGCCTGTGCGCGCCCTTTGCCTGGGACGACAGCAAGGCCTACGACCGCGGCAAGGTCATGAGCGCCCAAGAACTCGAGGCGGGCCGCGACTTCGGCCGCTACAAGGACGTGGACGGCGACGGCATCCCCTGGCGCACGCTGCCGGGCACGCATCCGACCAAGGGCAGCTACTTCACCCGCGGCACGACACGCGACGCCTACGCCCGCTATTCGGAGCGCGGGCCGGACTACATCTACAACATGGAGCGGCTGCTGAAGAAGTTCGCGACGGCTGCCACGCTGGTGCCGCAACCGGTGCAGCGCCCGGCCGCCCGAAAGACCGAGCTGGGCGTGATCTATTTCGGTTCGACCAGCCCGGCCATGCACGAGGCGCTGCAAGCGCTGGAAGAACGCGGTATCCACCTCGATGCGCTGCGGCTGCGCGCCTTTCCCTTCCCGGACAGCGTGGTGCAGTTCCTGGCGCAGCACGCGCAGGTGTTCGTGGTCGAGCAGAACCGCGACGCCCAGATGCGCAGCCTGCTGGTCAACGAGCTGGACATCGATCCCGCGCGGCTGGTCCGGGTGCTGCATTTCGACGGCACGCCCATCACGGCGCGCTTCATCGTCCGGTCCATCGACACGCACCTGCAGGCGCAAGCATCCGGCGCCGCCGAGCCGAAGGAGCCTGCATGACCTACCTCGCCAAGCCCCGGCTGCATCACCCCACGCTGGCCACCAACAAGGTCGGCTACACGCGGCGCGACTACGAGGGCAAGATCTCCACGCTGTGCGCCGGCTGCGGGCACGACTCGATCTCCGCCGCCATCATCGAGGCCTGCTGGGAGCTGGACATCGAACCGCATCGCGTGGCCAAGCTCTCGGGCATCGGCTGCAGCTCGAAGACGCCGGATTATTTTCTGGGCGCGTCGCACGGCTTCAACACCGTGCACGGCCGCATGCCCAGCGTGCTGACCGGCGCCAACCTGGCCAACCGCGACCTGCTGTACCTGGGCGTCTCGGGCGACGGGGATTCGGCTTCCATCGGCCTGGGCCAGTTCGCCCACGCCATGCGGCGCGGCGTGCGCATGGCCTACATCGTGGAGAACAACGGGGTCTACGGCCTGACCAAGGGCCAGTTCTCCGCCACCGCCGACCAGGGCTCGAAGAGCAAGAAGGGCGTCGTCAACACCGACAGCCCCGTGGACCTCGTGGCCATGGCGCTGCAGCTGGGTGCCAGCTATGTGGGTCGGGGCTTTTCTGGTAACAAGGCGCAATTGGTGCCGCTCATCAAAGGGGCGATCAGCCATGGCGGGGCCGCCTTCATCGACGTGATCAGCCCCTGCGTCGCCTTCAACAACCACCCCGGCAGTACCAAGAGTTACGACTACGTGCGCGAGCACAACGAGGCGGTGAGCCGCATCGACTTCATCAGCGGGCGAGAGGAGATCGCCGTCGACATCGAGCCGGGCGAAGTGATGGACGTACGCCAGCACGACGGCACGCTGCTGCGCCTGCGCAGCCTGCATCCCGACTACAACCCCGGCGATCGCTACGCCGCCATGGCCTACATGCAACGGCACCAGGAGATGGGCGAGGTGGTGACCGGCCTGCTCTTCGTCGACCCGCTGGCCACCGACCTGCACACGGCGCTCAACACCTGCGACCGGCCGCTCAATGCGCTGGGGCCCGCCGAGCTGTGCCCGGGTGCCCAGGCCCTGGAACGGCTCAACGCCTCCTTGCGCTGAGCGGCGGCTCGCTGCAACATTCACATCCTTCTCTTTTGGAGGGCGCACCATGGCCGAGCGCACCGTTTTCCAATCCATCTCGCGCAAGCATGTGACCAGCCTGGGCCCGCAGGCCAGTGCGCGCGACGCCGCATGTGTGATGACGCGCGCGAATTGCGGCAGCGTGCTCATCATGGAGCTGCCCGACATCCTGCTGGGCATCCTGACCGAGCGCGACCTGATGACCCGCGTGCTGGCCCGGGGGCTCGACGCCGATCGCACCGCGGTGCGTGAAGTCATGACGCCCAACCCCATCTGCGTGCCGCCCGAAACGCTGGTGTCCGACGCCGTGGTGCTCATGCTCGAACGGGGCTTCCGCCATCTGCCATTGATGGCCGGAACAAAGATCCTCGGCGTGTTCTCTGTGCGTGACGCGCTGCCGCGGGAGCTCGGCACGGCGGTGAGCCTGACCGAATTCCGCGAGCAGGTGAATGACGCGCTGGGTTAGGGCAACGGATTCGGAACAAGGACGGCGCCGGAACTCGCCGGGCTCGCGGAATTGCGCTTCCACAATGCACGCCCCCGCTGCTCACCGTCCACACGATCTTTTTTGCTGACGCATGAATCCTTTCCGCTGGGTCTTTGCCGCCGTCCTGGCAATGCTGCTGCTTCCAAATTCGGCCCTGGCTTCGAAATGCTCGGTGGCCGCTGACGTGTTCTTTGCTCCGAACAGTGCCGCCATGGATGAAGAGAGCCTCGAGAAGCTCTTCGAGCCCATCAGGAAAGTTCAGAAGAGCAACACTGTGCTCGCCTTCATTGCGTCTGGACATGCAGACAAATCAGAGGCTACCGGAGAGCAGGCGAAGTCGCTCTCCTTGGCAAGAGCCGGGGAGGTGGCTGCGCAGGTCGTGCGGCGCTACCCAGCGTTGGCCAACGTTGTGCACATCGCAAGCCACGGTTCAACCCAGCCAGTCGCAGCCGACGCCTACAAGAACCGAAGAGTGGAGGTTGAAGTGGTGTGCGTCGTGCCACCTCCACACTTTGACAAGAAGGGCAATCCAGTCATGTGAGCCGGTGAATCAGTGGGGCGATCGAGACGTTCCGGCATGGGCTTGACACAGCGCTCCCGAACCTCGTGGGAGCCGGTGGGACTGGGCGACCGGCCCCTGCTTCCGGGACTTGGCATTCGCGGCGACGTGCACATGGTGATGACGGACCGCTGCCTCCTTTCCTACCAGACATGCGGAATGAGGCGATAGCGCACACGGCTTGCGTATTCGTTGTAGCCGGGAAGATCGCGGCGCAAGATCTTTTCCTCATCGAGAAGCCGCCATAAAAGCACCGGCAGGACGAGCGGGACGAGACAGATCGTGAGCCACGAGCCGAGTGCCAGCGGCATGCCGATGAAGAGCCAGAGCGCGCCAGCGTACATGGGATGACGCACATAAGCGTAGGGGCCGCTGTCGATCACCTTCTGGTCATCCGCGACGCTGATGTTGGCTGCCGCATAACTATTGACCTTCAGCACCCAGAAAATGAAGAGGAAGGACAAGACGATCACGATGTTCCCTACAAGGGACAGGTATGCGGGAACCGGCGAGACGCCAAATCGGTAATCGAGCGGGGGCAGGATGATAAAAACAAAAAACGCGAGGATGATGAGCGACACGATGATCTTCTGTGGCCACTCTTTCTCATGCTGTGGTCCGGCATTCATGCGGCGCTCGAGAAGCGGCCTGTCGTGGAGGGCGAGATAGACGGTGAAGGCGATGGTCGAGACGGAAAAGACGCCGATAAAGAGCCAGCCCTGCCAGTATTGCCACGTGCCCGCGGGCAAGAAAATGAAGGCAACGAATACGGCCATTCCCGCAACCCCTTGCGCGATGGCTTTCTTGTACAGCGGATCCATAGACAAGTGAATGGTATATCCGACGCCCCATTCCGCAATGACCGATGACTGGGTTCAAGCGGCAATCCGCCTTCTCGTCGACGCTTGCGCCTCATGCAGATACGTCGTGAAGCCATCCTTGGCCGGTGGAACTGAATTGAGCAGCATCACTGCGCTGACCTGCCCACGATGACCTGTTCCGTGCGTGACGACATGCATGAGCATCTCCTCGCGAGACATACGCCCCGGTGCGCCGTCAGTGAACGCGAAATCGATTCGTTCGGCCAATTGGGAAAGATCGAGCGTCGATACATAGTCGATGTATTCCTGATCGCTTCTTCTGAGGTCAGCGGCTAGAGCTTCAAGCGTTGGCAACTCACTCAAGTTGGCCGAAGGGTACGCGTGAGCTTCTCGTCTAATGTGCGCGGCGAATATGCGGTCGACCACATACGTGTGGCTCAAAGCCTTGATGGCCAATGCAGTGATTGGAGAGTTGTCGCCGAGCCGGGCAAGCGCCGTCAATAGCTGGTCGTTTGCCCAAGCTTTGAATGTGAAGAGATGGTGCAAGGTGCCGTCCATGTCATGGGTCTCCTAGGGTATTTGCGCTATGGGCCTCGCATGCAAGATGCTGCGCTGCCTTTGCGCGTCTGCCTAGAATATGAGCGATCATTCGCTTTTGCTACTCGCATTGACGGCATCAGAAAATGGCGCGAAGACCGGTCACCAAGCCCAGAAAAATCGCGACTCAGGAGCGATCGCGCGCGACTGTCGACAGCCTGATTGAGGCAACTGCTCGCATTCTGGTCAAGGACGGCTTCGACAAAGCGAGCACCAACCGCATTGCGGAAGTTGCGGGGGTGAGCATCGGCTCGCTCTATCAATATTTCCCGAGCAAGGAGGCACTCGTCGCCGCCGTGATTGAGCGCCACCAGCATCAGATCATGCAAATGGTCCGGCGCGAGTTGGCGCAGGTTTCGACCCAGTCGCTGGACGAGGCGATGCGCAAATTCGTCGCGATCGCGGTAGAAGCGCATCGTCTCGATCCAAAACTGCATCGAGTGCTCGCCGAGCAGATCCCGCGCGTGGGAAAGCTCGAGAAGCTGGAAACCTTCAGTCGTGAAAATTTCAGTCTGTTCAGAGCCTATCTCGAAGGAGCTCGGGACGAACTCGGCGTCGATGACCTCGAGCTCGCATCATTTGTATGTGTCACCACAATCGAGGCGTTGACGCATAACGCGGTCCTGCACCATTCCAAAGTGCTGGCCGACGATCGAATGGAAACGCTCATCGACGAGGGCGCGCGCCTCGTGATCGGATATCTCAAAGGCTAGCGCGGAAACCGTCTTGACGAGAGCCGCTATGGCCGCCCCCGACTTGCGAGATTTCAGGGCGACCGCGCGCATCTCGCACTGCATTCGATGGTGGGATGGGTTGCATGAACCATTTGTCATAGAGCTTGGCCACCGTGCCGTCTTTGACCTGGTGCGCGATGCTGTCGTCGACGGCCTTCTTGAACGCCGGGTCGTCCTTGCGGATCATGAGGGAGATAGGTTCGATTGAAAGGGCCTCGCCGACGATCTTGAAGTCCTTGGGATTTAACGGATCTGCAACATGTCGTTGAGAGCATCAGATATTGTTCCCATCAGCGAAGCGCGCGCCCGGCTCACCGAGTTGGCCGAAGACGTGGTCGGCAGCGGCTCAGAGAAGGTGCTGACCAAGAACGGGGCGAGCTACGTTGCCTTGGTCGATGCGCGCCGGCTGGACTACTACCATGCCCTCGGGTCGGAGCACGCCAACCTTGTGCTGGCTGAAGACGCCATCACCGGCCTGCGGCAGGCCTTGGCACGACAATTCGTGTCTGTCGAGGAACTGGACCGGGCACTCGGCGTCGCATCGGCACCATGAGCATCCCAGTCAACTCAAGGGTTCGAGCGGTTCCGAACTTTCTGGTGTGCCTGCACGCTGCACGTAGCTTGATGGAGGAACAGGACACCGCTTCTGCGCCTGTGCGCTTCAAGAAGTTGCGTCTTGCTGTACGCACATTCTGAGCGAGAAGTGGTGCTGCTCTCAACACGGCACGAGGGAGTTGGGCTACGGGTTGCTCAAGCCATCCACCTGACGAGCGCTGAGGAAGACTTGACCGCCAGCAGTCGGCCACAAGAGAAGCGGACCGTTGCACCCACCCTCTGGAGCGGCCAGCTGACCGTTCGACGCTTTTCAGGGCGACCCCGGAATTCCTCAAGACCCACTTGATTCGGCTGGCAGAAAAGCAGAAATGCGGTCTGACGCATGGCGCCGCGGCGCCCATCAAGGACGATCGGGCCTGATGTCCGGTGCGGGGGTCGAGGAGACGCCCTGCGCCTTGGCGGCGCTCGATTGCGCAGCCATCGCGGCCTTGAAACCCGGTCGCGCCTGCAGACGCTCCCAGTAAGCCGCCACCGAGGGAGTGAAGCGCTCGGACAGGCCCAGGTGCTCGGCCAGCAACAGGGCGTAGCCGACCGATACGTCCGCCGCAGTGAAGCGGCCTGCACAAAGATAGTCGCGCGCGGCGAGCAGCGGCTCCAGCGTCCGCAGGCGTGCCAGGAACCACTTGGCGTAGTCGTCGGCGACCTGCGGCTGTTTTCGCTCCGCCGGTTCGAAGTGTGCGTACCGCAACACGAGCGTTTGCGGAAAGGTCAAGGTCGCCTCGCCGAAATGGAGGTAGTTGAGGTACGGCCCGAAGTCCGGCTCGCCGCAACCTACATCCAGCTGGCCCGCCGAGAATCGCGCGGCCAGGTATTGGCAGATCGCGGCCGATTCCGTCATTCGCATGGCGCCATCGGACAGCATCGGCACCGTGCCGAGTGGGTTGACATCGAGATACGGCCGCGACAGCACGCGCGGTGGAAAGGGCAGCATCTTGAGGTCGTAGGAAAGCCCGATCTCTTCAAGCGTCCACAGGGGCCGGAACGAGCGTGCGCTGACGCAGTGGTGCAGGGTGATCATGTGTGGGGAGCAGCTGCTCATTGCGGAGATAAGAACAAGGATTCGATCTCCCGGGCTGCAGAGGCGATGCGTGCCTGCATGCTCTGCAAGTATTCAGGCGACGAGTACCGCGTGCTGGTTCCCGAGAGCGAGAGCGCGCCGAGCAACTTGCCTCTCGCATCGAAGACCGGCGCGGCGACGGCCGCGAGTTCCGGATCGCGCTCCCCAAGGCTCGTCTGCACCACGTCCGGGTTGCCGGCAGGCCGGCCTCCTTCGTACTGCCTCAGCACCCGTCCTCCAGCGCCGCGCTCCGTGGTCAGCACGTCGCCAACCTTCAACGTGTGGCCGACGGCACGGTGGCCGGTTGCGACCGCCACGCACAACCGCAAATCGCCGTGCCTCACGAAGAAGCCCGCGGTCTCGCCCGATTCCTTGGCGATCCGATCGATGACCGGCTGCACGACCGCTGCGATCCCCTGCGTGGTGTCGCCCGTGGCCTCGAGAACAGCCGTCGCCGGTCCCAGGCGATAGCGCTCCTCGTCGTCTTTCATCGCGAACGAATACCGCATCAAGGAGCGCAGCAGCCTGGAGGCGGTGGCCTTGTCGAGCTGGGTTGTCCGGGCCAGTTCGCTGAGCTTCTGACCCTCGTCCTTGCGCAAGGCCATCAAGAGCCGGAGTCCGCGTTCGAGCGCGTTGACCCCCAGGCCCTTTGGAGAAGCCGCCGGGGGAGTACTTTCGTTGATTGACATCAGGTACCTCGATCCCTATAGTTTCATACAACGATCATAAAGGATCACTAGATGAAACACAACAATGATTTGGGCGACGCAGAACTGCCACTGACCGGAGTGAAAGTTCTTGATTTCGGTCATACGGTCATGGCACCCACCTGCGGGCTCATCCTTGCGGACCTGGGTGCCACGGTGGTCCGGATCGAACGCCTCGAAGGCGACCCGACACGCACCTTGGCGGGTTTCGGCTCTGGCTTTTTTGGCTACCTGAACAGAAACAAGGAAAGCGTGGCGGTCGATCTGAAGAATCCGCAGTCACGTCCCATCCTGGAGAACGCCATCCAGTGGGCCGACGTCCTGATCGAGAACTTCGGGCCCGAAGTCATGACGCGCCTGGGCTACGGCCATGCCGCTGCCAGCGCGCTGAACGAGCGGCTGGTGTACTGCTCGCTGAAGGGCTTCCTGCCTGGGCCCTACGAAACGCGCACCGCGCTGGACGAGGTGGTGCAGATGATGGGCGGCCTGGCGTACATGACCGGGCCGGCCGGGCGCCCGATCCGTGCGGGGGCGTCGATCGTCGACATGACGGGTGGCATGTTCGGTGTCATCGGCATCATGGCCGCCCTTCGCGAACGCGAGAGGTCCGGGCGCGGCGCCCTGGTGACCAGCGCGCTGTATGAAACCACGGCATTCCTGGTCGGGCAGCACATGGCCATGGTGCAGTTGGGCGGCACTGAACTGGTCCCCATGCCGGACAGGACGCAGGCCTGGGGCGTGTATGACCTGTGCCAGTGTTCCGATGGCCAGATGTTCATTGGCCTCACGAGCGATGCGCAATGGCTTCGCTTTTGCAACGAGTTCGGTCTCGACGATCTGCGCGACGACCCGCGATTGGCAACCAACACGGCTCGCGCGGCCGCCCGGAGCTGGATGCTGCCGCGCTTCAACGAGGCGTTGTCGGCGTTCTCGATGGCAGAGGTAGAGGCGCGCTGCATTCGAGCCCAGGTTCCGTTCGGACCTGTGCGCACTCCCCTCGACCTGCTGGACGACGAGCACCTGGGCGCAAACGGCTCCTTGCTGGATGTCTGCGTCGAAGGCAAGCATGCAGCACTCCCGGCAATGCCGTTCCGCATCAACGAGCAAAAGCCTGCGGTTCGCCTGCAGCCACAGAGCGTGGGTGCGCAGACGGCCAAGTATCTCGAGGCTTGGGGATTGTCGGCGACGGATTCACGCGATCTCTTTGCATCCGGCGTTGTCACCGGTCCGCACTGAACACGCAAGAGCGCATCGTGCCGCGGCGCAGCTAGCCACTCAAAAGAACAAGACCCATCACGCGCACAAATCAACCACATGGAGACAACATGCCCCACCTGAACCGAAGAACGATCGTCACCGCGCTTGCAGGCCTCGTTGCCACATTCGGGCCGGCCTGCGCAGCCGAGCCCTACCCCAGCAAACCCGTCCGGTTGATCACGCCGAACTCGGCCGGCTCCGGCGCCGACAACATGACGCGACGCCTGGCCGACCAGATGTCCAGGGCATTGAAGCAGCCGTTCGTCGTGGAGAACATACCGGGCGCCGGTGGCGTCGTGGGCACCGAGGCCTTGCTACGGGCCCCTGCCGATGGATACGCGATCGCGCTGATCAGTTCGAACTACGTCGTGTTTCCGCACGTCTACAAGAAGCTGACGTTCGACGCGATGAAAGACATCACGCCGATCGCAGGCGTCGCGACGTCGCCCATGGTTCTGGTCGCGCGTTCTGACCTGCCCGCGAACAATGTCGGCGAACTGAAAGCGCTGGCGTTGAAGCAACCGAACAAGCTGACGCTGGGCTCCTCCGGCAACGGAACCATTCTTCACCTTGCTGGCATGTTCATGCAGGACAAGGGGCAGTTCTCGCTGCTGCACGTTCCATACAAGGGCGTGGCCCCGGTGCTTCCGGACCTTGTCAGCGGCGTTGTCGATGTGGCTTTCATGTCATACGCAGCGGTGGAAGGGCTGGTCCAGCAGGGCCGACTCAAGGTGCTGGCGGTATCCAGTGCCAAGCGCGCCCCGGCGCTGCCCAATGTGCCCACCCTGTCTGAAACCTTTCCCGGCTGCGTCCTCGAAGCCTGGTACGCCGTGATCGGCCCCAGGGGGATGCCCCCAGAGGTGGTCGGCAAGCTCAACGAAGTCATCAACACAACGCTGCAAAGTCCGGCCTTCCAGAAACAGATCGCGGCCGAAGGCGCGCTGGTAGCGCCCATGACGCCGGATCAATTCAAGGCGTTCATCGCGTCGGAGTACGTCAAGCACGGCGAACTGGTGGCACGCTCGGGTGTCGTCATCCAGTAAAGGCGGGTTGCCATGACGCCGCGCACGCTGTTCCAGAAGCTCTGGGATCAACATCACATTGCCGACCTTCCAGGTGGCGAGTCGCTGATCCACATCGACCGGCACCTGCTGTACGAGATCACGAGCGCCCAGGCATTCGAGGGTTTGCGATCCACCGGACGCACCGTGCGCAATCCGGAGCTGACCTACGGAACCACGGACCACCTCATTTCGACGGAGCGCGGCCGCGGAGACGACACGGTCGAGGGGGGCAAAATACTGATCCAGGCTTTCCGGAAGAACACGCGCGAGCACGCGATCCGGCACTTCGATGTGCACGATCCGCAGCAGGGCATTGTTCACGTCGTCGCGCCCGAACTCGGCATCGCACTTCCCGGCGTCACGCTGGTCTGCGGGGACAGCCACACCGGAACCGTCGGCGCGCTGGGTGCGTGGGCGTGGGGCATCGGTACATCGTCGGTCGAGCAAGTTCTGGCAACACAAACCCTGGCCGTACGCAAACCGAAAACGATGCGCATCCGTGTGGATGGCGTGCTCGGCGATGGTGTCACCGCCAAGGACCTCATCTTGTATCTGATCGGTCAGATCGGCACCGCGGGTGCAACAGGGTACGCACTGGAACTGTCAGGCCAGGCCATCTCTGCGATGCCGATGGAAGGAAGATTCACCTTGTGCAACATGGGTGTCGAAGCGGGAGCCAGGACAACGTTGATTGCACCGGACGACACCACGTTCGACTACGTCAGGGGACGCGAATTCGCGCCCGCCGGCGATGCGTTCGAGATGGCTGCTTCGCACTGGCGCGAGCTTGCGAGCGACGAGGGAGCCGCTTACGACGCCGAGCTCCACTTCGACGCCAGCGTCGTCGCACCGCAAGTGACGTGGGGTACCAGTCCGGAGCAGGTTGCCGCCATCGATGCACTCGTGCCCGACCCGGCACACATCGTGGACAAGGAAGAGCGCGACGCCGCGCAACGCGCCATCGAATACATGGGCATCCGGCCCGGAGCGCCATTGCTTGGCCTGAAGATCGACAACGTCTTCATCGGCTCTTGCACCAACAGCCGCATTTCAGACCTGCAAGCCGCGGCTGCCGTCGCACAAGGCCGCAAGGTTGCCGCGCATGTGCGGGCCATCGTGGTTCCGGGATCCATGAGCGTGAAGCGGGAGGCGGAAGCGCTCGGCCTGGACCGCATCTTCCTGGATGCAGGTTTCGAGTGGCGCGAGCCGGGGTGCTCGATGTGCGCTGCCGTCAACAATGATCGGGTCGCGCCGGGCAGCCGCTGCGTGTCGACTTCCAACCGCAATTTCGAAGGACGCCAGGGGCCAGGTGCGCGCACGCATCTCGCCAGCCCGGCCGTGGCAGCCGCCGCAGCCATTGCGGGCAAGCTGACCGATACCCGCGAACTTGGAGCAAGCTGATGGAACCGTTCGTTCAATTGCGAGGCACTGCGGCACCGCTGCCCAGGATCAACGTCGACACCGACGCCATCATCGCCGTCCAGCATGTCTACACGCTGTCGAAAGCCGGGTTGGGAAAGTACCTCTTCCATCGATGGCGATACGCCGAGGACGGCACCGAGACGCAAGAATTCGTGCTGAACCGGGAGCCTTTCCGGCGTGCCTCGATCCTCGTCGCGCGCGCAAACTTCGGGTGCGGCAGCTCTCGGGAGCATGCGGTATGGGCACTTGCCGACTTCGGTTTCCGCGGCATCATTGCGCCGTCGTTCGCATCCATCTTCTACGAGAACTGCATCAAGAACGGCATCCTGCCGGTGACGCTGCCTGAGGACGCCGTGGAAGAGCTGTTGGCCGTGCTGGAGCGGAACCCCGGCGAGACAGTGACGGTGGATCTGCGCTCATGCCGGGTGGTGTTTCCGGATCGAACGATTCATGCCTTCGAGATCGACGAAGCACGGCGAGACACCCTGCTCCAGGGGCTGGATCCGATCACCCTTGCCGAAAGCCACGAGGAAGACATCGCCGCCTACCAGCGCAGGGACCGCCAGGCACGCCCGTGGGTGTGGGCTCAGCGCATTGATTTGATGAACAGGCTCTCATGAATGCGTCCACACCCGTGATCATTCGCGAAGTCGGCTTGCGCGACGGTCTTCAAAGCATCGCCAGGACGATTCCCACCGAGCAGAAACTCGAATGGCTGCATGGCGCATACGCAGCCGGACTGCGTGAGATCGAGGTCGGCTCCTTTGTGCCGGCACGCCTGCTCCCCCAGTTGGCAGACACGGCGGACCTGGTGGCGAGCGCCAAGAGGTTTCCAGGACTGGTGACGTCCGTGCTGGTGCCCAACCTCAAGGGTGCGCAAGCCGCGCTGGAAAGCGGCGCAGACGTCATGCTGCTTCCCCTGTCTGCGAGCCATGCCCACAGCCTGGCCAACTTGCGCAAGACGCCCGACGAGGTGGTGGCGGAAATCGCCCGCATCCGCAGCCTGCGCGACAGCAGCGGATCAGCCTGCTTGCTCGAGGTCGGCCTCAGCACGGCATTCGGTTGCACGATCCAGGGCGCCGTCGCTGAAAGTGAAGTTCTGCGGCTGTTGCACGCCGTGCTCGATGCGGGCGCAGACCGCGTGGGGTTGGCCGACACGGTGGGCTATGCACAGCCGATGCAGGTGAAGCGCTTGTTCGAGAGGGGTTTCGCCGTTGCCGGCGATCGCCTGGCATGCGGACATTTCCACGACACGCGGGGCCTGGGCCTGGCCAACGTGTTTGCGGCGTGGGAGGCCGGTGTCCGCCGGTTCGATGCCTGCACCGCCGGCATTGGCGGATGCCCGCATGCACCGGGCGCAAGCGGCAATGTATCTACCGAAGACACGGCCTTTCTTTTTGCCAGTATGGGCGTGCCGACAGGGTTGGATTTTGATGCGCTCATCGCACTGCGCGCCAGGGTTGCGCAGTGGTTGGAAGGCGAGACTCTTCACGGCGCGGTGTGGCGTGCGGGGCTGCCCAAGACGATGCTACCTGCAGCTTAGATGCCAAGAACCGTGCTCGATTTCTACCCACTTCTGGTAGTGCGCACAGCCGAGGCGGGCCGGCAGCCGGAGTCGCGCACGCCGGCAAGTCACGTCGTCTCGGCTTGGCGCGCCAGCACCTGCAGCAGGTTCTTGGCGGCGCCCACGCCCATGTTCACATAGGCATCGCTGGTGACACCGCCGATGTGCGGGCTCAGCACGATGCGCTTTTCGCCCTGGAAGGGGTGGCCGGGTGCCATCGGTTCGACCGCGAAGCTGTCGAGCCCGGCCATGGCGACCTGGCCCGAGCGCACGGCTGCGAGCAGTGCTTCCTCGTCGATCAGGCCGCCACGCGCCGTGTTGATGACGATCACCCCATGCTTGCATTGCGCCAGTGTCCGCGCGTTGAGCAACCCTCGGTTGTCTTCCGTCAGCGGGCAGTGCAGCGAGAGGGCGTCGGATTCGCGCCAGAGGGTCGGCAGGTCCACGGCTTCGACATGCGCCGGCAGGTCCCTGGCAAATGGGTCGAATCCCAGCACGCGCATGCCGAGCGCATCTGCCATGCGCGCGAAGCGCAGCCCGATCGCGCCCAGTCCGACCAGGCCGATGGTGCGGCCACCGAGCTCGAGGCTTTTGTGCGTGGCCTTGTCCCAGTGGCCGGTGTGCATGCGCGCGTCCAGTGCCACCACCGACTTGGCGCAGGCAAGCAGCAATGCGAGGGCCTGCTCGGCGACGGCCGCGGCGTTGGCGCCGACGGCGGCGACAACCTCGATGCCGCGGGCGCCCGCTGCCGCCTTGTCGATCGTGTCGGTACCGCTGCCGTGCTTCGAGATCACCTTGAGGGAGGGGGCGGCGTCCATGACGGCCGCGCCCACTTTGCCGTAGCGCACGATGATGGCCACCGGGTCATGCCTGCGGCACAGGGCAACAAGGTCTTCCTCGGTCGGCGCCTTGCCCGCGTAGACGACGTCATGCCCCTGGAGCAGGGCGAGGGCTTGCGGCGCCAGGTCGGCGCCCGTCACGACGATGGCGGTCATAGCGTCTCGCCTTCCTTCAGCACGCCGGCCGTCCGCAGCGCCGACACGAGCCACTTGGCCGCGGTGTCGCCCTCCCTGATGGCAGCGATGCGCGCGGCTTCGTCGCTGACCTTCTTCGCGGCCAGCGGCAGCAGGGACTCGATCTTTCCGCGCTCCACCACGACCACGCCGTCACCGTCGCCAATGACAAAGTCCCCCGCGTTCACGGTGACGCCGCCAATCGACACCGGATGGCCGATGCGCCCGCCGATGTTCTTGGTCGGGCCATTCGGATTGGTGCCGACGCAGAAGACGGGGAAGTCCATCTCGTCGATCTCGACGCTGTCGCGGCACGCTCCGTCCATCACGACGCCGGCGATGCCGAGCTGCTTGCATGCGGTCATCATGATCGTGCCCATGAGCGCTGAGGTCTGGTCGCCCTTGCCGTCGATGACCAGCACGTCACCGGGTTTGGCCATGGCGATGGCGGCATGGATCATCAGGTTGTCGCCGGGTCGCACTTCCACCGTGATCGCCGTGCCGGCGAGCTTCATGCGGGGACGCAGCGCCTTGATGCGGCCGTCCACGGCGCCGCGCCGCCCGGCGACGTCGGCCAGGATCGCCGGTTGGAAGTCGGCCGCCAGGGCCACGATGTGCGCAGGCACGCGTTCGAAGTTGCGGATGATGTCGGGAAGGGTCGATGGCATGGAGTGCTTTCGGAAGTCAGGGAAAAAGGGGCGGCTCATTCCGGCCTGAAGCCGGCGTCCTTTTCATGCGCGCTCAGTCCAGCTTGATGCCCGAGGCCTTGACGATGGCACCCCAGCGCACGCCGTCGGTGCGGATCAGCGATGCGAACTTTTCAGGCGGCCCGACCACCACTTCGGCGCCTTGGGCCGCGAGCTTCTTCTGTACGTCGGCAGTCGCCAGCGCCTTGTTGAACGCGGCGTTGAGCTTGCCGATCACCTCTTTCGGCATCGCTGCCGGGCCGGCGACGCCGAACCACGTCACGGCCTCGAAGTCCTTGTAGCCCGATTCGGCCATGGTGGGAACGTCGGGCAGGTCGCGATTGCGCTGCAGCGAGGTCACAGCCAGGGCGCGCAACTGGCCGCTCTTGATCTGGGCGATCAACGTCGGCACCGACGAGACGTACATCTGGATCTGCCCGCCCACGAGATCGGTCAGGCCCTGGGAGGCACCCTTGTAGGGCACGTGGGTGAACTGCACCCCGGCGGCCTTCTGGAACTGCTCTGTCGCAAGGTGGGCGACCGTGCCGTTGCCCGAGCTCGCGTAATTGAGGGCGGTGGGCCTGGCCTTGGCGGCAGCGACCACGTCCGCGAGCTTCTTGTAGGGCGATGCGCTCGACACCACCACGACCAGCGGCGCGGAGGCGACGAGGCCAACCGGAGCGAGATCCTTCACCGGGTCGTACGGCAGCTTGGCGTAGAGCGACGGATTGATCGCGAGGTTGCTGGTCTGCCCCAGCACCAGCGTATAGCCATCGGGAGTGGCCTTGGCCGCCGCGTCGACCCCGATGTTGCCGCCAGAGCCGGGCTTGTTGTCGATGACGATGGTCCAGCCTTCGGCGGCCGCAACCTTGTTCGCCACCTCGCGGGCAATGATGTCCGTTCCACCGCCGGGGGGGAACGGCACCACCAGGCGAATCGGGCGCGTCGGATAGCCCTGTGCCAGCGCAGTGCCGCAGGCCAGGACAAGGGCAAGGCCGAGCACGGCGCGGCGAGGAATGGAACCGTGGTTCGCGGGATGCATTGGTTTGTCTCCGTATCGTTCGATGGGCCTGCAGAGCGGTGCTCCCAGGAATGCCGCAACTCTAGGGTCGCGTTTCGCCTCATACAATGGTGGTCCACCAAACGGACCATGGTCCACTCCGTGAAACGATATGCCCGCAGCCAGAGCCAAGCGTTCAACCGAGGTCGTCGAGCAGCCGCGAGCGATCGACAGCGACGTGAGCGGCGGCGTCACCGCCGTTACGCGCGCCCTTCACTTGCTCGATGCGTTCGGCATGCGCGACGAGCGGCTCTCGCTGGCCGAACTGACCCGCCGAAGCCAGATGCACAAGACCACCGCGCTGCGGCTGCTGCGCACGCTCGCGCTGGCCGGCTACGTGGTGCAGCGCGACGACGGCGAATGGAGGCTGGGGCCTGCGGCAGGCTGGCTGGGCGCACGTTACCAATCGAGCTTCGATGCAAACAACGTGGTCGAGCCGATGTTGCTGGCGCTGTCGCAGGCGACCGGTGAAAGTGCCGCGTTCTATGTGCGCGAGGGCAATGCCAGGACCTGTCTGGCCCGCGTCGAAGGGCCGCAACCCATTCGCCACCACGCGCGCATGGGTGCAATGCTGCCGTTGGACCAGGGATCCCCGGGGCGGGTCATCCTCGCGTTCTCGGGCGAGCCCGGCAAGCTGTATGAGGACATTCGCAAGAAGGGCTATCACTTCTCCATCGGCGAGCGCGAGAAGAACGTCGCGACCGTATCGGCCCCCGTTTTCGGCTTGCGTTGGGTGCTGCTGGGTTCCGTGTGCATCTCGGGTCCCGCGGATCGGTTGCCCAAGGCAAAGTTGCTCGGCCATGCCAAGACGATCATGAAGGCCGCAAACGAGCTGTCCTATGCGCTCGCCGGACGTCCAACGGCGGAAACTCCCGCGGTTGTGTCCACGTGGCACCCCTAGTCTCGGCCCGAGCATGCGCGCGAGGCGGGCGCAGCCGAGAGCCGGCGGGCGGCAGGGAGAAGCGACGGCAGAGTCATCGGGATTGATGTTGCGCAAGGTCCGCGCCGCCCGGCGGGCCTAAGGTCTGCCCACGCACACCATTTCTGGAAGGAGCTTCCATGCCAACCCCGAAATCGATCCTCTTGCATCTCGACGGCTCCGCCCGCACGGCGGAGCGCGTCGAGCTCGCGCGCCGCCTGGCCGATGCGTTCGATGCACAGGTGACCGGCATGCCGTGCACCATCTCCGCGCTGATGCGCTACCCCTTTGCGCTCGAAGGTGCGGCAGAAGCCATTGCGATCATGCGCGACAGCGACAAGGCCGCGCGCGACAGGATGTACGCCAGCTTCACCGCCCATGCGGCCGGTTCGCACCGCATGCACTGGACCGAACCCGAGAGCGATGCGCCGTGGGGTTTTGCCCGCCGTGCGTTGTACGCCGACCTGGTGATCGTGGGCCAGCGCGACCGCAAGGACCCCATGGCCTCCGAACTTCCGGGCGATTTTCTGCCCAGCCTGCTGGTGGAGAGCGGGCGGCCCGCGCTGGTGCTTCCATATGCGGGGCCGCTCGAGCCGCTGGGCGACACCGTGCTGCTGGCGTGGAAGGAAAGCCCCGAGGCCGCGCGCGCCGTATCGGCCGCGCTGCCCTGGCTCCGCAAGGCGTCGCGCGTGCACGCGGTCTGCTACGGCGATGAAGCCGACGCGTCGCTGAAGAAGCTGCAGGGCTACCTTGCCGCACAGGGCATCGCAGGCATCTCGCTGCATGACGGCGGAAACGAAGAGGGCGACGCCGGCGACAGGCTGCTGTCATTGGCCGCCGACGTGGGCGCGGACCTGCTCGTGATGGGCTGCTACGGTCACAGCCGGGCGCGCGAATGGATCCTGGGCGGCGCCACGCGAACCATTCTCGAGTCGATGACGCTGCCGGTCCTGATGTCGCACTGACGACGAGCCGACCACCCGCGCCAAGGAGCAGCCATGCGCATCGATTTTCTCGGCGGCACCGGCACGGTGACCGGTTCCAAGTACCTGCTCACGCACGAGGGCCGCCGGCTGCTGGTGGACTGCGGCCTGTTCCAGGGGTTGAAGCAGCTTCGGCTGCGCAATTGGGACGCACTGCCCTTCGACGCCTCGGCCATCGATGCCGTGCTGCTGACGCATGCCCACATGGACCACAGCGGCTTCGTGCCGCGGCTGGTGAAGCTCGGCTTCAAGGGAAAGGTCTATTGCACGGCCGCCACCCGCGACCTGTGCGAACTGCTGCTGCCCGATTCAGGCCGGCTGCAGGAAGAAGAGGCCGACTTCGCCAACAGGCATGGCCATTCCAGGCACAAGCCCGCGCTGCCGCTCTACGCCGAGCAGGACGCGCGCGCCGCGTTGAAGCGATTCGAATGCGTGTCCTTCGACGAAGAATGCTCGCCATGGCCCGGCTGGTCGTGGCGGCTGGTCCGGGCCGGCCACATCCTGGGCGCAGGCAGCCTGCGCGTCGCATGGGAGGAGGGCAGCATCCTGTTCTCGGGCGACCTGGGCCGCAGCGACGACCTGGTGATGCGGCCACCGCAGGAGGCTGCGCCAGCAGACTACGTGGTGGTGGAGTCCACCTATGGCAACCGCCTGCACCTTCAAGCGGACACGCTCGGCGAACTGGCGGGCGTGATCAACCGGACGGCCGCGCGTGGCGGTGTGCTGGTCGTGCCGGCCTTCGCGGTGGGGCGCGCGCAAACCCTGCTGTATTGCATCCAGATGCTCAAGCGCGAAGGCCGCATACCGGACATGCCGGTGTACCTCAACAGCCCGATGGCCGCGGATGCCACGCGCCTGTACAAGGCGCACCTCGACGAGCACCGCATGAGCGCCGAACAATGCGCCGACATGAGCGGAAACACGAGAATCGTCAACACGCTGGAAGAGTCCAAGCGCCTCAACACGCTGGGCTATCCGTCGATCATCGTATCGGCCAGCGGCATGGCCACGGGCGGCCGCGTGCTGCATCACCTGAAGGCCTATGCGCCGGACCCAAGAAACACGATTCTGTTCGTGGGCTTCCAGGCCGCGGGCACGCGCGGTGCGGCATTGGTGGGTGGCGCGGATGCGGTCAAGATCCATGGCGCCTACGTGCCTGTGCGCGCCGAGGTGGCCAACCTCGAAACCCTGTCCGCCCATGCCGACCGGGAGCAACTGCTTGGCTGGCTCGCTTCGCAGAAGGCGCCGCGCCGCGTGTTCGTGACCCACGGCGAACCGGTGGCCGCCGATGCGCTGAGGCTGGCCATCGAGGAGCGCTACGGCTGGCCGTGCACCGTGCCCGAGTACCGTGAATCCCGGGAGCTGTGAGGTCGCCGGCTCAGGCTTCCACGGCCAATTCGTTGACCACTGAAACGACACCCGGCGCGGACCACACTGCACCGTAGACAGCCTTGAGTTCCGCCCAGGAGCGCACCTTGCCGCGCAGCACGATCTGCGAGCCGGTCACATCGACTGCAATCTGCCGCGGCTCGCCACGGAACACCCGGATGAGCGCGTCCTGCACCTGCCGTTCCACGTCGGCGGAACACGTCTGCAGCTTGATCTTCACGAGGTTCGTGATGCCGGTCACGCCCAGCAGATTGCGCACCGTGGATTCCGCGGCCTGGCGCTGGTAGTCCCACTCGACTTCACCGGTCAGCGTGACCCATCCGCCTTCGACCATCGGCCTGACCGTGTCGTGCGGCACCTGCACGTTCCATGCGAGTGCATGCTCGACGGCCTGTGCGATGTCGGCATCGGTGCGTTGAAACCCGGCGGCCAGCTTGACCGAGGCCTCGACGGCCAGCGCTTTGACGCCGCCGACGCGCAGCACGGCGCGTTCTGCTGCGAGCTTCTCGGCATAGCTGCAGAGATGGCCCGTCAGCGTGACCACGCCGTGATCGACGATGACGCCAACGTCCGCAGAGGTCACGGCCGGATCCCATTCCAGTTCGGCCTGGATGTCTGCCCTGAGTTGTGTATCGGACTTCACCGGTCAGCCTCCTGATTCCTCGCGCACCAGCAGCACGGGTGCCGGGCTGCCGCGCACGACGAGGTCGGCGTCGCTTCCGAGCGCGAGGCGGCTGAAGCCGCGCCGGCCGTGGGTGCCCATCACGACCAGGTCGCATGCCGCGTTCTTGGCCTCGTCGATCACGACGTCGGCAATGCGTCCTCGCGTGACCTCGCGCAGGATGGTGTCGGCCTCCACTTGCGAGTGCGCCGCGGCGGCCTTGCCGGCGGCGAGCACGGATTCCCCGTAGGCCCGCATCTTCTGCATGCCGGCTTCGAAGCTGGAGATGGTCGACATTTCCATCAGCGTCGCAAAGTCGTCGATGACGTGCAGCAGGCGCAGTTTTCCCTTCTGCTCCGCGGCCAGGCGGATCGCTTCGCGCAATCCGCGTTCTGAGGTGGGGCTGCCGTCGATGGGGACAAGAATGTGGTGGTACATGGCGTTGTCTTCCTTGGGGCCGGGCTGCGGTGAGGTTCGCCGCCGGCCGATCAGCGAACACCTCGATTTTTCGGCCGTGCCGCGGGCGCGGGCTTGCGCCATGTCAAGCCAGCGACGGCGCACTGCATGGAGACTGGAATCCGCATTCCACTTCAGGATGGATTCAGCATGTATCACCGCATTCTTGTCCCCATCGATGGCAGCCCGACTTCTCTTCGAGGCCTGGACGAGGCGATCCGCCTGGCCGGGCTCATGGGCTCCGTCCTGCGGCTCATCCATGTCGTGGACGAGTTGAAATACGTCACCGGCTTCGGGAGCCCCTCCGCCCCCGATCTGCTGCCGCTGATGGAAGAGGCCGGCGAGCAGATTCTTCAGCAAGGCAGGGAGCGTGCGGAACACGCCGGCATCCGGACCGAGACCCTGCTGTTCACCTCGTTGGCGGGCCGCCTGTGCGATCACGTTGCCGAGCAGGCCAAGGCCTGGAATGCCGATCTGATCGTGATCGGCACTCACGGGCGCCGCGGTGTCGGACGGGTGCTGCTGGGCAGCGGTGCCGAGCAGATCCTGCGCTTGGCGCCGGTTCCGGTACTGCTCGTGCGGGCCCCGTCGGGCGAGGAAGAGACCGGCGGCGCCTCTGGCCCGACGCGCGTCGACATCACAACAGCCTGAGCGGCGCCGCCATTCCCCGGCGGAGATGCAGGTAGACGGTCAGCGGCGCTGAGCCCGCTCCCCCGCGGCTTGGCAGGCGGCGCAGCGAATGGCCGTGGGCTGTGCCAGCAGGCGTTCGCGCGGAATGTCCTCGCCGCAGTCGATACAGATGCCGTAGCGGCCTTCGGCCATGCGTTGCTGCGCCTGCTCGATCTCGCTCAACCGCTGGCGATCGACCTCGATTTCGGCGAAGCGCACATCGTTCTGCCGCACGGTTTCGGCCTCGTCGGCATGGCTTCGGACGTCGTGCGCATCCTCGGTCGAGCTTCCATCGATGCCCGGGGCGGTCTCGCGCAGCTCCTTCAGGGCCTGGCTCTTCATGAGATCGAGTTGCCGGGCCAGCGCGTCGCGGTCGGTTGCGTTCAGATGTTTCATTGCGTTCTCGTTGAAATCGGCGTTCGGGGGGTTGGAGTGCGTGCCGCGGGCTGTTGTTCCGGCATGCGGACCGCGACATAGGCGAGCCGCCGGTCGCGCAGCACCAGCAGCGCGACCGACCGGCCGGCCGGCATGCGCGACAGGGCTTGCCTGAACTGATCGACGCGATCGAGCCGCGTCTCGTTGAGGGCCACGATGAAATCGCCGGCGCGGATCCCTTCGCTGCGTGCGAGGCCGGTGGCGTCGCGAACCAGCAGGCCGCTGTCGATGCGCAATTGCGCCTTCTGCGCCGCGGACACCTCGCCAAGGCTCAGGCCCAGGCCGTCGTTCCATTCCGGCGGGTCGGCGGACAGGAGGGAGACCTTGGCGACCCGCCGTTCGGACGGCGTGATCCAGACGGTGTGCTGCGCGCCGTGTCGCCAGATTTCCATGCGGCTGCGGTCGCCCGGGACGCGGTCCTCGATCTGGCGCAGCAGGTCGGTCAGGCGCAACACCGCTATGCCGTCGAAGGCCGTGACGATATCTCCCTGCGCAAGACCGGCGGCGTGCGCGGGGCTGTCTGCGTCAACGCGGACTACCAGCGCTCCCGAGCTTGCGGGCAGCGCGAAGGATTGGGCCAGCGCGGGCGTCAACTCTTGAAATTCGGCGCCCAGGTGGGCGCGCCGGACGGTGCCGCCCGCGCGCAGCTGCGTCGCGATCCGCATCGCCAGGTTGATGGGCACGGCGAACGACAAGCCCATGTAGCCGCCGCTGCCGCTGTAGATCATCGAATTCATGCCGACGACCTCGCCGCGGCTGTTGAAGAGCGGGCTGCCGGAGCTCCCTGGATTGATGGCGACGTCGGTCTGGATGAAGGGAACGTCCCCGGCCCCGCCCACGAGACGGTCGACGGCGCTGACCACGCCCGCGGTCACGCTGCCGTGGAAGCCGAACGGCGCGCTGATGGCGGCAACCCAGTCGCCCGGCGCCAGCCGCGAGGAATCTCCGATGACGGCGGCGGGCAGGCCGGTGGCATCGATTTTCAGCAGGCCGACGTCGCTGCGCCTGTCGGCGCCGACCACGCGCGCCGTGAAGCGCCGGCCGTCGTCGAGACGGACCTGAGCTTCGTCGATGCTGGCGACCACATGCGCGCTGGTGAGGATCAGACCGTCGCTGCTGACGATCACGCCCGAGGCCAGGTCACGGATCTGGCTGACGCGCACGCTGGCCGGCAGCGGCCAGGCGAGGCGATCGGCGAAGTCGTGCTCGGGTGCGATCTCCAGTTCGATGTCCTCCGGACTCTGGTCGCGCCCGATGCGCAGCGTGCTGATGTCGACGACCGAGGCGCTGCGGCTTGCCACAAGAGAGGAAAAGACTGGTGCCGAAGGCGCCCCGGCCGATCGGGCGGCGCCAAGCCCCGGCGTAACGGCCGGTGCGGGCGCTGTGGCGCACGCCGTGAGCGCCGCGAGCAGTGCGGCACACGCCGGAGCGAGGAAGATGCGCTGGATCGATTGCACGAGGTATCCGATCAAGACACCTGCGTGCAGGAGCAAACGACCACGAGGATCTTGTTCATGGCTGTGCTTGATGTGCATTCATGGAGCGATCAATGTAGGCCGCGCCCGGCACGGCTGGCTTGATCTTCGTCAATCCGGCGGGCCGGAGCCGAACCGATGATTCCTTGTCAACTTTTCAAGGATTCGCCATGAACGTTATTCACATTCTGGGAGCGGCTTCACTGGCATTCCTGGCCGGTTGCTCCGCGTTGCCCTCGATGGACGGCAAGCAGCCCAAGGATCATGCGCTGCACCATCCGTCCGCAGGGCCTGCGCCCACGGCCATGAAGTCGGACCTGCAGATGGCGCAGATGCGCGAGATGCATCAGAAGATGATGTCCGCCAGGACCTCGCAGGAACGCCAGGCGCTGATGGCCGAGCACATGAAGGCCATGCAGGGCGGGATGTCGATGATGTGCGAGATGGGCGCCGCGCCGGGCCCGCAGTCCGGTGCCCCGGCCGACGAAATGATGAAGCGCTGCATGGCCATGAAGGACATGACCATGCAGATGATGCTGGACCGCGAAAAACTCCAATCGCCCGCGCGGTAGGGCGGGCCGGCGCTGGCCGGAACAGCGCGATGGCGGGAGGCCCGTTCAGGGCACCAGAACCGCGGCTCCTTCGATCCGACCTGCGCGCAGGTCGGCCAGTGCTTCGTTGGCCTGCGCCAGCGGATAGGTCCTGACATGGACCTGCAGCGGATGCGTCTGTGCGAAGTCCAGGAACTCGCGGGCGTCGGCGCGGGTCAGGTTTGCCACGGATGCCACGCTGCGCTCTTCCCAGAGCAATCGATAGGGAAAGGCGGGGATGTCGCTCATGTGGATGCCGCCGCACACCACGCGTCCACCCTTGCGTACCGCGCGCAACGCGGCCGGCACCAACTCGCCGGCAGGCGCAAAGATGATCGCTGCGTCCAGCGATTCGGGCGCCTGCTCATCCGACGCACCGGCCCACCTGGCGCCGAGGCCACGCGCGAAGGCTTGCGCCTCGTGGTCGCCGGGCCGGGTGTAGGCGTAGACGTCGCGGCCCTGGGCAACAGCCGCCTGCGCCACCAGATGCGCCGCGGCACCAAAGCCGAAGAGCCCGAGCCGGTGCGCGCCTTCGCCCGCCGCCTTCAGGCTGCGCCAGCCGATCAGTCCGGCGCAGAGCAGGGGGGCAAGGCGGGCGGCATCCGGTTCGGGCATGGCCAGCGGAAAGCAGAATACCGCCTCGGCGACCACGTGGCTCGCGAAGCCGCCGTCGCGGTGGTAGCCGGTGAAGCGCGGTGCGTCGCACAGGTTCTCGCAGCCGGTGATGCAGAAAGCGCAGCAACCGCAGCTGTGGCCCAGCCACGGCACCCCCACGCGGTCGCCGATGCGATGGCCTTCCACACCCGCACCGAGCGCCTCCACCACGCCCACGATCTCGTGCCCCGGCACGATCGGCAGCACGGGCAGCGGCAGTTCGCCGTCGACGATATGCAGGTCGGTGCGGCAGACCGCGCAGGCCAGCACGCGCAGGCGCAGTTCGCCGGGGCCGGGGAGAGGGACTTTGCGCCGCTCCAATTCGAGCGGCAGCATCGGCGCGCTCAGAACCATGGCGTGCATGGAGTCAGGCTCGTCAGTCATGTCGACACTCGCGCCGAACGCTTCGGCCGTGGCCGCGCCGACGCCGGCGGTTCCGCCGGCGACCAGCGCGACGCGCGTCAATTGTCCACCGCGAGGTCGTTCACCACCAGCGAAACGCCGGGCGCTGCCCACGCCGCGCCCTGCACCGCATTGCGCTCGGCCCAGGAATGGACCTTGCCGCGCAGCGTGACCTGGGACCCGTTCACCGTGATGGCCAGGTGCTTGGCTTCGCGCTCGGCCTGGCGCGCGAGCGCGTCGTGAATCTTCTTCTCGACGTCGGCGGGACGGACCTTGGGCGTGACGATGACCAGGTTGGACACGCCTCTCACGCCCATCAGGCTGCGCACGGCGCTTTCCGCGGCACGGCGCTGGTAGTCCCATTCGACCTCGCCGTTGAGCGTGAGCCAGCCTTTTTCCACCATCGGGCGGATCTTGCCGTCCGGCACCAGCACATTCCATTCGAGCGCGCGTTCGGCGGCCATCGCAATGTCGGCATCGGTACGCTCGTGGTCGAACGGCAGCTTGACCGAAAGTTCGACGGCAACGGCCTTCACGCCGTGCACGCGCTGCACCGCGCGTTCGACGGCGTACTTCTCGGCATAGCTCGCCAGGTGGCCGCTCAGGGTGACCACGCCATCCTTGACCGTCACGCCGACATCGGCGGCCGTGAACGATGGATCCCAGGCCAGTTCCGCCTGAATGTCGTCTCGCAATTGAGCATCGGTTTTCATGGGGTGTCCTTGCAGTGAATGAGGTTGAACGGTCCCGCGAAAGAAACCGGCGGCCACCGTGCATTGACTGTATGAACGCTGCGCGTCCGCCGCATTGCGCTGGATCAAATCGCCCGGCAGGGAGCCTCCGGAGGGGGGAAAATGCACCATGACTCGATGCTTCGACATCTGCAACGGTGATGCCGACGGCCTCTGCGCGGTCGTCCAATGGCGTCTTCAGGACACCCGGCCGGCCGAGCTCGTGACTGGGCTGAAACGCGACATCGCGTTGCTCGCCCGGGTCGTCGACGTCCAGGCGGGTGACCAGGTCAATGTGTTCGACCTGTCCATGCAGCGCAATCGCACCGACTTGCTGCGATTGCTCGACCGGGGCGTGCACGTGCGCTACTTTGATCACCATGCGTCCGGAGGAATTCCCTCCCATCCCCACCTGGAATCCCATGTCGACGAGGCCAGCGATGTCTGCACCAGCCTTCTGGTCGACGCCCATCTGGGCGGTGCGCGCCGCGCCTGGGCGCTCGTCGGCGCTTATGGCGACAACATGGCCGCCGTCGCCGACCGGCTGGACTTCGGCGACGGCTTCGAGCCCGGAGACCGCGCCGGACTGCGGCGCCTGGGCGAGCTGATCAACTACAACGCCTACGGGGACGACGAACGCGACGTCTGCATCCCGCCGCGCCAGCTGTACCCGCTCATGGCACGCTACGCAGACCCGCGCGACATGATGGCGCACGAACCCATCGTCGACGACATCGACGCCATGCGGCGCGGCGACCTTCGGCTGGCGGCGAGTGCGACCGTGCTCTGGCAGGGGCCCGCGGGCAGCGTGCACATGCTGCCCGACGCGCCATGGAGCCGGCGCGTGCTCGGGTGCTTCGCCAACCACCTGGCCGACAAGGCGCCGGACTTCGCGCACGCCGTGCTGAGACCTGCGGGCGATGGCTGTGTCGTCAGCGTGCGGGCACCGCTGGCGAATCCCCAGGGTGCCCATGCGCTGTGCAGCCGGTTCGGTGGCGCCGGACGCGCACGCGCCGCCGGCATCGACAGCCTTGGCGCCAGTGACCTGGCGCGCTTCATTGCCGCCTTCGCCAGCGCGGGCTGGGCCAGTGGGTCGGCGAATCCCGGGCCTTCGGAATCTTCATGAAACAGGGGATGCGGCCGGGCCTCGACCTGTTGCTCGCTGCTCGCATGGAACTGCTGGACGCAGGCCCGCAGTGTCGTGGCGTCGGCGCGTTGCGGCAGGTTCCCTTGACGTGCGTCAATCCTGTGGAAAAGCACCACGCCTAGCATGGGTGATGCGTGCCGGGATGCACGCCAACATGATGGAAAGGACGATGCCATGAACGCGACAATTCATGCCGCCACGCAAGCGCTTGAGCGGGCCCTGGACGAGACGGTCGGCGAGGCGCGGTTCGCCGAGGCCGGCGACAAGCTGATCGCGAACTTCAAGCGGGCGTGCTCGCAAGTCGACGCGCTGCAGGGCGAAACCGTGCGCGCGGCGAGATCGGCGGTTCGCCGCACCGACCGGGCAATCCACCGTCATCCCTACAGCGCGATCGGCGTCGTGGCGGTGGCTGCGGTCATCGTCGGGATCCTGGCGGCCAGGCGCTGACCCGCGCCTCTTGCGATCGCCTGGCTGCTCCCGGCTATCGGCCGCCGCCCGGCGGCTGGCGGCGCATCCATTCCCTGGCCTTGGCAATGCCGATGCGAATGGCCTTCCCGTCGTCATACCCCTCGGCGAGCAGGGCGTTGGCGATCTCCACCGCCTTTTGCCGCACGCGCGGCGGCAGCCGGCGCATGGCCGCGGGGTAGCGCTCGGCGGTCCAGGGCATGCTTCGCTCAGCCGCCCGCCGCGTCGGTGCGCGGCTCCTCGGCGGGGGCCAACCCGTGGCGTATCGCGTCGTCCACCGTATCCAGCCCGACGATGCGAAGCGTCGCGCGAACGCTGTCGGGGACATCGCGCAGATCCTTCAGGTTGCGCGATGGCAGCAACACGGTGCGGACACCGGCGCGCTGCGCCGCGAGCACCTTTTCCTTGATGCCGCCGACCGGCAGCACCAGGCCGCGCAGGCTGATCTCCCCGGTCATGGCCACGTCGTGGCGCACCGGCCTGTCGGTGTACAGCGACGCGAGCGCAATGAAGAGCGCAACGCCGGCGCTCGGGCCATCCTTGGGGATGGCTCCGGCCGGGATATGCAGATGGATGTCGACGTCTGCGAAACCCGCCGGCGACACGCCCAGCGAGACTGCGCGCGCCTTCATCAGCGTCAGCGCGGCCTGCGCGCTTTCCTTCATCACGTCGCCCAGGTGGCCCGTGAGGTTCAGCTTGCCATTGCCCGGCACCCGCGTCGCCTCGATGAAGAGGATTTCGCCGCCCGCGGGCGTCCAGGCCAGTCCGGTGGCCACGCCTGTCACGTGGCCGTTACCGGTCAAGGCGGCTTCGTGTTCGTAGGGCGCGGGGCCCAGGATCGCATCGAGGTCGCGGGCGTCGATGCGGATGTCGGCCGTCGAGCCTTCGGCGACCTTCACCGCTGCGTGCCGCATGACGCGCCCGAGTTCGCGCTCGAGCTGGCGCACTCCCGCCTCGCGGGTGTAGTCCGAGACAATGGCCCGCAGCGCATCGGCCGAGATCTCGCATTGCCCTTCCTTCAGGCCGTTGGATTCGCGTTGGCGCTGGATCAGGTAGGTCAGCGCGATCTGCATCTTTTCTTCCTGCGTGTAGCCCGGCAGTTCGATCACCTCCATCCGGTCGCGCATCGGCGCCGGGACGTTGTCGATCACGTTCGCGGTGGCGATGAACACCACCCGGCTCAGGTCGAAGGGCACGCCCAGGTAGTTGTCGCGGAAGCTGTTGTTCTGCTCGGGGTCGAGCACTTCGAGCAGCGCTGCGGAGGGGTCGCCCTGGGCGCTCGCGCCGATCTTGTCGATCTCGTCGAGCATCATCACGCAGTCCCGGGCGCCGGCGCGCCGCAGTCCCTGCACGATGTTGCCGGGCATCGCGCCGATGTAGGTGCGCCGGTGTCCCCGGATCTCGGCCTCGTCGTGCACGCCCCCGAGCGACACGCGCGTGAAGGGCCGCTGGATCGCGCGCGCGATGCTCTGGCCGAGAGAGGTCTTGCCGACGCCCGGCGGCCCCACGAAGCACAGGATGGGCGCGCGGCCGGTGGGGTTGAGCTTTCTCACCGCGAGAAACTCGACGATGCGCTGCTTCACGCGCTCGAGCCCGAAATGGTCGGCTTCGAGCGACCGGCGCGCCGCCGCGAGGTCGAGCGGCGCCTCGGGCTCGATGGTCCATGGAAGCTCGACCATCCAGTCCAGGTAGTTGCGCAGCATCGAGTATTCGCCCGACGCGTCGGGCATCCCGCGCAGGCGGCCGAGTTCCTTGCGGGTGTGCGCCTCGACCTCCGCAGGCATGCCGGCCGCGGCAATCGCCGCTTCGATCCGCGCGAACTCCTCGTCGTCGGCGCCCGTTTCGCCGAGCGCGGCCTGAATCGTCTTCAGCTGCTGGCGCAGCACGAACTTGCGCTGCTGGTCGTCGAGCTGCTCCTTGGTCCGCTCGCCGATTTCCCGCGACAGCCGAAGGACCTCCAGGCGGTGCGAGAGCAGCTTCAGGAGCTGGCCGACGCGCTCCGAGGGCGACAGCATTTCGAGCAAGGCCTGTTTCTCGTTCACATCGGCGTCGATCACGCTCGCGGTGATGTCGGCCAGGGCGGACGGCTCGCGCGTGGTCTGCAGCGCATGCACCAGCTCCGCCGGCACACTGGGCAGCAGCGACAGGAGTTCGATTGCGCGCTCGCGAAGCTGAAGCGCCAGGGCTTCGGACTCGGCGGACACGTCGGCGAGCTCTTCGACGATCTCGATCTTCGCGGCAAGGTAGGGTTGGCCTTCCACGGGTGCCACGATGCGAAACCGTTTCAAGCCCTGACAGACGGCGTGGTGCTGGCCTTCGCCGGAATCCAGGTGGTGCACGATTCTTGCCAGGGTTCCCACGCCGCACAGGCTGGCGACCGACGGATCGTCTTCGCCCGGTTCCTTCTGCAGAACGATGCCGATCGGCACGTCGTCGGCAATCGCATGCTGGAGTGCGGCGATCGATTTTTCGCGTCCCACGCTCACTGCCGTCACGACATGCGGGAACAGGACGAGGTTGCGCATCGGGATCAGCGCCGCCGTCTCGGGCAACACGGCGGCGGGGGGCGCGACGGGGGCGGTCATGTGGTTCTCCATGGACGCGAGCGGCGAGCGTCAGTAGAGATCGCCGCCGGGGCCGCGTTGAGCGTCCGGAGAGTCCTTCTTCGGAGCGATGGCGATCATGCAGTCGGTGGTCAGGATCAGGCTGGCGATCGATGCGGCGTTCTGCAGGGCCAGGCGCGTCACCTTGGCGGGATCGACGACGCCCATCTCCAGCATGTCGCCGTACGCGCGAGTCGCCGCGTTGTAGCCGTAGCTCGGCTGGGCCGCCTCGTCGACCCTGGCCAGCACGATGGAAGGCTCGTCGGCCGCGTTGCTGACGATGCGGCGCAAGGGCTCCTCCAGCGCGCGCTGGACGATCTTGATGCCCGACGCGTGGTCGAGGCTGGGAGCGGCAAGTTGCCTCAGGCTCGTGCGCGCCCGCAGCAGCGCCACGCCGCCGCCCGGGACGATGCCTTCCTCCACGGCCGCCCGCGTCGCGTGCAGCGCATCCTCCACGCGCAGCTTGCGCTCCTTCAGCTCGGTCTCGGTCGCGGCGCCCACCTTGATCACCGCGACGCCGCCCGAGAGCTTCGCCACGCGCTGGTCCAGCTGTGTGCGCTCATATTCGCTCGTCTGCGCTTCCCGCTCCTGGCGGATCGCAGCGATCCGATCGCGGATGGCCTGGGGTTCGCCAGCGCCGCCGATCAGCGTGGTGCTGTCCTTGTCGATCACGACGCGCCGTGCACGGCCCAGGTGCTCGAGTGTGGCCTTTGCCAGGCTCAGGCCCAGTTCGTTCGAGATCACCTGCCCGCCGGTCAGGATGCCGATGTCCTGCAGCAGCAGCTTGCGCCGGTCGCCGAAGCCCGGCGCCTTGACCGCGCAAGTCTTCACGACGCCGCGCATGCTGTTGATCACCAGCGTGGCCAGGGCATCCGCATCCACGTCCTCGGCGATCACGAGCAGGGGGTCGCCCGACTTCGCCGCGGCTTCGAGCAGCGGGACGAGGTCGTTGATCGCCGACAGCCTCTGGTCGCACAGCACCACCAGGGCGTTCTCCAGGAGCACGGTCTGCTTCTCGGCATTGTTGATGAAGTAGGGCGACAGGAAGCCGCGGTCGAACTGCATCCCCTCGACGATTTCCAGCTCGCTGACGAGCCCCGAGCCGTCCTCGATGGAGACCGCGCCCTCGCGGCCGGCCCTGTCCATCGCGCGTGCGACGAGGTCGCCGATCGACCGGTCGTTGTTGGCCGAGATCGCGGCCACGTGCGCGACCTCCTGCGAACTCGTGCAGGGTTGCGAGATCACCTTCAAATCGCCCACGACGGCCTCGACCGCGAGGTCGATGCCGCGTTTGAGCTCCATGGGGTTCATGCCCGCAGCCAAGTACTTCAGCCCTTCCTCGATCATCGCGTGGGCCAGCACGGTGGCGGTGGTGGTGCCGTCGCCCGCCATCTCGCTGGTGCGGGCAGCGACTTCCCGCAGCAATTGCGCGCCCATGTTCTCGAACCGGTCCTCCAGCTCGATCGCCCGGGCGACGACCACGCCGGAGTTGACGATCTGCGGCGCGCCGTATTCGCTGTCGATGATCACGGTGCGCCCGCGCGGACCGAGCGTGACCTTCACCGCTTCGGCCAGTGCATCCACGCCGCGGCGAATCTTGTCGCGGGCCTCTTGGCGAAAAAGCAGTTGCCTGGCAGTCATCGGGAGAATCTCCAGTGGCGGCAGCGCGCAGGCCGCGCGGGTTCAACGGTCAGGCGCCTACAGATGATCTCCGGCCACAGCGTGGTCGATGCGAGGCTGCAGTGCCACACGATCCTGCGCACCCTGAGACGGACCTTGGCTTCCTGCGGAGCGCATTGCCCATTCTGGACAGCGCGGGCCGCGGCGCATTGCGCTGGATCAAGGATCTGCCCCGACGTCTGTCGGGACAGGTGCGCGCGAGCGCCTCTTCCGGCCGGCGCCGGGGCGGCGAATGCCCTGCGGCGGCTTCCTTAAGCTTGCGTTAATCGGCGGCCGCGACCATGCACCCCATGCCCGGACCGTTTGCTGGCGGCGGGTTTCCTGAGGAAAGTGCATGTTCATGTCCCTGTCGTCGCGCACCCGCATGGTCGAGCCGCCAGCCGGCGTCCCCGCCACGCCCCCGGCCGAATTCGCGGTGCACGGGCTCCACGATCCGCACCGCGCCGCGGTCGAGGAATTCATCCGCGGGATCTACGAGCGCCGCTACGGCGCGCAGGTGACGCACTTTGCGCCGTGGCTGGTGAGCCTGCGCAGGAACGGCGAACTGGTCGCAGCGGCCGGCTACCGCAACGCCGCGCGCGACACGCTGTTTCTCGAGCACTACCTTCCAGCGCCCGTCGAGGTGCTGCTCGCTGGATGCGCGGGCACGCCGGTGGCCCGCGAGACCATCGGCGAGGTCGGCCATCTCGCTGCAAGCCGGGCGGGCGAGGGACCGCAGCTGATCCAGCGGCTGGCGCCGCATCTCGCGGCCGAAGGCTTCGAGTGGATCGTCGGCACGGTGACCCAGGAGTTGCGCAAGATGCTCGTGCGTCTCGGTGTCGTTCCGTTGACGCTCGGAGCGGCCAACGCATCCGCGCTGGGTGCCGACGCCGCGCACTGGGGCAGCTACTACGACCACCATCCCGTGGTGCTGGCCTGCCAGCTGAGGCTTGCATTGCGCCACCACCTGGCGCGCCGTTCCAAAGCGCCGGGAGCGCGAAAGTGAGCCCGCGTGCAGAGGCGTCCGGCGTGGCACTGGACGATGGCGGACGCCGGGTCACGTTCGCCGAACTGGACGACGAAGCGAACCGGCTCGCCGAACGGCTGCGGGCAGAGGGCGCCCGCGTCGTTGCCACCCTGATGGACAACTCGCCCGCCTGGGTGGTGGCCGACCTGGCTGCGGCGCGGGCGAAGGTGGTGCATGTGCCGCTGCCGGTGTTCTTCGCACCCGGACAGATCGACCATGCGCTGCGCGCCGCCGGTGTGGACACTGTGCTGACCTTGCCGCCTCTCGCCGCGCGCTGGCCGGCAGGCGCAGCTTCGGACCTTGCGGTCGCAGGCCAGCCGCTGTCGATCGTGCATCTGGCGGCGGCGGCCCCGCCGATGCCCGTGGGCACGGCCAAGATCACCTTCACCTCCGGCACCACCGGCGCGCCCAAGGGCGTGTGCCTCGATGCCGATGCCATGCGCCGGGTGGCCGAAGGCCTCGTCGAGGCGATGGCGCCGCTCGACATCCGCCGCCACCTCTGCGCGCTGCCGTTCGCGGTGCTGCTGGAGAACATCGCGGGCGTGATGGCGCCGCTGCTGCGCGGCGCCACCTGCGTCACGCTGCCGCTGCAGCAGCTGGGCCTGAACGGCTCCTCGGGCTTCGACGCGGACCGGTTTCACGCCTGCGTGCTGGCGCAGCAGCCGCACAGCATCATCCTGCTGCCGCAGATGCTGCGCGCCTGGTCCGGCTACCTGCTGCAGAGCGGCCAGCGCGCGCCGGACTCGCTGAAGCTGGTGGCCGTGGGCGGCGCGGCGGTGGGCGCCAAGCTGCTGCACGACGCGCGCGCGCTCGGCATTCCGGCCTTCGAGGGTTATGGCCTGTCCGAAGGCGCTTCCGTGCAGACGCTCAACCTGCCCGGGCACGACCGTCCCGGCACGGCCGGCCGCGCGCTGCCGCATGCGCGGCTGCGCATCGCGCCGGACGGCGAAGTGGAGGTGGCCGGCAGCCTGTTCCTCGGCTACCTCGGCGACGCCACCGCGCCGCCGCAGTGGTGGCCCACCGGCGACCTGGGCCGGATCGACGCCGACGGCTACCTGCACATCAGCGGCCGCAAGAAGCATCTTCTGATCACCGCCTTCGGCCGCAACGTGTCGCCCGAATGGGTCGAGACGGCCCTGCGCGGCGAGCACGCCATCGCCCAGGCCGTGGTGTTCGGCGATGCCCAGCCGGCGCTCTGCGCCGTGCTCTGGCCGGTGCGCGCCGACGCCCCCGATGCGCAGCTGCAGGCCGCCGTCGACGCCGCCAATGCCACGCTGCCCGACTACGCCCGGATCCAGCGCTGGGTCCGCGGCCGGGCGAACTTCGATGCCGCATCCGGCATGGCCACGGCCAACGGCCGTCCGCAACGCGCGGCGATCCTGCCACTGCACGCCGATGCCCTCGGCATCGCCGCCGCACCCTGACCGAATCCACTGGAGTCCCCATGAGCTTCCATGACCGCCTGGTCGAACAGACCGCCGACACCCGGGCGAACCTGCTCGGCACGCCCATCATCCAGGGCTGCCTGCGCGGCGAGGTCTCGCTGCCGAGCTACCTGGCCTTCCTGCGCGAGGCCTACCACCACGTGCGCCACACCGTGCCCCTGCTGCAAGCGTGCAAGGCGGCATTGCCGGCACGCAACGCGTGGCTGCGCGAACCGCTCGACGAATACGTCGAGGAAGAGCGGGGCCATGACGAGTGGATCCTCGACGACATCCGCGCATGCGGCGGCGATGCGCAGGCCGTGCGCGACGGGCAGCCCGGCCATGCCACCGAGGTCATGGTGGCCTACGCCTACGACACCATTGCGCGGCGCAACCCGCTCGGGTTCTTCGGGATGGTGCACGTGCTCGAGGGCACGAGCGTGTCGCTGGCGCTGATGGCCGCCGACCAGATCCAGAAGCCGCTGCAGCTGCCCGATGCTGCGTTCACCTACCTGCGTTCGCACGGCATGCTGGACCGGGAGCACACCGCGCATTTCGAGCTGCTGATGAACCAGGTCGAGGACCCGCAGGACCAGGCGGACATCATCCATGCCGCGCGCGCCTTCTACCGCCTGTACGGCGACGTGTTCCGCAGCCTGCCGCTGCCGCAGGCGAACACCGGCGCGGAGGTGAAGGCATGAAGACCTCGCAAGCCCGGGTGTTGCTGACCGGCGCGAGCGGCGGCATCGGACAGGCCGCGGCCACCCGGTTGGTGAACGCCGGGGCATCGGTGATGCTGGTGGGTCGATCTCCGGCGCGGCTGGCGATGCAGGCGCGCACGCTGGTTCGCGACTGCGGCGTGCCCCGGCCCACGGTGGAATGGTACGCAGCCGACCTGACGCGCATCGCCAGCCTTGCGGCCATTGCCGAGGTGGCTTCCGGGTGGGGCTGCAACGTGCTGGTCCACAACGCGGGCCTGTCGGGCTTCGGCCGGCTCGAATCGCTGGCCGCCAACGACATGGCGCAGGTGCTGCACCTCAACCTGCTGGTGCCGATGCTGTTGACCCAGGCCCTGCTGCCCCATCTGCGCAGCCTGCCGCGGGCGCAGATCGTCTGCGTGGGTTCGGTGCTGGGGCGCCTGGGCCTGCCGGGCTTCAGCGTGTATTGCGCCAGCAAGTTCGGGCTTCGCGGATTCGCGGAATCGCTGCGCCGCGAACTCGGCGATACGCAGGTGCGCGTGCAATACCTCGGCCCGCGCACCACGCGCACCGATTTCAACAACGCCGAGGTCGAAAGCTACAACGAGGCCACGGGCACGGCGACGGACCGGCCCGACATCCCAGCGGCGGCGCTGCTGCAGCTCATCGAGAGCGAGGCCGCCGAGTGCTTCCTGGGCTTTCCCGAGAAGCTGGCCGTCCGGCTCAACGGGCTCGCGCCGGAGTTGCTGGACGGCGCGTTCGACAAGCACCGGCGCGCGCTGCCGCCGCCCGTACAGCCGGCGCAGCCCTTTCTCGAGGGCCCGGACACCCCGGGCGCTCCCGCCGAAGCCGATTCCCATTCGCTGCTGCACAGCGCACATTGACCCACGGAGGACGACACATGACACAACAAGCCCTTTCACTCGCTTCGCCCATGCCCACTGCGGTGAATCGCCGTTGGCTGATCGGCATCGCCGCCGCCGCGCTCCTGGGAGCGATGGTTCCGCGCGCGTCCTTCGCGGCGGGCGTCGAAGACGCCGTCGTCGACCTGCAGCACGACTGGGAAGTGATCCGCTACCAGACGCCCGCGCCCGAACGCGGGAAGCGTTTCGAGGCCCTGGCGGCCAAGGCCCGCAAGGTGAGCGAAACCTACCCGGGTCGCGCGGAGCCGCTGGTCTGGGAAGGCATCATCGTCAGTTCATGGGCCGGTGAGAAGGGAGGCCTCGGCGCGCTGGGGCTGGTAAAGCAAGCCAAGGCGCTGTACGAAGGTGCGATCGCGATCGACGGCGATGTGCTCGACGGCTCGGCCTACAACAGCCTGGGCGTTCTCTACTACAAGGTCCCGGGATGGCCCGTGGGTTTCGGCGACAAGGCCAAGGCGAAGGAACTGCTGCAGAAAGCGCTGTCGCTCAACCCGAAGGGGATCGATCCGAACTTTTTCTACGGCGAGTACCTGGTCGAGACGGGGCAGGCCGACCTGGCCGTCGCGTACCTCGAGCGGGCATTGCAGGCGCCGCCGCGGCCGGGCCGGCAGGTGGCCGACAGCGGGCGGCGCGAGGAAGCGCGCTTGCTGCTGGAGAAGACCAGGGCCAGGTAGGCCGGCTGCTCCTTCAGCGGTGCGCCGCATCGAACTGGAGCGTCACCTTCACACCCCGGCCGCCTGCGCCGGGGCCGAACAGCAACTCGAGTCCGTGCAGCTCGGCAATGCGCCGCACGATCGAAACCCCCAGGCCGCTGCCGCCTTCCTGCTGGCCGTCGGGCCGGTAGAAGCGCTCGCCCAGCCGCGTCAGCTGCTCGGGCGACAGGGGCTCTCCTTCGTTTTCGAGCTCCAGGTCTTCGCGCCCGATGCGCAGCACCACGCTCGATCCTTCCGGCGCATAGCGAACCGCGTTATCGAGCAGATTGCGCAGCAGCATCGTCAGCAGATGCTCGTCGCCCAGGAGCGGCAAGGGGTGCGATCCCCTTGGCGGCCACTCGCAGGCCAGCTCGATGCGGCGGCGCTCGGCCGTCGCCAGGCAATCGCTCATGGCCTGTTCGACGATCCGTGGCCATTCCACCTCTGTGGTCAAGGGTGGCGCGACGCCGGACTCCACGCGCGAAAGCGAGAGCATCTGCGTCATCAGCCGTTCCATGCGGTCGAGGCCGGCGCTGAGCTTGGCTTCGGCCGCGGCGCGTTCGGTCTGGCTGCCTGCGCGGCGCACCACGTCCCACTGGGCGCGCAGCACGGCCAGGGGCGTGCGCAGTTCGTGCGCGGCGTCGGCCGTGAAGCGGCGCTCGCGCACCAGCAACTGGTCGATGCGGGCGAACAGACCATTCATGGCGCCCAGCAGCGGCTTGAGCTCGGCCGGCGCGCGCTCGACGGGCACGGCCTGCAGATCGTCGGCCTTTCGGCGGCGCAGCTCGGCGGTGAGCTGGTGCATGGGCGCCAACGCACGGCGCACGGCCCATGCCATCACGGCCAGCAGAAAGGGCAGCACCAGCAGCCAGGGGACAACCTGCGTCACCGTGAGGCCGTACACCAATTCGTCACGCTCGTACGCATCCTGGCCGGCGGCCACCAGCCAGGCGCCGTCGAAGGACTGCAGGTAGTAGATGCGCCACATCCGGCCCTTGACCCTTTCGTCGACAAAACCGCTCGCGTCGGGCCGCCGCGGCAGCACCACGCCTTCGTGATCCGACAGCATGAGGCGGCCTTTCGCGTCCCACGCTGCCACGGCGAGATCCCGGACGTCCGACTCCCCGGCCTCCCTGGTGCCTTCCCGGGGCGGGGGCGGCAGCACCGGGGTGGTCCCCGGATAGCTGGGGCTCAATGTGGACTGCACCTGGCGCGCCAGCCGGATCAGCTCGGTGTCGTAGAGCTCGTTGACCTCGTGCCGCGCGCGGCTGATGGAGAAGTACAAGGCCACGCCCCAGACCAGCGGCGCGCAAACCAGCAGATAGAGCAGAAGGCGACGCTGCAGGCTCATGGCGATGGCTGGCCGGACCCGAGCGCATAACCCACGCCGCGCACGGTCCGCACGATGCCCGGGTCGATCTTGCGCCGCAGGTGGTGGATGTGGACCTCGAGGACATTGCCTTCGGGCTCCGTGCCGCTCCAGTCATAGAGCTTTTCCTGCAGGTGGGCCTTCGAGAGCACGCGCTGCGGCTGCGCCAGGAGCGCCTCGAGCACCGCCAGTTCGCGCCCGGTCAGATCGACGCGTTCGCCCTTCCAGTGCACGAGTTTGCTGGCGGGGTCGTACTCGAGCGCTCCGTGCTGCCAGACCGGTTGCGCGCGGCCGGCGGCACGGCGCACCAGTGCCCGAAGGCGAGCGGCGAGTTCGTCGATGGTGATGGGCTTGACGAGGTAGTCGTCGGCCCCGGCATCGAGGCCGGCGATGCGCTGTTCGACGCCGTCGCGCGCCGTCAGGATGAGCAGCGGCAGTTTCAGCCCCCGATCCCGCCAGCGGCGCAGCCAGGTCATGCCGTCGCCGCCCGGAAGCCCCAGGTCCAGCACCAATGCATCGAACGAGGCGCCGGACAACGCTGCATCGGCCTGGCCGCCGTTGCCGAACCAGTCGACGGCATGGCCGAGCTGGCGCAGGCCGGTGGCCAGCGCATCGCCGAGCAGGGGATCATCTTCGACAATCAGCAAGCGCATGTGAATGCGGCTCGAAACCGGGAGCGCGGAAACCGCCGCGGCGGTGCAGGCGCATGGCCTCAGAAGCCGGCCAGAGCCAGGATGCGAGACAGTGTAGACCCGCTCATGCCGAACCACTCGTCGTCGAAGGCGTTGTAGACGCCGCACACCAGTGCGGCGGCACCGATGGCCAACAGCAGCATGACGGCAAGGGCTGCGACATCCGCAAGGCGGGCACGGCCTGGGGCGGCCGGGGCTTGCGCACCGGGCGGCTGCGGCGCGCCGGCGCGCGATGGCGCGGCGCGGGACTGGGCTGCAATGTCCATTGGCATCTCCACGTAGGCTCATGTCGCGACCACCCCATGGGTCACACGATTCACATGATGGCGGCGGCAGATTCGATTTGCCTTAAGACGCCCGCAGAACACGGATTCACGGGACAGCGCCGGCCCGCTCGCTTGACGGGCATCAACCCCCTTTCGCGCGGCGCGTGCCAAGCTTCATGCAGCCAAGGAGCGCCCATGCCGCCACACAACCGCCTGCTGGCCCGCCGTGCCGGCATCGACACCTACCAGCAGTCGGTGGTCTACATGCGCAGCGACTGTGCGGTTTGCCGGGCCGAAGGCTTCCAGTCGCAGGCGCAGGTCGAGGTGATCGGCAACGGGCGCCATCTGTTCGCGATCCTGCACCAGGTGAACAGCGACTGGCTGCGCAACGACGAAATCGCGCTGTCGGAGGCGGCCTGGAACCTGATGGGCGCGACCGAGGGCGAAGAGCTGATGGTGCGGCACCCGCCGATACTCGATTCGCTGGCGCATCTGCGCAACAAGGTGCACGGCGGCAGCCTGGCCTACGCCGCGCTGCGCGCACTGATGGAAGACGTGAGCCATGGGCGCCTTCCCGACATCCACCTGGCTTCCTTCGTGACGGTCTGCGCCGGCCGCGGCCTCGACCTGGGCGAGACCGTGGCGCTGACCCGCGCCATGGTCGACGTGGGAGAGCGCATCGACTGGGGCGCCTCGCCCGTGATGGACAAGCACTGCATCGGCGGACTGCCGGGCAACCGGACCACGCCTTTGGTCGTTGCCATCGTCGCGTCGTGCGGCGTGGTGATGCCCAAGACTTCGTCGCGCGCCATCACGTCGGCGGCGGGTACTGCCGACGTCATGGAGATGCTTGCGCCCGTCGACCTGGACCTGGCGGCCATGCGCCGTGTGGTCGAACGTGAAGGAGGATGCGTCGTATGGGGCAGCGCCATGCGCGTCAGCCCGGCCGACGACATGCTGATCCGGGTGGAGCGGCCGCTCGGCATCGACAGCGAGGGCCTCATGGTGGCGTCCATCCTGTCCAAGAAGGCGGCCATGGGCTCGCAGCGCGTGCTGATCGACATTCCCGTCGGTCCCCTGGCCAAGGTGCGCAGCGACGCCGCTTCCAGCCAGTTGTCGCGCAGCCTGGTATCGGTCGGCGCCGCGATGGGCATGCAGGTACAGACGGTGTTCACCGACGGCAGCCAGCCGGTCGGCCGCGGCGTGGGCCCCGCGCTCGAAGCGATGGACGTGATGGCGGTGCTCGAACGCCGGGCCGACGCGCCGCAGGATTTGCGCGAACGCGCGCTCCTGCTGGCCGGGCTCGTCCTGGAGATGGCGGGCAAGGCCGCGGCGGGTGCGGGACAGGCGATGGCGCGCGAGGCGCTGGATGGCGGCCGCGCCCTCGCCAGGTTCATTGCGATCTGCGAAGCGCAGGGCGGCCTGCGCGTGCCGCCCAAGGCCGCCCATACGCACTGCGTGACCGCTCCCGCCAACGGCGTGGTGTCGGCGATCGACACCCGCCTGGTTGCGCGCATGGCCAAGCTGGCCGGCGCGCCGCGCGACCCGGCCGCCGGTGCGACGCTGCACGTGCGCGTGCAGGACAGCGTCAGGCTCGGCCAGCCGCTCTTCACGCTGCATGCCGAAAGCCTCGGCGAGCTTCAGTACGCCATGAGCTTCGTGCGCTCTCAACTGCCGATCGTTGGCATCGAGCCCGCGCCATGAGGCGGCGGCAGGCAGGGTTCGATGCGACCGACCCAGGATGCCATGTGCAGTCGGCCGCTGGCGCCAGATTCTTCGATCAGGCAGGCTGGCCTGGAGTTGACGAAGATCAGAACCCGGAGCGGCATCGCGCCGCAGGATCGACGCATGCCTCCCGATCCACTGCTTCCCGTCTTCCGGGCCCGTGGCCTCGGAAAGACCTATCGTGCCGGCGACATCGATGTCGTGGCGCTGCGTGATGTCGATCTCGACATCATGGCGGGCGAGTTCGTGGTTCTCCTCGGACCTTCCGGCAGCGGCAAATCGACCCTGCTCAACATCCTGGGCGGCCTCGAGGTGGCCAGTACCGGCAGCCTGCACTACTTCGATCTGGATCTGATCGCCGTCGGCGACAAGGCGCTCACGCGCTACCGGCGCGAGCACGTGGGGTTCGTGTTCCAGTTCTACAACCTCATACCCAGCCTCACGGCCCACGAGAACGTGGCGCTGGTCACCGACATCGCGACCGATCCGATGCCGATCGACGACGCGCTGGACCGCGTCGGCCTATCGGCGCGGCGCGACCATTTTCCTTCCCAGCTCTCGGGCGGCGAGCAGCAGCGCGTGGCCATAGCCCGTGCCATCGTCAAGCGGCCCAGGGTGCTGCTGTGCGACGAACCCACGGGGGCGCTCGACTACGCGACCGGCAAGCTGGTGCTCGACGTGATCGCACGCGTCAACCGCGAGCTCGGCACCACCACGCTGGTGATCACGCACAACGCCTCGATCGCGGGCATGGCCGATCGCGTGATCTCGCTCGGCGACGGGCGGGTTCAGAAGATCGAACGCAATGCGCGCCGTCTCGCGCCGGCGGAACTCTCGTGGTAGCACGGCCATGAAAGCGCTCGACCGGAAACTGCTGCGCGACCTGCGCACGATGTGGAGCCAGGTGCTCACGATCGCGCTGGTGGTGGCCAGTGGCGCCGGCGGCTTTCTCACCAGCCTGTCGGCGATCGACTCCCTGGCCGACGCCCGCGACATCTTCTATGCGCAGGGACATTTCGCGGACATCTTCGTCACGGTCAAGCGCGCACCGCTTTCGCTCGTCGAGCAGCTGCGCGGCGTGCCGGGCGTGGCCGAGGTCCAGCCGACCATCGAGCAGGTCGTGCGCATACAGCTGCCGTCGAGCAGCGACCCCGTGCTCGGCCAGCTGATCGGCATCGACCGCGTGACGCCACCGCGCCTGAACCAGGTGAGCATCGTGGCCGGCCGGGGTTTGTTCGATGGCGCCGCGGCCGCGGGCGGCGGGCTCGATGCCATCGACGCACTGGTGTCCCTCGGCTTCGCGCAGGCGCGCGGCCTGAAACCCGGCGATACGTTCGGCGCGCTGCTCAACGGCCGGCAGCGGCAACTGCGCGTCGTCGGAACCGCGGTGTCGCCGGAGTTCGTGTTCGCAGGCCTGTGGGGCATGCCGGACCAGCGCGGGTTCGGCATCTTCTGGATCGACCAGGAGGTGCTGGCGGGCGCCTACGACATGGAAGGTGCATTCAACACGCTCGCGGTCCGGCTCGCTCCGGCAGCGGTGCGGCGCGTCTCCGACGCCGAGGTGGCCGACGCGCTGGCCCGGCCGCTGGCGCCCTACGGCGGCGCCGCGCCGCGCACGCGGGAGGAGCAGGTGTCCCACGCCATGCTCGACAACGAGATCAAGGAACAGCGTGTGCTCGGCATCATGCTCCCGTCCATCTTCCTCGGGGTGGCCGCCTTCCTGCTCAATGTCGTGCTCGCGCGGCTGATCGCCACGCAGCGCGAGCAGATCGCCGCGCTGAAGGCGCTGGGCTACGCGAATCGCGCCATTGCCGCCCATTTCCTGAGCCTGGTGCTGGTGATCGTCGTGCTCGGCCTGGGCCTGGGCATCGCGCTGGGCGACTGGCTGGGTGGCCGCCTGGTCGGCCTCTATGCGGAAGTCTTTCACTTCGCGGCGTTCGAGCACCGCATGGACCCGCGCCTCGTGCTGCTGGCGTCCGGCGCGACGCTGGCCACCGCTCTGCTGGGCACGCTCTCGGCCATCGCGGCCACCGTTCGGCTGACGCCGGCCGAGGCCATGCGGCCGCCGGCGCCGGGGCGCTACCGCCGTACGCTGGCCGAACGGCTCGGCGTGGCGAATCTCAGCCCGGCCCTGCGAATGATCCTTCGCAACATGGAGCGCCGCCCGTTGCGCACGGGCCTGTCGATCGGCGGCGTCGCGGCGGCGGTGGCCATCGTGGTGATGGGCAACTTCTTCCGCGACGCGATCGAGGTGATCGTCGACAGCACCTTCACCTTGTCGATGCGCAGCAACGTCTCGGTCTGGCTGGTGGAACCGACGGACAACGCCGTTGCGCTGCAGCTGGCCCGCCTGCCCGGCGTGCTCGCGCACGAGTCGCTGCGCGACGTGCAGGTGACGCTGGTCAACGGCCATCTGCGCAAGCGCCTGCAGATCCGGGGCGGCCCGGTGCGAAGCGAGTTGCTGCGCATCGTGGACGCGAGCGGCCGGCAATCGATGCCGCACGGCGATGGGCTGCTGCTGACCGACCGGCTGGCCGAGAAGCTGGACCTGCGCGTGGGCGACGTGGTGCGCGTCGAAGTCCACGAGGGCCGCCGGCGCACTTTCGAGGCGCGGGTGGACGGCACGGTGACCGAGATGATGGGATTGAACGCGTACATGAACCGCGAGGCCCTGAACCGCGCGCTGGGCGAGGGCGACATCGCGACCGGGTTCGTGCTCGCGCTGGAGCAGGGCAGCGAGGCGCGGCTGCTGCAAGCCATCCAGGCGCTGCCACGCGCGGCCGGCGCATTCAGCAAGGCGACGATGCTGCGCAACATGCAGGAGGTGACGGCGCGCAACATTCTGATCATGAGCACGGTGCTCACGCTCTTTGCCTCGGTGATCGCCGTGGGCGTGGTCTACAACAACGCCCGCATCGCACTGGCCGAGCGCGCGTGGGAGCTGGCCAGCCTGCGCGTGCTCGGCTTCACGCGTGCGGAAGTGTCCGGCCTGTTGCTGGGCGAGATGGCGATCGGCATCGCGGTCGCACTGCCGATCGGCATGCTCGCGGGTGACGCGCTGGTCCACCTGATCGCCTCGCTCCTGAAGTCCGACCAGTTTCTTTTTCCCGTGGCGATTCGTGCGCGGACCTATGCCGTGGCCGGCCTGGCGGTGGTGGTGGCCGCGGCAGCCAGCGCGCTGATCGTGCGCCGCCGCATCGATCGCATCGACATGGTCTCCGCCCTGAAGACAAGAGAGTGAAAGCCATGAACCCCAAGCCCCTGTGGATATCGATTGCAGCGGCCGCGGCCATGTCGGCCGTCCTGGTCTGGGCCTTCGCGCCGCGGCCGCTGGCCGTGGAGGTGGCGCGCGCCACCATGGGCCCCTACGAACAGTCGGTCGTCGAAGATGCAAGGACGCGCCTGCGTGACCGGTATGCCTTGAGCGCGCCGCTGGCCGGCCGGCTGGCCCGCATTGCGCTGCGCGAAGGAGATGCGGTGCAGGCCGGTGCCGTGGTTGCCACAATCACGCCGGCCCTCTCGCCCATGCTCGACGAACGCACCCGGCGCGAACAGTCCGCACGCGTGGAAGCCACCGAAGCAGCGGTGCGCCGTGCCGACGCCGGCATCCAGCGCGCGCGCGTTGCGGTGGAGCAGGCGCGCATCGAGCTTCGGCGCAACGAGCAGCTTGCGCAGCAGGACTTCGTCTCGGCTGCCAAGGTCGACGCCGACCGCCTGGCACTCCAGGCCGCCCAGACGGACCTGGATGTCGCGCTGCAGTCGCGGCAGGTGTCGGGCTACGAACGCGACACCGCGCGCGCCGCACTGGTCGCCATCCGCGCGACGGGCTCGAGCGAGGGAATCTTCGCCGTGCGCGCGCCGGTGAGCGGCAGCGTCCTGCGCGTGGCGCAGACCAGCGAGACCACGGTGGCGCTCGGCGCTCCGTTGATCGAGATCGGCGACACCGCACGGCTGGAGATCGTTGCCGAGCTTCTGACCACCGATGCGCTGCAGGCGCTGCCCGGCGCGCCGGTGCGTGTGGAGCGCTGGGGCGGCGGGGGCGTGCTGGAAGGCCGTGTGCGCCGGGTCGAGCCGGCGGCGTTCACCAAGGTGTCGGCGCTGGGCATCGAAGAGCAGCGTGTGAACGTGCTCATCGATCTCGTCGGGTCGCCCGACCAATGGCGGGCACTGGGCGACGGCTACCGGGTGGGCGTGCGCATCGTGACGCTGTTCCGCTCCTCGGTCCTGCGGGTGCCGGTGAGCGCGGTCTTTCCGCAGCCTGGCGGCGGAATGGCCGTCTTCGTGGTGGATGGCGCACACGCGCGGCTCACGCCGATCGAGCACGGCGGGCGCAACGGCAGCGAAGCCTGGGTGCGCGGAGGGCTCGCCGAGGGCGCCGAAGTGATCGTCTACCCGCCGGTGGCGCTGCGGGACGGGATGCGCGTCAAGGTGCGCGCGGTGCGTTGAGACTCCGCGGGCGCCTGGCCGGATGCCGGCAAGATTGCCGGCATCCGGCCCGGGCGCCTATTGGATCTTGAGCGTGCTGCGGCCGGTGCCTTCCCGCTTGGGAAGCGTCAGGCGCAGCACGCCGTCTTCCAGCTTGGCGACGGCGGTCTTCTCGTCGACCTCGGTCGCGAGCGAGAAGCCGCGCGACACGCTGCCGCGATAGGTCTCGGTGATGAGCGAGCGTCCGTGCTTCTTTTCCTGATCCTTCTTGATTTCGGCGGTGATCGACACATAGTTGCCATCGACCGAAACGCGGACGTCCTCCTTCTTCGCGCCGGGGATCTCGGCGGTGACGAGGTATTCCTTGTCGTTCTCGTTCACGTCGACGCGGATGTCGGCTGGCAGTTCGACGTCGTCGATCAGTTGCAGGGGCCGGGACCAGCGGCGCAGCATTTCGGGAAAAAGGTTTTCGAGCCGATCAAGGCGGGTGAGTGCGTTCATCATTTGCTCCAGAAGTTGGGTTGGATTTCGCGCCGGATCTGCCCTCGCAGGGAGTCGGCGCGAACAGTCACTCTAGGCATCTGCAGACACCGGGGTTTTGCGTTGAATCAACCGTACTCCCGGTGCGCATGCTTTCTCGCAGTGCAGAGGGGGTTGATGCATGTCAACGCACGAGCGCACCATGGGCGCAAGCTCGCCGATTCAAGAAGGAACCATCATGCGTATCGAATACGGAGACGATCCCCATGCTGCCCACCTTTGATCCATGGCAGACGGGCGCGGCCGCGGCGGATGTGTCCCTGGCCGCGCATGCGTCTGACGAAGCGCTTCGCCGCCGGCGCGCCGACCGGCTGGCGTCTCTCCTGGGGGCGGCGGCGGCGGGATCGGCCCTGTACCGGCGTGTGTTGGCGGGCCGCGATCCTGCGGCCGTCAGGCTGGAAGATCTGCCTGTCGTAAACAAGACGGACCTGATGGCCGATTTCCGGTCCTGGGTGGCCGACCCGGCACTCGATCCCGACGGGTTGCACCGCTTCGTTGCAGGCCGCGCGAACATCGCCGAGCCTTACCTCGACCGCTACATGGTGTGGGAGAGCTCGGGCAGCACTGGCGAGCCGGGCCTCTTCGTTCAGGATGCGGCCGCCATGGCGGTGTACGACGCGCTCGAAGCGATGCGCCGGCCGGTGCTTCGTCCGCTTCAGCGGTGGCTGGACCCGTGGGGTCTGACCGAGCGCATCGCCTTCGTCGGCGCGACGGGCGGCCATTTTGCAAGCACGGTGTCGGTCGAGCGTCTGCGCCGGCTCCAGCCGGGTCTTGCAGAGCGTCTGCGCAGCCTGTCTTTCCTGCAGCCGATCGATGCACTGGTTGCGGAACTGAATGCGTTTGCGCCGACAGTGCTCACCACCTACCCGAGTGCGGCCGTCCTGCTGGCGCACGAGCGCCGGTCCGGCCGGCTGAAGGCGTCGCCGCACGAAATCTGGACCGGCGGCGAGGGCTTTTCGCCCGCCAGGCGTGCGTTCGTCCAGAACGCCTTCGGTTGCCCGGTTGCCAACAGCTATGGCGCTTCGGAGTTCCTGTCGCTGGCGTTCGAATGCGCCCGCGGCGTGCTGCACCTGAACAGCGACTGGGCCATCCTCGAGCCGGTCGATGCGCAGGGTCGTGCCGTGCCCACCGGGCACGTCGGCGCGACCACGCTGCTCACCAACCTGGCCAATCACGTGCAGCCGCTCATCCGCTACGACCTGGGCGATCGCGTCACGCTGCTCGCCGCGCGCTGTGCATGCAGCTCACGCCTTCCGGCCATCGAGGTCAAGGGGCGGGACGATGACACGCTGGTGTTTCGCGGTGGTCGCGGCGCGCCGCCCGTGCAGATCGTCCCGCTGGCGGTGAGCACCGTGCTCGAGGAGGAGGCCGGCCTGTTCGACTTCCAGCTGGTGCAGCAGGCCCCCGGCGAGCTGCTGCTGCGAACCGGCCGGCATGGCGCGGACGCGCAGGCAACGCTGCAGAAGGCGCGAAAGATGCTCCTGGCGTTTCTGGCGGCGCAAGGAGCAAGCGGCGTGCACGTTCATTGCCGTGTCGGCGAGAGCGCCAGCTGCGGACGCAGCGGCAAGATGAAGCGCGTGGTTTCCTCGCTGCACGGGTCCGTTCATGTGCCGGAAAGCGCCACGAGCACCCGCTTCAGATAGCGGGAGGCCTGCGGCAGCCATTTCTCCGGATGGCGGGGATCGGTCTCCAGCAGGTGAGCGGCGCTCAGGCGCGCCCGCATCAACGCATTTTTTGCCGCGTACAGGCGCAGCAGCGCGGGCGGGGGCGTGTCGTCCAGGGCTGCAGCCATCCGGGTACACAACAGCGGACCGACCGATGCGTCGCCGGCCATGTCGCATTCCAGGCCCAGAAAACACAGCTCGTCGAATGGGTCGACCTCGCCCAGGCGGGCATCGAACTCGAGTGCGTCGAATACTGCCGGCGGGTCCACCAGGCACACGTGCTCGGCCCGCAGGTCGCCATGGCCTTCGACGAGACGTCTCTCGGCGACACGTGCGCGCAGCAGCCCTTCGTGCATCAGCAGCGCGTCGTGTGTTCGCTGGCATGCTTCGTGAACGCCGGGCAGGACGGAGGCGAACTGCTCGAGGACGCTCGCACCGAGCGCGAGCCCGTGGCGAAGGCGCGCGGCGTATTCGCCCTCGTCGATGTCGGCATGCACGGCCCCCCGGTAGAAGGCCGCCAGGGTGCCCACCAGCGCATCGACATCGCGCGGCAGGAGTTCGCCGCGCCGGATCACCTCGTCGAGCATGCGTTCCTGCGGTAGCCGCCGCATGACGACGACCCAATCCACGGTCTGCCGATCCGGCCGAAGGTAGGTTTCCGGAACGGCGCTGAGCGTCCCGTCGTGCCATTGCAGGGCGAGCAGCCCGAGATAGACGCCCGGCGCCAGGCGCCGGTTCAGGCGCAGTTCCCGCCTGGCATTGCACTCGCGCGCTTCCACGCTGGAATAGTCGACGGGCGGATGGCACACGGGCTTTTTCAGCTTCAGCACTTCGGTCCTGCCCACGAGCACCCACGACATGTGGGTTTCGATGCGCTGCGCCCGTGCACCCGCGTCGCTCGCCGCAAGAAAGGACTCGAGGCAGCGGACCTTGGCTTCGGTGTCGGGGGCCTGCTCGGACTGTTGCCCGGTGGCGGAGGGCGAACGGCGCAGGGCAGTGGCGGTATGGGGGGTCATCGGCTTGCGTGGCTCAGTGGGCCATCCACACAGGCACGGTGGCCGAATCCAGCACGGTGCGCGTGACGCCGCCCAGCACCAGCTCTCTGGCCCGGCTGTGCCCATAGCAGCCCATCACGAGCAGATCGGCGCCCACGTTCCCGGCGAGCGACAGCAGGGCCTTGCCCGGGTATCTGGCGTCCAGGGGCGGATGCTCGTGCATCTGCCCGACGCCATGCATCAGCAGATAGCTTCGAACCTGCGCCATCGCAGGCGCCAGGCCGCCGGGACTCTCGTCCGCGGTACCGACGAGGTGAACCTGTTTCGCATTCCGCAGCAAGGGCAGGGCGGTGGCCAATGCGTTCGCAGCTTCGCGTGTGGAACGCCATGCGACCAGCACCGTCTCCAGCCTTGCCGATGGCTCGCCTGCGAAAGGAACGATCAGGGCGGGCTTGCCGCTGCCGAGCAGCGCCGCCTCGACGAAATCTCCGGGCACGTCGAAGCCGGTGGCGTCGCGCGGATTGCGCTGTCCAAGCACCATGAGGTCAGCGGTCAACGCACGGTGCACAAAGCTTTCGGTGACCGGCTCGCCGCGAAGCTCCTGCCAGTCGCTGCGCACGGGGCTGTCCTGCAGCGCGCGCTCGAACATCGCCAGCGCGCGCGCCCGATGTTCCGGATCGACCGGGCCCCGCGTGGGCATCGCCGGCAGGCCGCCGGGCAGGGCCAGCGTCGGCAGCACTGCAGGCGTGACTGCGAAGAGCGCGGTCAGCGTGCACTGGTGGGCCTGTGCGAGCCGTTGGGCGAGCCGCAGCCGTGCCTCGGCGCGGGCGGTGCCGTCCAGATGGACGAGGATGGAACGGAGCGGATTCATGGTCGACCTTGCAGTTATGCGGAATGCGACGGGCCAGCGTAGGCCGGCAAGCCTCGCCGCGGATTGCGCTCGATCAACTCCGGCGCAAGGCAGTTACTTGCCGTTTCGGCGGCGGCGTGCCGCGGCGATGAATTGATGAATATCAACAGGTTCTTCTCGCGGGCGCCGAAGATTCGCCTACCGCCTTCTTCTTGCCCAGCGCACCACAGACCGGGAGTCTTCCCCATGAAATTCAAGACCATCCTCGTCCACCTCGACCATTCGGACCGCAGTCCGGCGCGCGCAGCGCTGGCGGCGCGATGGGCCAGGGTGCACGGAAGCCATCTTGTCGGCCTCCTGCCCACAGGGACGTACGACGGAGTGATTCCAGCCGATGCCATCCCCACGGGCATGACCGACTTCATTGCGGAATCGGCCGACTACCTGCGCCGGCGCGCTGAAGCCATCAGCCGGGAGTTCAGGGAAGGCATCGCGGCGACGGGCATCCTCCCGTACGAGGTTCGTCTGGTCGACGGCGCGACCATCGATGCCGTGGTGCAACATGGCCACGCGAGCGATCTCGTCGTGCTGGGGCAGGACGACGCCTCGAGCGCGACGGACGTCTCGGTGCACGGGCTCGCGGGCCATGTGCTGATGGAAGTGGGGCGGCCCGTTCTGATCGTGCCGTCCGCCGGGCAATTCGAAGGCGTCGCAAGGAACGCCGTGGTCGCATGGAACGGCTCGCGGGAATCCGCCGTCGCCCTGCATGCGGCCCTGCCGGCGCTGCGCTGCGCATCGCGCGTGACGCTCGTTTCCTTCCGGCATCCCAACGAAGATGACGACGATCGGCAACCCTCCATCGCGGACATGCTCCAGTTCCTGTCGCGACACGGCATCCATGCGACGTTCGAGCGGAACATCACGGACATCGACGTCGCGGACGCGCTGCTGTCGCGCGTCTCGGACCTGGGGGCCGACCTGCTCGTGATGGGGGGATACGGGCATTCGCGGCTGCGCGAACTGGTGCTGGGCGGCGTCACGCGGCAGATTCTTGCGAAGATGACCGTGCCGGTCCTGACGGCGCATTGAAGGCGCGCCCCCTGAACCTCCCATGGAACGAATCGATACGACCCTCGTCACGGCGCTGCGAGAGCGATTGCGGCAGGTGTCGGGCACCGAAATCGAAACGGTCGAGACGCACATCTCCTGGGTATTGCTGACGCCGGCGCTGGCCTACAAGCTCAAGAAGCCCGTGCATCTTCCGTTCGTCGATTTCTCCAGCGTCGCGGCGCGCGAGCACTTCTGCAACGAGGAACTCAGGCTCAACCGGCGCTTCGCCCCGTCGCTGTACCTGGGCGTGGTGCCGGTATACGGCACGGTCGACGCGCCGCGGATCGGCGGTGACGGAAAGGATGAAACCAGCGAGCCGATCGACCACCTGGTCTGCATGCGTCGCTTTCCCGAATCGGCGGTGCTGCGCAGCCAGTTGCGCGCTCCTTCTTTCGATCCGGCGCTGCTCGATCGCTTTGCGCAGCGCCTGGCGGCCTCCCATGCAAGCGCCGGCCGCGCAACGCCGCCCAGCCCGTTCGGCGACCCCGGGCAAATCGCCTTGGCGGCGACGCGCATCGTCGCCCAGTTGCGCGCGCAGGTTGGCATCCCACGTCTCGAGCCGGTGCAGCAATGGATCGACGACAAGGCGTGCGAGCTGCGCATGGCCTGGTTCGCTCGCCAGCAGGGCGGTGCGGCACGGGAATGCCACGGCGACCTGCACACCGCGAACATCGTCTGCCTGGACGCCGAACTGGTGGCCTTCGATTGCATCGAGTTCGACCCCGCGCTGCGATGGATCGATGTGATGAGCGATGTCGCGTTTCTCACCATGGACCTGAAGGCGCGAGGCCGGCGCGATCTCGCGTTTCGCTTCCTCGATGCCTGGCTGCAGCACAGCGGCGACTACGAAGGCCTGCCGGTGCTGGTGTTCTACGAGGTGTACCGGTCGCTCGTGCGGGGGCTTGCGTCTTGCCTCGGCCCAGGGCACGAGGCGCCGGATGGCACGGCCGGCGGCGTCGACTACATGGCGTGCGCGCACGAGCTGATGCGGGACACCCATGGCGGCGCCCGTCTCATGATCACCCATGGCTTCTCCGGTTCGGGCAAGTCGAGCATTGCCTCGCAGCTGGTGCAGTTCGCGGGTGCCGTCCGCATCCGCTCGGACGTGGAGCGCAAGCGCCTTTTCGGCCTTGGCCCGCTGGCCCGATCGGCGGGGCAGGGCATCGACATCTATACGCCCGAAGCCACCCGGCGCACGTTCGACCGGATGTGGGCCTGCGCGCGCTCCGCCTTGCTCGCGGGCTGCCCGGTGATCGTGGACGCGGCCTTCCTGCGGCGGGGCGAGCGCCGGAACTTCGAACGCCTTGCAGCCGAGTTGGGTGTGTCCTGCTCGATTCTCGATTGCCGCGCGAGCGATGCGGTGCTGCGGCACCGGGTGGCCCAGCGCTGCGCCCATGGGGACGACGCGTCCGAGGCCGACCTTCAGGTGCTCGATCGGCAGCTGGCGTACCACGAACCGCTGGACGACGGGGAAAGCGCGCGCGCCATCGAGGTGTTCACCGACGGCGCCGTCGACGTTGCGTCGATCGAATCGCGATGGCGGGATGCAGCCGCCAAAAGCGCGTAGCAGCGCCCGCGAATTCAGCGTGAAAGTCTGCCGGCATGAGCGCGACCCGCCCTGATAGGCATCAAGGCATATCTTCCCTGCTGCCATTTGCGCATCGTCAAGGCCTGATTGCCCGTAACGAGCACGATCGCCGGATGAACGATCCGCAAGATGCCGGCACGCTGGCGCGCGACGCGCACCTGCATCCCGTCGCCGCGCTCGCGGCTCACCTGGGCGTGGACCCCCGCGAGGGCCTGCGCGCCGACGAGGCTCTGAAGCGCCAGGAGTTTCACGGCCGCAACAGCCTGCCGGAATCACCGCCCCGCAGCCTGGCTCGACGGGTGCTCGATCAGTTCCGAGACTTCATGGTGCTGGTCCTGATTGCGGCGGCATTGCTGTCCGGCCTCATCGGGGATGTCGCGGACACCGTGGCCATCGGCGTCATCGTCGTGCTCAACGCCGCCATCGGCCTCGCCCAGGAGTGGCGGGCAGAGCGCGCGCTCGATGCGCTCAAGCGGTTGGCCAGTCCGCATGCCACCGTGCGGCGCGAGGGCAGTACCCAGATCCTGGAGACGAGCCAGCTGGTGCCTGGCGACGTGGTGCTGCTCGAGGCAGGCAACCTCGTGCCGGCCGATCTTCGCCTGCACCATGCCGCGCATCTGCGGGTGGATGAATCGACGCTGACCGGGGAGTCGGTCACGGTGGAAAAACACACCGCGCATCTGCCCCATGGCGCGCACGCGCTGGGCGATAGGCTCAACATGGCATTCAAGGGAACGCTGGTCACGCACGGCCGGGCCGAAGGACTGGTGACCGCCACCGGCGCCCAGACCGAGCTGGGCCGCGTGGCCGGCCTGCTGCGCGACACAGAGGCGCGAAGCACGCCGCTGCAGTTGCGCCTGGCTTCGTTCGGCAAGCGGCTGTCCCTGGTGGTCCTGTGCATCTGCGCGCTGATCTTTGGCATTGGCGTGGTGCGCGGCGAAGCGGTGCTGCTCATGGCGTTGACCGCCATCAGCCTGGCGGTCGCGGCCATTCCCGAGGCACTGCCTGCCGTGGTGACCGTGCTGCTCGCGCTGGGCGCTCGCCGCATGGTGAAGGTGAACGCGCTCGTTCGCCGTCTGCCCTCCGTCGAAACGCTCGGCTCCGTGAGCGTGATCTGCTCCGACAAGACCGGCACCCTGACGCAGAACCGGATGCGGGTCCAGGTGGTGGATCTTCTTGCCGGTGGATCACGGGAATCCATTTGGCGTGCGGTGCTGCTGTGCACCGACGCCAGCATCGATGCCCAGGGAGCGTGGATGGGAGACCCCACCGAGACCGCACTGGTCGAAGCCGCCCAGGCCGATGGCGTCGATCCCGGTGCGGTGCGCGCAGCCCATGCCCGCTTGCACGAGTGGCCTTTCGACTCCGAGCGCAAGCGCATGAGTACGCTGCACCGCGCGCATGAAGGCTGGCTCGCCGTCACCAAGGGCGCACCCGAAACGGTGCTGCCGCGCTGCACCCGACTGGCATCAGGGCAGGGAGATCTGCTGCTGGACGGCGCCGAGGCCCTGTTCGCCGCGGAGGCACTGGCAGCGCAAGGGCTGCGCGTGCTCGCGGTGGCGCACCGCTGCTTCGCCAAGGACCCCGCGGGCCAGGCCGCCGATGCCGTCGAATCCGACATGGTCCTGCTCGGGCTCGTGGGGCTGGCCGATCCGCCGCGCCCTCAGGCCAAGGCCGCCGTGGCCGACTGCCGCAGCGCGGGCATCACGCCGGTGATGATCACCGGCGACCATCCGGCAACGGCAATGGCCATCGCGCGCGAACTCGGCATTGCCGAGGGCAACGCGCCGCCGCTCACGGGTGCGCAGCTCGGCGCGATGGACGACGACGCGTTGCAGCGCGCGGCCCGCGACGTGCGCGTGTATGCACGGGTCGACCCGGCCCAGAAGATCCGGATTGTCAGGGCGCTGCAGGCCCAGGGCCAGTTCGTGGCCATGACCGGCGACGGCGTCAACGACGCGCCCGCGCTCAAGCAGGCGGACATCGGCGTGGCGATGGGATTGGGCGGCACCGACGTCGCTCGCGAGGCGGCGAGCCTCGTGCTGCTCGACGACAATTTCGCGAGCATCGTGGCGGCCGTCGGCGAGGGACGGCGTATCTTCGACAACATCCGAAAGTTCATCCGCTACGCGATGACGGGGAACTCCGGGGAGATCTGGACCTTGTTCCTCGCACCTCTGATGGGCATGCCGATCCCGCTATTGCCGCTGCACATTCTCTGGGTCAATCTGGTGACCGACGGGCTACCTGGCCTCGCCCTTGCCGCCGAGCCTGCCGAGCGAGACGTCATGCGGCGCCCGCCGCGCGCGCCAGGCGAAAGCGTGTTTGCGGGCGGGCTGTGGCAGCACGCGCTGTGGGTCGGCTTGCTGATTGCCGCGCTGTGCCTGGGCATCCAGGCCTGGGCCCTGAAGACCGGCATGCACTGGCAGACGATGGTGTTCACGGTGCTCACGCTGTCGCAGATGGGGCATGTGCTGGCCATTCGCTCGGAGACCGATTCGCTGTTCACCCAGGGGCTGCGAAGCAACTTGCCGCTGGCCGGCGCGGTCCTGTCAACGCTGGTGCTCCAGCTCGCGGTGATCTACGTGCCTGCCTTGCAGGCGGTGTTTCGCACCGAGGCTCTGACGGCCGGCGAACTGGGGCTGTGCCTGGCCTGCGCGGCGGGGGTCTTTTTCGCGGTGGAGGCTGAAAAATGGATCCGCCGCCAGACGGCTCGCAGGCTTCGGCGCGTCAGTGCGACGGGCTGACGCGCACTTGGGGCCAGGCCAACTCCAGCCCCATCATCGCGCGTGCATAGAGGTAGTTGTTGAACATCGGTTCGCTGAGCGAGTCCATGTCGACGTGGCCGACTGCGTCACAAGGAAATGTGAAGGCGCGGTGATTGGCGTACAGCGGTTGAAAGCGCAGTTCGTAGCCGCCGGATGCATTGAGTGTGGCCATTTGGGTCTCCTTGTGCGTTGCGTGAGCCGTTGCAACAAGAGAACGAATCGCGCCATCTCAATTTAGACCTCGTGCTTGACCGCATAGCCAATGCTGCGCATCAGACGGAAACACTGTGTCAACCGTCGGTGTCAGCCCGCCCGGGCACATCCGGGTGGTCGCACGTCGCCCGGCCGGGCCGGCGGCGAAAACTGCTGAGCCAGGCGGCCAGTTGCGCGAAATTCAGCGCCGCGCTGCCCGAGCGCGGGCGTTCCTGCCGTGGCGGGGGGAGCGGCGCGTCCTCCACCACCCGATTGGTGCGCAGGGCTTCCCATCCGCGGGATGTGATCTCGAGCACGGTGGCCGGGTCCTGCCGCTGGCAGTGGTCGCAGTCGACGTGCACGGGCGGGATCAGCACCTTGACCAGACCGGCGGCCTCCAGAAGGCGCAACCTGTCGATCATCGCCGGATCGCCCTTTGTGCAGGGCAGCGGCGTTTCGGACAGCTCTCTCAGAAGGATCAGGGACATGTTCGAACCTCCCGAGATTCAGTCGAGCGTGACCCAGAAAACGAACATGTTCAGCGCGAGACACGCTCCCGCGGCAAGCAGCACCGCGATCAGCGCGATGGCGAGCCACTGGAGCATGGACATGGACGGCCTCGTTTCTTTCTCTCGGGTTGGAGAGCATCTTCTGCGGCACACCGCCTCGGCTTCGACGGGATTTCAAGGAATGCCGCGTCGGACTACTTCTTGTCGGTTCCCGCGGGACGCGCCGCATGCTTGATGGCCTCGACCGTCCTGGCAGAAGCGTCCGCAGCGGCCTTTGCAGCGCTGCGCGTGGCTTCCACGGCCTTGTCGAGCGCTTCGCGCGTGGCTTGCGCGGCCTTTTCAGCATCCTCCTTGCTGGCTTCGGCGGAACGCTTGAGCGACTCCTCCGCCCTTCGAAGCGCTTCCGCAGTGGCAGCTGAGGCCTTCTTGCTTTCTTCCTCCACCGTGCGCGCGGCGTCCTTGCTTTCGTCCAGCGCCTTGCTTGCCGAGGTGCTCGCCTTTTCCTCCAGCCGGTTGGCGGCCTCGGCGGCTTTCCGGGCGGCGCGGCGCACGCCTTCGGCCAGCGCCTTCGACACCTTGCCGGTGGCAATCCTGCTCTTTTCTGCCGCGGCCTTTGTGGCATCGGCGGCTTCGCGCGCCGCTTTCTCGGCGTCTCTCGCGGCCCTGCCGGCGGCGTCTCCGGCTTTCTGGCTCGTGCTCGAGGGCGGGCTCAGCTGGCCCGGCGCGGTGCTGTCCGCGGCAAAGGCGATGCTGCCCAGCGCAACGGCGAGCGGCGCCAGCAAGAAGCGAAGTTTTCTGGATGTCATGTTGTGTTCCTGAATTGATGTGAAAACACTGGATCCATTCATTGGCCGGCCTGTCGGGCCGCCCAGTCCTGCCGCCCAGCAGAAAGGAGAATCATCGGAAATCCACTCTAGCCATCCCCACCGGCGCATCCGTTGCGCTGGATCAAGCGAGCGCGCAGTCTCCGGGCGGACGATGGCGCCTCCACCCGCTGCGGTCGAACAGGAGACGAGCATGCGTCCTACACCGATCCCTCTCGACGGCCCTCGAAGCCGCCTCGGCCGCCGGCATGCGCCAAGCCGGGTCCCGCTGGCGGCGGCCGTGTTGGTCGTGACCGCGCTGCAGGGCAGCCCGGCCCAGGCTCAGACCCAGGCCCAGTCCCGCGGCGAACTGCTCTACAACACGAACTGCATCGCCTGCCACAGCACGCAGATGCACTGGCGCAGCAGGAGGCTGGCCACCGACTGGAACAGCCTCGAGGTCCAGGTCCGCCGCTGGCAGCAGGCCGCGTCGCTCGGCTGGCGCGACGAGGACATCGTGGAGGTCGCGCGCTTCCTGAACGAGCGCTACTACGGCTTCACGCCGACGACCACGTCGGGATCGCTCGGGGCGCCAGGTCCATCACCATTCGCCGCAGGCCCGAGGCCGGCGGCTCCGCCGGGTCGGCCTTGAAGCCCAAGGCGGTCGAGAGCTTCAGCATGCGCGTGTTCTCGCGCAGCACGAAGCCGACCAGGCGCTCGATGCCGCGGCGGCGCGCATGCTCGATCAGGCGCTCGAAGAGCAGGGTGCCCAGCCCCTGGCCCTTGAGGTCGGAGCGCACGATGATCGCGAACTCGGCCTCCACGTTGTCGGGGTCGCTCACCGTGCGGGCCACGCCCAGGGTCTCGGCGCAGCCCTGGGCATCGAGGCCCTCGGCGATGAAGGCCATCTCGCGGTCGTAGTCGATCTGCGTGAGGCGGGCGAGTTCGCTGCGCGGCAGTTCCCTGCGGGTCGAGAAGACGCGCATGCGGATGTCTTCCGCGTCCAGCGATTCGAAGAAGCGCCGGTGCTGCGCCTCGTCCTCGGGGCGGATCGGCCGCACCACGATCTGGCGGCCGTTCCAGCTTTGCGTGCGCACCCACTGCGCCGGGTAGGGCAGGATGGCGAAGCGTTCGGCGCCGGCCACGGGCGTGCGCGACAGCCGAACACGCGCATCGAGCGCCAGCGCGCCGTTCTCGTCGACCCACAGCGGGTTGATGTCGAGCTCGGCCAGCTGCGGCAGGTCGGCCAGCATCTGCGAGACCGCCACCAGCACGTCGTACAACGCGTCGAGCCGGGCCGGCGGGTGGTCGCGAAAACCGGCCAGCAGCCGCGCCACGCGGGTGCGCGACACCAGCTCGCGGGCCAGCGCGCGGTTCAGCGGCGGCAGCGCGATGGCCGTGTCGCCGATCACCTCGACCGCGGTACCGCCCTGCCCGCAGAGGATCACGGGGCCGAACACGCTGTCGATGCTGGCGCCCACGATCAGTTCCTGCGCATGCGGGCGGTGCACCGCGGGCTGCACGGTGAAGCCGTCGATCCGCGCCAGCGGCCTGGCGCTTCGCACCGCCTCGAGCATCTCGCGGGCGGCGCCGGCCACGGCGGCTTCGCTGTCCAGTCCGAGCCGCACGCCGCCCACATCCGACTTGTGGGTGATGTCGCGCGACAGGATCTTGAGCGCCACCGGATAGCCCAGGCCGCGCGCCGCCTCGACGGCTGCCTCGGCCGTCGCTGTGACCGCCAGCGTGGGCACGACCTCGATCCCGTAGGCCTTCAGCAGTGCCTTGGCCTCCTGTTCGCCCAGCCACTCGCGGCCTTCGGCCATGGCGGCCTCCAGCGGCGCACGGACCGCGGCGGCGTCGGGCGAGGCGTGGGGGCTGGCGCTCGGCGTCTCCATCAGGATGTCCTGGTTGCGCCGGTAGGTCTGCAGCATGGCGAAGGCGTGCACCGCTTCTTCCGGCGTGGCGTAGTCGGCGATGCCGGCGTCCTCGAAGAGCTTGCGCGCCTGCGCCACCGCGTTGTCGCCGAGCCAGGCGCTCATCACGCGCGAGGCATGGCTGCGCACCAGCGGCAGGCAGACTCGCGCGATGTCCTCGCTGCGCACGATGGCGGTCGGTGCATGCATGAAGAGCACGGCGCCCGCCGAGTCGTCGGCCAGCAGGGCCGAGAGGGTCTCCGCATAGCGCTCGACCGGCGCGTCGCCGATGATGTCGACGGGATTGGCGCGCGACCAATGGGCCGGCAGGATGGCATCGAGGCGGGCCAGAAGGGCGGCGTCGGGCTCCGCGAGCGCCACGCCCTCTTGCGCGGCCGCGTCGGCGGCCATGACGCCGGCGCCGCCGCCATTGGTCATGACCGTGAGCGTGGTGTGCCGATTGCCGCGAAAGCGCGACAGCGTCTCGGCGGCAATGAACAGTTCCTGCAGGGTGTCGACGCGCAGCATGCCGGCGCGCCGGATGGCCGCGTCATACACCGTGTCGGAGCCGGCCAGCGCGCCGGTGTGCGAGGCTGCCGCCTTCACGCCGTTGCCGGCGCGGCCGGCCTTCACCACGATCACGGGCTTGTTGCGCGCGGCGGCCCGCGCGGCCGACATGAACTTGCGCGGCGATTCGATCGACTCCACGTAGAGCAGGATCGATCGGGTGTGCGCATCGCTGGCCAGGTGGTCGAGCAGATCGCCGAAGTCGACGTCGCAGTGGTCGCCCAGGGAGATCAGGTGCGACAGGCCCACGCCGCGGCTGCGCGTCCAGTCGAGCACGGCAGTGACCAGCGCGCCCGATTGCGAGACGAACGCCACGTCGCCCGCCAGCGCATCGGTGTGCGCGAAGCTGGCGTTCAGTCCGATGTGCGGGCTGAGCAGCCCCAGGCAGTTGGGGCCGAGCAGCCGCAGTGTGAACGGGCGCGCCGCGTCCAGCGCGGCCTTCCTCTGTTCCGCGCTCAGTCCCGCCGTGACGATGACCACCGCGCGGGTGCCGAGCGCGCCGAGTTCGGCGACCAGCGGCGCCACGGTGGCCGGTGGCGTGCAGATCAGCGCCAGGTCGGGCGCCGCGGGCAGATGGGCCGCTGCCGCGAAGATGGGCACGCCATCCAGCGAGGAGTGCTTCGGGTTCACACCGTACACCGGCCCCGCGAAAGGGCCGGCGCGCAGGTTGCGCCACACCGTGGCGCCGACGCTGCCGGGCCGGTTGGAGGCGCCGAACACGGCGACGGAGGCCGGCGACAGCAGGCGATCGAGATGGCGAATGCTCAAGGAAGGCTCCGAAGTGAACGCCCATGGTGCCGGGCGGTGCCGGCCCCTGCCTTGACGCACGTCAACCTGCCGCCGTGACGCAGGGAGCGCTCAGCCGGGCTTGCCGTCCAGGCGCGCCCGGGTCAGCACGGGCCAGTAGCGCACCGCATAGAGGCCGAAACCCAGGCTCCAGAACGCGCTGAAAAAAAGCGCCGCGGCAACGGTATGGGCCGGGGACACCAGGGGCAGCAGAACCCGGACCAATGCGGCGAGCAGAACCAGCGCGAAGCCCAACAGCATCTCGTGCGCATGCCACATCGGCCCCCGAAGGTAGGCGCCGGGCTCAGCCCCCGTTTGTCGCGGCAAGCAGCATGGCCTGCAACACGAAGCGGTGGTTCTCCGAGCACTCCGCGGCATCGATCGGGCCGGAGGGCGCATGGAGCATCCAATGGTCCGCGTCGAGCGCGTCCACCAGGAATTCCGCCTTGTCCGTCGTCCCGGAGGGATCGAACTGGCGCAGGCGGATCCCTGCCGCGCGCGCGAGCTCGAAAAAGTTCTCCGCACGCCTCGAAAGGGGGTCGCCGAGAAAGGCGATCTGCGTGTTCGGCGCCGGCGTGCAGCCGTGTTCGCGCAGTGTCATCAGGTCTGCCATCGCCCGTGCCGGATGGTCGGCGCTTTCGAGATCGTCGAAGACGGGCACGCCCGCATGCCGTTCGATCTGCCGCACTTCCGCAGGCGACAGGGAGGAACAATCGATCGCGTCGTACAGCCGGCCCAGCATCTGGGAAAGGCCGCGGAACTGAATCCCGTTCGGCTCGATCGGGGGACCAAGGCGCACATGCGCCACGTGCGCGCCCAGGTCCAGCGCGGCGCGATGAAGCACCGGCAGCTGCGCTTCGGGCGGGCGCGCGCGCAGCAGCGCGATGTTCTTGCCGAGCAGGGGCCGGTCGCCGTGACCGCCCGCGAGTGATGCAGCCTTCAGCCGGTGCGCCATCTCGTAGACGGCCGAAAGGTCGCTGGCCGTGAACATGCTGTCCGGGCGGAAGCCGGGACTGTTCGAGGAAGGCAGGGTCGAGTGCAGCATCTCCGCAGCCTATGGGCAGCGGCACCGCAATCCTTGATGGCCGTCAAGTCTTCGCCATGTCGGGAATGAATGACACAGTCCATTCACCCGCGGTTCACGCTGGCGTGGCGCCGCGTCCACGGTGCTCACGCTGTCGCAGGAAGGCGGCAGGCCGAGTCAGGGGGATCTTCAGGATTGCTGTGCGATCGAACGCCTCATGCGCTCCGCGTATGTCTTGACTGTCGGGACCATGGCGTGGACCTCGTCAAGGGTGCGACGACTTCTTGGCGCCGAAATGGTCAGTGCCGCAACCACCTGGTTGTCGGCACCGTGAATCGGAACCGCGGCCCCGACCACTCCGACGATGTACTCCGACTCGTTGGAGGCGAAGCCGTCGGCGCGGACCTTGCGCAACTTGTCCTTCATGGCCTTGGGATCAGTGATGGTCTTCGGCGTGAGGGCTTCCCAGGGGCCCGAGGCAAGGAATTTTGCGAGCTCGTCATCGCCGAGTCCGGCCAGGAACACCTGGCCGCTGGAGGTACTGTGCAGCGGTGCCTTCTGGCCCGCCTGAAACTGGAGCGTCAAGGGAGACTGGCCCATCACGCTCGCGATGTACTCCACCTCCCCGCTGGACATCACGGCAAGTCCACACGTTTCTCCGGTCTTCTGGGCGAGGCCCGTCAACAAGGATTGAATGGGCGCGTAGACGATGGTCGACCCGAGAATCGATGTCGCCAAGCCCACCAGCTTTGGCGCAATCGCATATTTGCCCTTGACGGGCATCTTCTGGAGGAATCGAAGCTCCTCCAGCGTCGCAATCATCCGGTGGGCAGTCGGCCGCGGGAGATCGAGCATGTAGACGACGTCCGCGGCGGAGATCATCCCCATCTTCGATGCGAGCGTCAGCACCGCAAACAGCCGCTCGACCGGCGTTCCAGGCCCAAGTGCTTCGCGCGCCTTGGCTTTCCGATTTGGTGCAGGCTTGGCCATACCGTCCTTTCCCGTCAGCGGCGGTCCGGCACGGCGTAGCGCCGCTTCAGCACGGCCACCAGCTGCGACGTCGCGCAGCAGATGACCATGTACACCACGGCCACGGCCAGGTACATCTCGACGAGGCGCCCGTCTCGCTGGGCCACCTTGGACGCGGCGCCCAGCAAGTCGGTGACGGAAAGTACGTACACCAGGGAAGTGTCCTGGAAAAGGATGATGGTCTGGGTGAGAAGTATCGGGCTGACGACGCGCAGGACCTGCGGAAGGATGATGGAGCCGTAGGTTTGAAGGGTCGTCATCCCAAGGGCCTTGGAGGCAGCGAACTGGCCCTTCGCGATGGATTTGAAGCCGGCGCGGATGATCTCCGCGTAGTACGCCGCCTCGAACAGCGTGAAGGTCACAAAGGCGGTCCACACGGGGCCGATCTGGACAGGGCGCGAGGCGCCGGTCAGCCACATGAGGATCAGCGGCATCAGAAAGAAGAACCAGAACAGCACCATGATGAGCGGCACCGAACGGATCAACGTGATGTAGCCGGTCGCCAATGGGGCGGCGAACGGAACCTCGAGATGCCGCACCAGAGCCAGGCCGATGCCCAGGACCAGCCCGCCGATGAAGCCGACAGCGGTGAGCTCGAGCGAGAAGATCAGGCCCTTGACCAGGAACGGCCAGGCCTGGACGATGACCGAGAAGTCGAAGTGATTCATGGCGTTGCCTCCTCGGCCTTCTTGTCGAACGGGATGCCGCGCTTTTCCCGTTTCATTTCCTGCCCTGGTGTCTGGAAATGGTTTTCGAGCCAGCGCATCGCTCCATAGACCGTGAGCGCCAGGAGCAGATAGATGAGGGTCGCGGCTCCGAATGCCTGGAACGTCTTGAACGTGAACTCGTTGATCTGCCGGGCCTGCGCAGTCAGCTCCAACAGGCCGATGGTCAAGGCAACCGACGTGTTCTTGAAAATGCCCATGACCTCGCTCGTGAGCGTCGGCATGATGATGCGAAGAGCTTGAGGCAAAAGGATGAGGCGGTAGGCGCCGAACTCCGTCATCCCGAGCGCTCGCGACGCGCAGCGCTGGCCATAGGGAAGCGCCTCGATGCCGGCCTTGACCTGCTCCGCGACCCGGGCGGCCGTATACAGCGAGAGGCCAAGCAGCGCCGGGACGAATGTTCCCCAGGGTGGGGGGATCTTCTTGATCCACGCTCCCGTTTCAGGGGGCAGAACCTCGGGCAGTACGAAGTACCAGAGGAACATCTGGACGATGATGGGAATGTTGCGGAACACTTCGACATAGAGGCGCGACGCTATGGCCACGGCCCGGTTCGTCGAGGTCCTTGCGCATCCGACAACGATTCCCAAGGCGAACGCGAAGCACCATCCGGCCAGCGCGAGCGCGACGGTCCAGCCCAGCCCGGCGAGGAGCCATGTCAGGTAGAGCTCTTCTCCATCCTGGACGGTTTCAAAAAGGACGTTGAACACATCTCTCTCCGGGTTGGCTGGCTGTCTGCCTAGTCGATCTTGTCGCTGGGCGACTTGATGCGCTCCCTGAGCTTGTCGGTCATCGGAAAGTTGAGGTTCATGCCCTTGGGAGGAATCGGCGATTCGAACCACTTCTTGTAGAGCTTGTCGAACTCGCCGGCCTTCATCATTCCCGCAATCACGCCATCGACGAGCGTCTTGAACTCGGCATCGTCCTTGCGCAGCATGAGGCCGTAGTAGATGTTGTCGAACCCGCCTGGCATCAGCGTGAACGACGCGCCATTGCGGGAGTTGGCCTTCTCCCCGGCCAACAGGATGTCGTCTTCGAGCCATGCGGCCGCACGGCCGCCGTCGAGCGTCAGCATCGACTCCCCATGGTCCTTGGCCTGGATCGTCATCAGGTCCAGCTTTTGCTCGTCATTGAACTTTCGAGCGAAGCCGACGGCATTCGAACCTTGCGTGACGACGATGGTCTTGCCTTTGAGATCGGCGGGCCTTTTCACCCCGGCGTCGTTTCGCACGAGCCAAAGGGGCTGGCTCACGAAGGTGGCGACGGTGAAGCTCACCTGCTTTTGCCTTGCTGCATTGTTGGCCGTGCCGCCGCACTCGACATCGACCGTGCCGTTCACCACCAGCGGGATGCGGTTCGACGAATTCACCGCAACTTCCTTGACCTCGAGCGCAGGCAGGTTCAACTGCTGCTTGACCTTCGCGACGATGGCTTGGCAGATGTCCATGGAGAAACCCACAGGCTTCTGCTGCCCGTCGAGGAAGGAGAACGGTACCGAGGATTCACGGTACCCCAGCGTGATGGTCTTGGTTTCCTTGATCTTCTTCAGAGTGTCGCCGGTGGACTGGGCGAACGAGGGGGCGCCGAGGAGAAGGCCGCTGACTGCAGCGACGGCAAGCAAGGTGAGGCGGTTCATGGGAAGGACTCCTGTTGATTTCCGAAGAGAGTGGCCGGGGAGCGAATCGGGTCAGTCGATCTGCTCGGCTGCCTGGGAGCGTGTTGTCTGCAAGTGCCGCTCTTTGAGAAGTGCGGCGACCCGGTCCACGTCTTCGAGCGAGTTGAAAAGGCCGAACGAGATGCGGATGCCGTCCCGCTCCGGTGAAACCCGCACCTGGTGTTGCGCCAGGTAGTCGAGCCATTCGGCGACGGGCAAATCGAGCACATAGATATGAGCGCGGCTGTCCCGGTGTCGCGGCCCCACCAGCGGGATCCCCAACGCGTCGAGGTGAGTGATCAGCCGGTCTCCAAGCGAGAGAACGTGCTGCTCGATGTTGGCGGGCCCCGCCCTGTTGATGAGTTCGATGGCGGCAGAGAGCGCGTGAAGGTCGGGGAGGTTGTAGTTCCCCATCTCGAAGCGCCCGGCGTCCTTCCGTGGAGCGAGGTCATCAGGCCGGGCGATGTAGTCCTCGGGAGGATTCGCGAGACTGGACATGGCCAGATACGCGGGCTGGAGTTCGTCCAAGCCCTCCTTCACGTACAGGATGCCCAGCCCCTGTGGGACCAGCAGGCCCTTGTGGCATCCGGCAGCCAGGACGGATACACCAAGGGCCTTCACGTCGACCGGCAGTACACCGACTGACTGCATCGCGTCCACGACCAGGTAGATTCCCTTGCTTGCGCAGAGCTTGCCGATGTTGCCGATATCGTGGCGATGGCCGGCATGAAAGGTGACGTGCGACAAGGAGATGACCTTGGTCCTTGCGTCGATGTGAGGCGCGAACGTCTCGGCGGAGGCAATCTCGGTGTCGAGCTTGATGAACCGGACCTCCACACCCTTGCGCTTCAGATTGAGCCACGCGTACGCATTGTTGGGATGGTCGCCCTCGATCATCAGGACGTTGTCCCCCCGCTCGAGCGGGACGGCATTCGCGGCGATGTTCAGGCCCTCCGACGTGTTCTTCGTGAACGCAATCTCGCGGGCTGAGGCGTTGAGCAGCTTGGCAACGTTCTCGCGGGCGATCTCCACTCGACGCATCCACACCGGCTTCGGGCCTGCCGATTCGTTGCCCTCGACGAGAAACTCCGTCAAGGCCGTGCGGACGGACGTCGCCATCGGCGTCTGGTGGGCCGAGTCGAGATACAACATCCGCTTCATTACGGGGAACTCGCTGCGAAGCGAGGCGAGGTCGAACTTGTCGGTCATGGCGTTCTCGGTGAGTTGGTCAAATGCCGCCGCACAAGGGCGGCCTGCGCACTGAAACCGCCTGTCTGCCGCGTGGCGGATCTCAATGCGTTCGACCAATGCTAGGTATTCCGTGAGCCGCCACGTCTCGAACTTTGAGCGCGGAGCAGCGGCCCTTTCGCTAGGGAAAGCACTATTTCGACATGCTGAAATCGGCCGTGAATCGCGTCCGGATTTCGAGACATAAAAATTTTTCGGGGTCCAGCCCGGCGTCGCGCGACGCGCGGCGTGCCGGCCGCGAGCGAGAGCCCGCGGCCGAGCCGGTTGCGCCGATTCGGCGGAGAAAAACCCCGCGCGCTCAGGCCACGCGCCCGGCCGTCAGCGGATAGCCTGCCTCGCGCCAGGCCTTCATGCCGCCGTCCAGCGCGACCGCGTGCAGAAAACCCATGCCCCGCAGCGTCGAAGCCGCCAGCGTCGAGATGTAGCCCAGCTCGCAGCAGGTGAGGATGCGCCGCGTGGGATCGGGCAGGTCCTGGTTGACGCGCAGCTCCAGCTGGCCGCGCGGCAGCAGGCGCGCGCCGGGAATGTGGCCGGCCTCGTAGGCGTCGCGCTCGCGCACGTCGAGCACGATCAGGTCGTCCTCCGCGGCCTCGACGCGCGCCTTGAGTTCGGCCAGCGACATGAAGGGCACCGCCGCCGTCGCCTCGGCGAGCAGGCTCGCCACGGTCTTGCCGCCGCTCATGTTCGTGCGCAGCGCCTCGGTGATGTGCGTCGGCATCGTGAGGTTGAGGCTGCGCATCATCTCGACGAAGGCCTCGCGATCGCGCGCCTGCAGCCGCGGGTTGGATGCGATTTCCTCGGCGATCGTCGAGTGGGTGCGTCCCTTGTAGTCGTGCGCGGGGCAGACCTTGAGCGCCGGGTCCATGCGCAGCACGCGGTTGAACAGGCTGTCGTAGAGCGCTTCGGGGTCCCCGCTGGGCAGGTCGGTGCGCCCGGTGGCGCCGATGAGCAGCGTGTCGCCGGTGAACAGGCGGTCTTCCACTTGAAGGCACATCGAGTCGGCGGTGTGGCCCGGCGTGTGGGTGACCTGCAGCCGCAGGCGCCCGACGACGATCATCTCGCCGTCGCCGATGCGCATGTCCACGAAGGGCGCGGGGCTCGCGTGGTGCATGACCACGGGCACCTTCAGCTGGCGCGCGAGTTCGCGGGTCGCCGAGAAGTGGTCGGCGTGCGTGTGGGTGTCGATCAGGTAGCGGATGCGCACGCCGTCGCGGGCGGCGAGCGCGATGTAGTGATCGATCTGGCTCAGTTCCGGATCGATGAGCGCGGCGGCACAGGTCTGGTCGCAGCCGACGAGGTAGGACTGGCAGCCGCCGGTCGCGATCTGCGCGAAGACCATGATGCGCTCACGGTCAGCCGGGCTGCTTCACCACGCGCAGGTAGGGCTTCGGCGACTTCCAGCCCGCGGGGAACAGCTTCTTGGCGTCCTCGTCCGACACCGAGCCGGCGATGATCACGTCCTCGCCCTTTTGCCAGTTGACCGGCGTGGCGACCTTGTGCGCCGCAGTCAGCTGCATCGAGTCGAGCACGCGCAGGATCTCGTCGAAGTTGCGTCCGGTCGTCATCGGGTAGGTCAGCATCAGCTTGATGCGCTTGTCGGGCCCGATCACGAACACCGAGCGCACCGTCGCATTGGTCGCCGCGGTGCGGCCCTCGGACGTGCCCGGCTCGTCGGCCGGCAGCATGTTGTACAGCTTGGCCACCGCGAGGTCGGTGTCGCCGATCATCGGGTACTTGGGCAGGTAGCCTTGCGTTTCCTCGATGTCCTTGGACCAGCGGTCGTGGGCATCGACCGGATCGACGCTCAGGCCGATCAGCTTGGTGTTGCGCTTGGTGAATTCGGGCTCGATCTTCGCCATGTAGCCCAGCTCGGTGGTGCAGACCGGCGTGAAGTCCTTGGGGTGCGAGAACAGGATCGCCCAGCCGTCACCGATCCATTCGTGAAACTTGATCGGCCCCTGGGTCGTCTGGGCCGTGAAGTCGGGGGCAATATCGTTGATGCGCAGTGACATGATCACTCCTTGAACGGGTTGACGACATACGCTCTTTCTTGCCGGCCATCCGGCAAGACTCAAAGCATAGGACGGTGCGGCGGCGGACGCCAGTGCCGGCAAGCCGGAAATTGCCGCGGCAGGTTCGCGGGCGGCGGCAATCTCACGCAGCCTGCGCGATCGCGCAGGCCGCAACGGTCCGGCCCCACCCCGGGAAGCCGGTGTCTCGTCAGTTCCGCTGCGACAGTTGTTCCAGGATGGCCGGGTTCTCCAGCGTCGAGGTGTCCTGCGTGATGGCCTCGCCCTTGGCGACGGACCGCAGCAGCCTGCGCATGATCTTGCCGCTGCGGGTCTTGGGCAGGTTGTCGCCGAAGCGGATGTCCTTGGGCTTGGCGATCGGGCCGATTTCCCTGGCGACCCAGTTGCGCAGCTCATTGGCGATCTTCTTCGCTTCGTCTCCCGTGGGCCGTGCGCGTTTCAGGACGACAAAGGCGCAGATCGCCTCGCCCGTGGTGTCGTCGGGGCGCCCGACCACCGCGGCTTCGGCCACGAGATCGGTGCACGACACCAGCGCGGACTCGATCTCCATCGTGCCCATGCGGTGGCCCGAGACGTTGAGCACGTCGTCGATGCGCCCGGTGATCGTGAAATAGCCCGTCTTCGCATCGCGGATCGCACCGTCTCCCGCGAGGTAGAAGCCCTTGAGTTCCGGCGGGTAGTAGCTCGCCTTGAAGCGTTCCGGATCGCCCCAGATCGTGCGGATCATGCTCGGCCAGGGCTTCTTGACCACCAGGATGCCGCCCTGGCCGTTGGGCACGTCGGCACCGGTCTCGTCGACGACGGCCGCCGCGATGCCGGGAAAGGGCAGGGTGCAGGAGCCCGGCACCAGCGGGGTGGCGCCCGGCAGCGGCGTGATCATGTGGCCGCCGGTCTCCGTCTGCCAGAAAGTGTCGACGATCGGACAGCGGCCGCCGCCGACGTGCTGGTGGAACCACTCCCAGGCCGCGGGGTTGATCGGCTCGCCGACCGAGCCCAGGATGCGCAGGCTCGACAGGTCGTAACGCTTGGGATGCACGGTTTCGTTCGCCTCGGCCGCCTTGATCAGCGAGCGGATGGCCGTCGGCGCGGTGTAGAACACGCTGACCTTGTGGTCCTGGATCATCCGCCAGAAGCGGCCGGCGTCGGGATGGGTGGGCACGCCCTCGAACACCACCTCGGTGGCGCCCAGCGCCAGCGGGCCGTAGGCAATGTAGGTGTGGCCGGTGACCCAGCCGATGTCGGCAGTGCACCAGAACACGTCGTCCGGCTTCAGGTCGAAGGTCCACTTCGTCGTCAGCGCCGCGTGCAGCAGGTAGCCGCCGCTGGAATGCTGGACGCCCTTGGGCTTGCCGGTCGAGCCCGACGTGTAGAGCACGAAGAGGGGGTGCTCGGCACCGACCCATTCGGGTTCGCAGGTCTCGGCCTGGGCTTGCATCTCCTCGTGCAGCCAGCGGTCGCGCGACGCGACCCAGTGGATCGCGCCGCGGGTGCGCCGATAGACGATGACGTTCCGGACGCTTTCGCAGCCACCCAGCGCGATGGCTTCGTCCACGATGGACTTGAGCGGCAGTTGCTTTCCGCCGCGCAGCTGTTCGTCGGCGGTGATGACCATGACGGCGCCGGCATCCTGGATGCGATCGCGCAGGCTCTGCGCGGAGAACCCGCCGAACACCACCGAATGCGTGGCGCCGATGCGCGCGCAAGCCTGCATCGCGACCACGCCCTCGATGCTCATCGACATGTAGATGACGACGCGATCGCCTTTCTTCACGCCGCGCGCCTTCAGCGCATTGGCCAGGCGGCAGGTGCGCGCCAGCAGTTCGCGGTAGCTGACCCGCGTCACCTGGCCATCGTCGGCCTCGAAGACGATCGCGGTCTTGTCGCCCAGCCCACGCTCGACCTGGCGGTCGAGGCAGTTGTAGGACACGTTCAGCGTGCCATCCTCGAACCACTTGAAGAAAGGCGCCTGGCTGTCGTCGAGCCCTTGGGTGAACGGCGTTCTCCAGCTCAGGAACTCGCGCGCAAGGCGCGACCAGTAGCCGCTGTAGTCGGCCTCAGCCTCGGCCACCAGCTTGTCGTAGGCGGCCATGCCGGCCACATGGGCGTCGTTCATGTCCGGGACCGGAATCGGATGGGGCGTTATTTCTTCGTTGCTGTTCACGATGGATCTCCTGTTGCTCGATTCAAGACGTCAAGTGGCCTGCCGGTTTCACGGGTCCGCGTGGCTGTTCAGCCATGCCGCGATCGCCGCGGCGCTGCGGAAGTCGTCGCAGGCGCGAGCCGGAACGGTCGGGTAGCGCTGATTCCACATGCGCGCCAGCGCCTGGCCCGGACCGATTTCCAGCACGCAACGCACCTGCCGGGCCATGACGTTTTCCATGCATTCGTCCCAGCGAACCGTCCGGGCGATCTGGGCGGCCAGCGCAACGCGGGCAGACTTTGCATCCCGGATGCGATCCCCCGCATTGCTGAACAGCACGACCCGAGGCGCGTCGAACGGCACCTGTGCAAGCGTCCGCGAGAAGCTCTCTGCCGCCTCGCGCATCCAGGGCGTGTGGGAGGCGACGTTGACCCGCAAGCGCGTGCACTGCGCGCCCAGCGACCCGGCAATGCGTTCGGCGTCATTCAACGCGGCGATCGGGCCGCCGAAGATCACGCTGGCGTTGCCGTTGCGAATGGCGAGTTCGAGGCCGGCTTCGACGCGCAGCTGTTCGAGCTTCTGCTCGGGAAGACCGCTGACGGCCAGCAGTCCGCCGGGCACACGGGCGGCGCAACGGTCCATGGCCTCGGCCCGCTGCGGCGCCAGCGCTGCCGCTGTGGCGGGATCGATCACGCCGGCGGCACTGAACGCGGCCAGTTCGCCGACGCTGTAGCCCGCCACTGCGGCTGGTGGTGCGAGAAGGGGCGCCAGCTGCCCCCAGGCTGCCAGGGCAAGGCCCGTCAACAGCGTCTGGGCGTGGTCGTTGCGCTCGGCCCACTCCGGATCGGCGAGTGCATGGCGCCAATCGTCGACGCCAAGCCGCGCGCACATGTCGCGCACAAGTGGGTCGTCCGTCAACCAGGGCAGCATGGCGGGATGCTGGGTGCCCTGGCCGGAAAAAAGCAACGCGAAGCTCATGAGCCTGGGCACACGCGCTGGATCCAGCAGGCTGCGGCGAGCGTGTCGGCCGCGCCGCCGGGCGACAGGCGCCGCCGCACGAAATCGTCGGCAATGGCGTGTGCCTGCTGGAGCCCGTCGGGCCGCGCGACGCCTCCTCGATCCAGAAAGTCTTGCGCGGCGCGCTGGGCGCAGCGCAAGCCGGCGAGGCCGCCGCGATGCGCGAGGTTGCTGTCGTCGAGGACCGCGATGATGTGGAACAAGGTATCGAGACGGGCCTGGCGGGGCGTGAGGCCCCGCGCCAATGCCCCCTTCAGTGCGGGGAGCGCTGTCTCGAACAGCACGGGAAACGCGAGCGCCGCTTCTTCGGATGCGCCGCGCAGGCCGTGCCTTCGTGCAGCGATGCCGCCGGGCAGCACGGGCGGGCGCCGGCTTCGCCTGGCCAGCGCGTCGCCCCAGTGCTGGCGCAGCGCATCGCGCAGTCCGGGCGGGTGCAATGCGCCGCCGTGCTCTCGCAACGCGGCGCCCGCTGCCGCGCACAACAGGCCGAGCATGAAGATCGCGCCGCGATGCGTGTTGACCCCGCCCGTGGCGGCCAGCATGCGTGCCTCCGCAGCGATGCCATGCCGCTCCAGCACGTCGAAGTCTGCACCGCCGAATCCGGCTTCGGCGATCTGCGCGAAGTAGCGACGCAAAGAGAACAGGCTGCGCATGAAGGTATGGGCGTCCATGTCGTCGTGGCTGCCCGAGTCGATCAACGTCACCAGGCCCGGCTTGGGTGCCAGCGACAGTTCGTCATGCAGCGCGAGCGTGGCGGCGCGCCCGATGGCGGCCGGTGTGAGCGGCGAATCCGGGGCCAACGGGAGGGCGGAGCTCTTCACGCGGCCACCTCCATCCGCCCGGCGTGTTCGCACCACGCGGCGTCGCGCTGCAGGGATACGCCGTCCAGTCGCTTGACCATCACCGCCCGCGAGCGTCCGGTGCGCCACTCGCGCCATTCACGCCACGCAACCGCAGCTGCGTCGCCGAATATGAGCTCGCCGTCCAGCCGGGGCCGTATCGCGTCGAACGACTCGAGCGCACGAACCGCGCTGTCCGCATGTTCCGCCCCCCGGGCGGTGACCGACAGATCGAGATCGGAGTCGGTCCGCACGTGATCGAGACCGCTGATCGCTTGCCAGCCATAGCTGCCGAACACCCGTGCTGTCGCATGGCACGCGTCGAGCCTGCCAGCCAGCTCGCGCACCGCATCCCGCGCCGACGATGGCAGCAGCTCCTGGACAGCGGCGAGGCGCGGGAACTCGTCGAGGCAATGCACCGCAACGCGCGGCACCTGCAGTGCAAGCCGTCGCCTGCCCCAGCGCGCAGGCGAGGGCAAACCCAGCGCGATCGATCCGTTGGACTCGGAATGAACCGGTTGGCGCGTCACGACCAGTGGCAACTGATGCGACGCCCAATGCGCAAGGCAGTCGCGCGCCTGCTCATCCCAAGGATGGCGCAGGACGGCGGCCCAGCCGCTCCTGGAGAGCCGGGCGAGTTGATGGCGACGCAGTGGAGCCATGGCACTCATGCGCATTCAAGCGGCGCTCAGGCGGCGTCCAGCACGCGCTGCGCGACCGCGGCGGCAAGCCGGCGGCCCCCCCGTTCGGCGCCGTCCCGTGCGCGCCGGTCGTCTGTTGGCGCTGGGGCCAGCGCCTCGCGCAGGCAGGCCTGCAGGTCGCCCCGCCAGAGTGCGCGCACGCCCCCCATCGCCACGTAGTTCTGTACGCCAGGGGCGAATACCGGATTGGACTGCGACAGCGCCGTGAGTTTGTCCTCCGGCAGCTTGGTGACGCGCGCCATGGCGGGGATGCGCATCACCCGGATCTCGGCATCCGGCAGCGCGTAGCAGGCGTCGGCAATCAAGCCCGAGGTGATGAACCCGCCGGACAGCGCCTGGTCGTACACCAGGCCGATCACGCGGTGGCCGCGGCGCCGTGCCAGGTCGATGCTTGCGCCCAGGTGCGCCATCGCCCGGTTGATGCCGAGCAACTCGTCGCGCCGGCGCAGTTGCTGTCCCTGGGTGTCGATCAGCAGCAGGATCGGCCGGCCCGGGTGCCGGGTGATGGTGTCCAGGATCGCGCGGGCCTGCGCAAGTGCGAGCCGGACCCCGATCGGCGCATGATGGGTCGTGCCGATCACCGTGAGCGGCTCGCCTTCGAACATCACCTCGCCCTGCAGAAAATCGCCGTCCTCGCGCATGCCGTGATAGGGGCCGAAGAGCTGGGTGACTAGAGAACTCCACTGCATGTGATGCTCCTCGGTTAAATGGTGCGCAGCGCGCGGACGGCTTCCACCGAAAGCTCCGGGACCTGCTGCGCATCGGCAATCCCGAGCGCGCTCCAAAGCTGCATTGCTTCGTCGCTTCCGGCGTTGTCGGCGTGGTCGGCGTGGTCGGCGCTGTCGATGGGCAGGGCGTGCAGGCGTGCCGTGAGCAATGCGTGCTCCTGCTCCAGCGCCGCCAGGGTCAATGGCCTCGATTCGCCGATCGCCGCGATGGCCGCCGCGCGAAAAGCGGCGACGTCGTCTTCGACCAGCGCATCGCAGTCGCCAGTCAGCCAGCGGTGCTTGCCGCCGGTCGTGCGCCAGACCAGCGCGCGGTCGCGCGAGTCGAATTCATCCACGCCGTGAGAAGCTTCGATCACCTCGGGCCCCGACATGGCCAGCCGGCCGACGTCGCTCATCACGATGTAGTCGGCACAGCGCGCCACGATGCCCATGCCGCCGAAGCAGCCGTTGGCGCCGCCGATCAGCACCAGCACGGGGATGCGGGCGGCGCGCACGTCGAGGAGCGCGCGCATCACTTCCGACACCGCGATCAGCCCGGCGTTGGCTTCATGCAGTCGCACGCCGCCCGATTCGGCCAGCAGCAGCACCGCCGCCGGCCGGTCGCGCAGCGCGCGCTGAAGCAGGCCGACCAGCTTGGCGCCATGCACCTCGCCGACGCCGCCGCCCATGAATGCGCCTTCCTGTGCGGCCACGAACACGCTGCGGCCGTCGAGCATCGCGCGGCCGACCGCCACACCGTCGTCGAACGCGCAAGGCACGCCGAGTTGCGCCAGATGCGGGCTCATGACCCGCTCGCTCGGAGGCAGCCATTCATGAAAACTACCGGGATCGAGCAGCAGGGCCAGCCGCTCGCGCGCCGAGCATTCTGCATAGCTGATCATGGCCGGCCTCCGGCGATCTCGGCCACCGCCTGGTCGAGCCGCAGGCTCACCACCGCGGGCGTGGCGCCCATGTCGTTGATCGAGACGCGCACACCGGCCAGCGGATGGCGCGCATGGAAGTCGTTCATCACGGCCTGCCAGATCGGCCCGAAGCCGCGCGCCGAAGTCTCGACACGCACCGCGCAGCCGTTGCCGCCGGCCGGCTCGAGCAGCACCTCGAGGTTGCCGGAGCCGACGACGCCGACCAGCACCGGCGCAAAGGCACCGGCCGGCCGGCCGCCGGAGAAGGAAAAGTCCAGGGTTTCGAGCCCTGCGGGAACGTCGCTCATCGTTGAATCTCCTGCTACCAGTTTCTGAAGCGCTTGGGCGGCTGATACAACCCGCCGGAGGCGCGCACCAGGTCGCGCATGCTGCGTGCGGCCAGCAGGTTGCGCGTGGCCTGGCGGGGGTCGATGCCCAGGTCCTGCGGCCGGCGGATCACGCCGCGGTCGCGCAGGTTCTCGACCGCGCGCTTGTCGCGCGCCAGGCCCACCGCGGTGTAGCCGGCCACGCCGCGGATGGCTTGCTCGCGCTCCGCGTCGCTGCGGCACAGCAGCAGGTTGGCAATGCCTTCCTCGGTGAGGATGTGCGAGACGTCGTCGCCGTAGATCATGATCGGCGGCAGGTCCATGCCGGCCTGCTCCTGCAGTGTCCAGGCGTCGAGCCTGTCGACAAAGGCCGGCTGCATGTGCTCGCGGAAAGTCTCGACCATCTGCACCACCAGCTTCTGCCCGCGCGGCGTGCCGGCGGCGCCGGTGCGCCCGGCACGTGCCTCGCGTCCGGCCTTGAGCCAGGCCGGGCTCGCGTGGCGGCGGCCGCGCGCATCGGCGCCCATGTTGGGCGCTCCGCCGAAGCCGGCGATGCGGCCCAGCGTGGCGGTGGAACTGTTGCCATCGAGGTCGATCTGCAAGGTCGAGCCGATGAACATGTCGCAGGCGTAGTGGCCGGCCGCCTGGCAGAACGCCCGGTTGCTGCGCAGGCTGCCGTCCGGGCCGGTGAAGAACACGTCGGAGCGCGCGCGGATGTAGTCTTCCATGCCGAGCTCGGAGCCGAAGGAATGCACGGACTCGACCCAGCCCGCCTCGATCGCCGGGATCAGGGCCGGATGCGGGTTCAAGGCCCAGTGCTTGCCGATCTTGCCCTTGAGGCCGAGCGACTCGGCATAGGTCGGCAGCAGCAATTCGATGGCCGCGGTGTCGAAGCCGATGCCGTGGTTCAGGCGCTGCACGCCGTACTCGGCATAGATGCCCTTGATGGCCATCATCGCCATCAGCACCTGCACCTCGCTGATCTGCGCCGGGTCGCGCGTGAACAGCGGCTCGATGAAATTCGGGCGCGGCGCCTTGACCACGAAGCTGACCCAATCGGCTGGGATGTCGATGCGCGGCAGCGTGGTGGTCTTGCCATCGACCATCTCGTTGACCTGCGCGATCACGATGCCGCCCGAGAACGCCGTGGCTTCGACGATGGCGGGCGTGTCCTCGGTGTTGGGGCCGGTGTAGAGATTGCCCTCGGCGTCGGCCGCCTGCGCGGCGACCAGCGCGACCTTGGGTGTCAGGTCGACGAAATAGCGTGCGAACAGCTCGAGGTAGGTGTGGATCGCGCCGATCTCGATGCGCCCGGCCGACACCAGTTTGGCCAGCCGCGCGCCCTGCGGCCCCGAGAAGCTGAAGTCCAGCCGGGCGGCGACGCCGTTCTCGAAGATGTCCAGATGCTCAGGCAGCGCCAGCACCGACTGCACCATGTGCAGGCCGTGGACCCGCTGCGAATCGACCCCCACCAGTGCCTGCGCCAGGAAGTCGGCCTGCTTCTGGTTGTTGCCTTCTAGGCAGACGCGGTCGCCGGGCTTGAGCACTGCTTCGAGCAGGGCCCCGATGGCGCCAGTGTCGACGCGCTTGCCGGCGAGCCGCGTCCCGAGTGCGGCGGCGGCGCGCGCCAGCCGGGCGGCGCGATCGTCGGCCTTGGAGGTCCAGGAGCTGGGATTCATGGGAGGGTTGATGGGAGTGAAGTTCAATCGAAACAAGAGCAGCGCCTCACAGCACCACGAAGAGCAGCCACACAACCACGGGGGCCACCAGGGTCACGATGGCACCGTACACCATCAGCTGCCGGAAGAAAACGTCGCGGTCCACGCCCTTGGCACTGGCGAGCACCAGGGCGCCGTTGGTGGAGAACGGGCTGACGTCGACGATGGTCGAGGACACGGCCATCGCCGCGATGAAGCCGATGGCACTGACGCCGGTATCGCCCTGCAGGAACGGCACCGCCAGCGGAATCAGCGAGCCGAGCACGGCGGTCGACGAGGCGAAGGCCGAGACCACGGCGCCGACGAAGCACAGCAGCAAGGCGGCCACCATGGGCGAGGTGAGCCCGGCCACGCTGTGGCCAACGAAGTCGATGGTGCCCATCTTTTCCATCACGCCCACGTAGGTGCTGACACCCACGATCAGCATGATCTCCGGCCACGACACCTGGCCCAGGGCGCGCTTTTGCAGATTGGGCGCCATCAGCGTCAGCACGAGCCCGATGGTGATCGAGACGAAGCCGATGTCCTGCTTGAAGAACAGCGTCAGCACGGCCAGCGCCAGGAGGCCGACCACGGTCGCGACCTGATAGCCCCGCGAGCCGGGGTTCGTGGCTCCGGCCGGCGCCGACTCCATCAGCGAGTTCTTTGCCCCGGCTGCCGTGCGCCGCTCTTCGGGAAACGACTCGCCTTCGGCGTCGCCATACACCTGGGCGCCGCCCTGACCATGCGACACGCGCTGCACGAACGGCGCACTGCCGTCGGCGTTGGCTCTCTGGCGCATCAGCTTCATGCCACCCATGAGGAAGAACAGCAGCAGCGACACGGACAGGTTGACGCCGAGGCTCGCCAGCATGGTGGCGATCTCGTTCAGGGGCAGGCCGGCCTTGGCGACGATCTTGTTGGTGATGCCGCCGTAGATGCTGATCGGCGAGAAGCCGCCTCCCTGGGCGCCGTGCACGACCATCAAACCCATGAGCAGCGGATTGATGCCGTACTTGGCGGCAAAGCCCAGCGCGATCGGCGCGATGATGGCCACCGCCGCCGGGCTGACCGCCCCCACCGCCGTGAGCAGCGCGGCGATGAAGAACATGATCCAGGGAATGGCGGCGATGCGCCCGCGCACGGCGCGCACCGCCAGCTTGACGAGCCAATCGATGGTGCCGTTGTTCTGCGCCAGTGCAAAAAGATAGGTGATGCCGACCAGGGTGAGGAACAGGTCGGCGGGAAAGCCGCCCATGATCGCCTTCGTGTTCATGCCGGCCACCAGCGTGCCGACCAGGAAGGCGCCGACGAAGGCGATCACGCCCATGTTGATGGGCAGCACCGTAGCAAGCACGAACATGCCGACCAGTGCGTAGATCGAAATCCAATGTGAACTCATCGATGCGTCTCCGGTGTTTTTTGGGTGCGAGCGCATGTACCGCGCGTCTGGGTCCGTACGGTACGCACCCCCTCCGGGACGATCAATGAAGCGGCGGCGTCGACCTTTACGCCTTGTGAAACGATCGAGGGTTAACCCTGATCTGGCCGACGCCGCATGCTAGCCGAGTTCGGGTTTGGCCAGGCGGCAGACCGACAGCAGCGCGAGCAGGTTGGGGTCGCGCTCGCGTGTGCGCAGGAAGTTGAGCGCGATGGTCTGTCGCATCAGGTACCTGGACTGCAACGGGATCAGCTGCACGTTCTGCGGCATGACGCCACGCACGCGCCCCGGCAGCAGCGTGTAGCCGACGCCGCCGCTGACCAGGTTCATGAGCGAGAAGATGTCGTCGGTCTTCATCACCACATTGGGCGTGAAGCCGGCGATGCGAAACGTCTCGACAAAACCCTTGTAGGTGACGAAACCTTCGCTCAGGCTCACGAAGCGTTCGCCGGCGCAGCTGCTCAGGTCGATTTCCTTTTGCGCAGAGTAGGGGGAGCCCACGGGCGCGGCGAACTGGATGTCGTCCTCGAACAGGGGTTCCGACTCGACATCGGAAACATCCTCCGGAATGGCCATGAGCGCGGCGTCGATCGCGCCATCGCGCAGCTTCTGCAGCAGGTGCGCATTGGACCCGAGCACGAGCTCGGTGTGCAGGTCCGGCTTGCGCAGCTTCATTCCCATGATCAGCTGCGGCACTGTGCGGCTCGTCAGGGAATAGAGTGAGCCGATGCGTATCCGGTCGGCCGAGTAGCCGGCGACTTCCCGCGTGGCACGGATGCCCTCGGACATGGTGCGAAGCACCTCGCGCGCCACCTCCGCCAGCGCATGGGCGGCTTCGGTCGGGTGCAGGTTGCGGCCCTCGTGCCGGAACAGCGCGCAGCGCAGCCCGGTTTCCAGCGAATGCAGGGCGCGGTGCACGCTCACGGCGCTGATGTCGAGCTTTTCTGCCGCGCGGGCAAGATTGCCGGTCTCCATGAAGGCCAGGAGGACCTCGAGCTTGCGGAAGGTGATCTCTTCGTCGACGTGAAGGAGCATGGGGCGGCCTGCGGATGACATCCGATCGTAACGCCGGCAAGGCGAGCGGTACGCATCGACAGGCGTGCGCTACGTCCCGGCGGGGTTCGCTTGCTTGCGTTCGGTGAATTTCCTTGCGCCGAGCGAGTAGGCGCCGGACGCGAAGTTGATGGCGTGCCCGCGGCGGGCAGCGGCGGCGGCCTTGGCGAACAGCTCGTCGCCCATCTCCTTCCACCACGATTTGGTGATGGCCACGGAGGTTGGCGACCACTGCGACACCTGCGCGCAGATCTCGGCCACCCGTTCGTCCAGGCACGCATCGTCCACGACTTCATGGACCAGGCCGAGTGCCAGGGACTGCGCGGCCGGCACGATCTCGGCAAGCAGCACCAGCCGCTTCATCGCAGCCTCGCCGATGATCGAGTGCAGCAAGGTGCTGCCGAAGATGGCTGCGGAGCCCACCTTGAACTCCGTCATTCCGAAACGTGCCTGGGTGGAGGCGATGCGCAGGTCCGACATGAGCGCGATCTGCAGCCCTGCGCCGGCAGCCACGCCGTTGATCCGTGCGATGACCGGTTTGCCAAGCGCACGGAACACTTCGTACAGGGCCATGTAGCTGTCGATCCGTGCGGCCGAGCCCGCCGCGTCCATGGCGGCGCTCTCGTGCTGATCCTGGCCCGCGCAGAAGGCCCTGCCGGCGCCGGTGATCACGATCGCGCGCACCTGCGCCTCGGCATCGGCCGACTGGAGGGCCGATTGGAAGAGTTCGCGCTGCGTACGATCGAACGCGTTCATGGCGTGCGGACGATCCATCGTGATCAGGGCGACACCCTTTTCGATGGCAAGGGTGACGCAAGGTTTTGTGGAAAGCGCTTCAGTCATTGGTTCGGCTCCAGGATGTGTGTGAGGTTCTAGCGGGCCACTCTGATCCGCTGCACCACCTGCTCCCACTTGTTCGATTCGTTCTGCAGCCGGTCGCGCGCCTGGGCGGGCGTGCTGCGGACGGCCTCGACCCCGAGCTGCGCGAAGCGGCGCTTGACCGCCTCGTCGTCCAGGGTCTCGTTGAGCGCCGCATTCAGCGTGGCCATCACATCGTCGGGCGTCCCCTTGGGCGCCAGCACCGCATACACCGAGGCGGCGACGAACTGCGGCAGGCCCTGCTCCGCAAAGGTGGGCAGGCCCGGGAAGATGTCCAGCCGCTGCGGGCTCGCCACGCCCACGGCCACCACCTTTCCCGAGGCCAGGTTGGTGAGCGCAGTGGGCGAGGTGGTCACCATGAACTGGATCTCGCCCGCGAACAGGTCGGCCATCGCCGGCGCGGAGCCGCGGTACGGCACGTGCAGCAGTTCAATGGCCGCCTGCTGGCGGAACCACTCGGTGACGATGTGTTCTGTCGAGCCGTTGCCCGACGAACCGTAGGCGAGCTTGCCCGGCTGCAGCCTGGCCTTGGCGGCCAGGTCGGCGTACGAGGTGATGCCGCTTGCCTTCGACGCGAGCATGACCAGGGGCAGCTCGCCGACCGTGGCCACCGGCCTGAAGTCCTTGGCGAGTTCGTAGCCGACGGCCTCGGTGCCGGACATCTTTTCCGACATGACGTAGGAAGTGGTCGGTGCCATGAGGAGCGTGTGGCCGTCCGGCGCCGCCCGCTTGACGAACTGAGCTCCGATCGCGCCGGAAGCGCCCGCCTTGTTGTCCACCACCACCGACAGCTTCAGCTTCTGTGCCATGCCCTGCGCAAGGATGCGTCCGACCACATCGACGCCGCCGCCGGCCGGAAAGGCCACGACCAAGGTGATGGGCTTGTCGGCGAGGGCGGCCTGGCCCCATGCGCAGAAGGCGAGGCTGGAAACCATCACCAGCGCCTGGCGCCAGCGATTCAAGTGAGCTCGGACCATGACTTTTCCTTTCAGTTGAGCAATCGGGGAATCGGTGGAGACCTTGAATCGGAGGGGTTTCAGTGCTTGGCTGCGCGAAAGCCGGCGGCATCGGCGTCCCACACACCGGTCAGGCTGCGAGACAGCTCTCTCTTCTGGATCCGCTGCGTCGGTGTCTTGGGGAAGATGTCGATGAACTCGACGTAGCGTGGAATCTGGAAGTACGGCAGCTTGCCGCTGCACCAGCGGATCAGGTCGAGCGGCGTGACGCGGGCCCCCTCGCGCAGGCGCACGAACAGCTTGAGTTCGTCTTCGCCAAGCTCGCTGGGGACGCCGACCAGAGCCACTTCGGCCACCGCATCGTGCTGCGCGAAGACGCTCTCCACATCCCAGGCCGCAATGTTGATCCCGCGGCGCCGCAGCATGTCCTTCTTGCGCCCCGCGTAGAAGAGATTGCCGTTCGCATCGCGGCGCGCCAGATCGCCGCTCAGGAACAGCTCGCCGCGGCGCGCGGCCGCATCGGCCTGCGGGTTCCTGAAGTAGCCCAGGAACCCCAGGCGTGGGTCGAGGGCGCGAATGGCAACTTCACCCTGGGCGCCCGGCTCGACCGGCGACCCGTCGTCGGCGAGAAGCGAGATCTCGTAGTACGACAGCGGCTTTCCGATGGAGCCCGGTGGCCCGTCGATGTTGGCCGTCACGAAGGTGATCAGTTCGGAGAGTCCGTAGCCTTCCCGCATCGACACGCCGAAACGTTCGGCGAATGCGTGCCACACATCGGCGGGACAGCCACCTCCCCAGGCGATGCGCACGCGATGCTCGCGGTCGTCGGGGCGCTCCGGCTGCTTCAGCAGCATCGGCAGCACGCTGCCCAGGTAGTGGATGTGCGTGGCCCGGTGGCGACGGACGTCGTCCCAGAACCGCGATGCGCTGAAGCGCTCCAGCATCGCCAGCTGAAAGCCTCCCATCAGCGCGGCAATCGCGACGGCCACGCCGGAGCCGTGGTGCAACGCCTCCCAGAACAAAAAGACGTCACCCGGTCCGGCCTCCGTCAAGCGAAGGATGGCCAACGGTCCGGCGCGCAGTTGGCGGTCGGATTTCAGAACGCCCTTGGGTGCGCCGGTGGTGCCCGAGCTGGGACTGAGGGCAATGATCTCGTCGGTCTTCACGAGGGGCGCGGCGTCGTCCTGGTCGCAGAGGGCGAAGCGATCGAACGCCCCGCCGATGCCGTTGCGCCAGATCACCCGCGGCGGGTTGCTTCCCGCTTCCTCGAGCGCCGCACGGAATGCGGTGTCGGCCACGATGGCTTGTGGTGCGAGCTCGCGCAGGAGATGGGCCAGCGGTGCGCCCAGCAGGTGCACGTTGATCGGCACGCGAACCATGCCCAGCCGCGCCAAAGCGAAGAGCAGGTAGAGGTGGTCCGGATGGCTGGGCAGCATGACCGCGACCCGGTCGCCCTTTTGCAGGCCTTGCGACTTCAACAGGGTCGCAACCTGGTTCACTCGCCGGTCCAGCATCCCGACGCTGATGCGCTCGCCCTGGAAGGAGCAATAGATGTCTTCGGGATTCGAGCGGGCGCGGCGGGCAAGCAGTTCGCCGATGGTTTCCTCGCTGAGCGAGTCCATGGCGACGGATCCGGTCGAAAGGGTGGCCTGCGACATCTTGTTCCTGAGAAAAAGTTCAAGCGAATCTGCGGATATAATTGCAATGCAATTTATTAGTTTGCATTTCAATTAATATTGCGCGTTGTGCCTCGCTTCGTCAAGTGCGGGATGCGCGTACCCGACAGCCGGGCACGCGCTGTTCGCCCCGGCAGATCCGGCGGCAGACAAGAGGGAACGGGGCAAGCGCGCGAGAGCCGCGGCGCTCAGGTGGAGGCTTCGCGCGCCGCCAGTTCGAGCCGGGGAAGGATCAGTTCGCGCACCTGGGCGATGTCGTAACGCGAACGCACGGTCGATACGTTCAGGGCGGCAATGGGACGCCCCGAGAAGTCCGTCACGGGCACCGACACGGAGACGCCGTCGTCGCCGAAATTCTTCTCCGTGAACGAGTGCCCGTCTTCCGCCGCCTTGCGAAATATGGAGAGCACCTCGGATCGGCTGCGGGCGCCGAAGCGCGCCCGCACCTCGGGGGACAACGCATCCAGCATCTTCACCAGCTGCGCCTGCGGAGCGTGCGAGAGAAGCACCTGACCCGATGAAGAGGTGAGCGCAGGAAAGCGGCTTCCCACCGGGAGGTTGATGGCCGCGACGTGCGCTCCCGGAATGTTCAGCAACACGACAACCTCGTCTCCGTCCAGTTCAACCCATGACACGGTTTCGCGCGTCTCCTTGGCGAGCTTCTCGAGCAGTGGGTACGCGAGCTCTCTCTGAGGATGGTGGCGATGGATGCCGCGCACCAGCCCCAGGAGCTTCAGCGAGGGGAGGTACTTTTTCGACTCGCTGTCCTTGCCGAGATAGCCAAGCCGGTGAAGCGTGTAGACGAAACGCTGCGCCGCGCTGCGGCCCATGCCGGTGTGCTGCGCAATGTCGCCGATCGAAAGGGCGCAGGGATGTTCGTTGAACAATTCGAGGATGCGCATCCCCTTTTCCATCGAACCGACGAACAAGCGCCCATCGACATCGCCTTGGTCTTCGTGCGAATCGGCCTGGGCGGAGGAGCGGCGCTTCGAGCGCTTTTGAGACGTGTCCACGAGGAGCGTGACGGTCGATGGTGTGAATACGTATCGAGGCGCGCCACGCTTCCAAGGCGCGGGCCGGATCGAGCAAGGGGTGAAAATCAGTGTAGCGCACCGGGTCGAGCCCGGCCGTGGCACATCCCGCCCCGCTCGTAGCGCTCACTCGGCGGTGGCCGGGTCGATCACGCTGTACACCCGGTCCACCCGGTCGACCGGGAAGCCACCGAGTTCCGCGTGCCGGCGCACCAGGGCTTCGTCGGTGGACTGGTAGACGCAGTAGATCCGGTCGTCGGTCACGTAGCTGTGGACCCACTGGATGTCGGGGCCCATGCTGCTCAACACGCCGCAGGACTTTTGCGAGATGGCCTTCAGGTCCGCCGGGGTGAATTTGCCGGCGCCGGGGATGTGCCGTTCGATGAGGAATTTGGGCATGGCGATACTCCTGTCTAGAATCGGTCAAGGGCGACCAGGACCCATGGTGCCGACGCGAAGCACCTTCGTATTGCCCGCCACTCCGGACTTATTGACTGAAACCCCGCCCTCGCTTGCCTGAGAGGTGACCATGGATGTCTTGTCGGACGTGCTGCGGACCATCCGCCTGGAGGGCGCGCTGTTCCTGAACGGGGACATGCACGCGCCGTGGTGCTTCAAGGTGCCCAAGGGTACGGACATGGCGCCGCTGCTCAAGCCCGGCGCGCAGCGCCTGGCCATCTGCCATCTCGTGCTGCAAGGCGAATGCTGGGCCCAGGTCGAAGGCGGGGAGGCGATCCGCGCATACGCGGGCGAAGTGATCGCCGTGCCGCGCGGCGACCCGCATGTGCTGGGCAGCGGCCTGCACCATGCGGCGGTGGACGTGGCGCATGTGGTGAGTCCGCGCGCCCCCGAACTGGAGCGCATCCGCTACGGCGGCGACGGTGACCGCACCGTGCTGGTGTGCAGCTGGTTCGCCTACGAAGGCGATGCGCCCAATCCCGTCATGGCGAACATTCCGCGCCTGTTCACCACGCCGCTTCGCAGCCGGCCGGCCGGCCCGTGGATCGAGCAGTCCGTCAATTTCGTATTGGCCGATGCCGCTTCGCACACGCCCGGTTCGGAGATGGTCGCCGCCAAGGTGGCGGAGGTGTTGTTCGCCGAAGTGCTGCGCGGCTACATCGAAGCCATGCCCGCCAACAACCCTGGCTGGTTGGCGGGCCTGCGCGACCCCCACGTGAGCCGCTGCCTGGCGCTGATGCACGGCGAGCCCGCGCGCAACTGGACGGTCGATGCGCTGGCGCAGGAAACCCACATCTCGCGCAGCGTGCTGGCGGACCGCTTCGCCGAACTGGTGGGCGTGCCGCCCATGCAGTACCTGACGCGCTGGCGCATGATCCTGGCCGCCGGCCTGCTGCGCAGGGACCAGGGCAACCTGGCGCGCATTGCCGAAGACGTCGGCTACGAGTCGGAGGCCGCTTTCAACCGCGCATTCAAGCGCGAGTACGGGGTGTCGCCGGGGGCTTGGCGGCAGAATGGTGCTTAGCTGGGTGCAACCGCTTGGGCCACAACCCGTCGAAGTCGAAGGCGCAGAGCCGCGAGACTCGCGGGGCACTGTAAGGGTTTGCGTTGACAAGATGAGGGTCAAACCCTGTTCCGCAGCGTAGTAAGAGTTGCGTAAGATTCGCGCCCACGCCCCAACCAAGGTACCCATGCTCGACGTCGACTTGCCAGCGCCCGCTGCGACCGTTCGCAGCCTTCTTGCCAGCCGCGGGATCGTTCCGGCGCTGGCCTTGCTCAACGATAGGACGTCCTATCGGTTCACGGCGATCTACAAATTGAACGGCGAGGTGATGCGCGCGGCGCATGCCTTCGACCGCGACTCCGAATACCGCACCTGGCTGAAGGTGGTGCCTCTGGGCAAGAGCTTCTGCCAGTACGCGCTCGAGCACGGCGAGTTCGTAACCCGCCATGCCTCCGAGGATCAGCGCCTGACGAACCGACCTTATGCCGGCATGGTCGAGTCGTACTACGGCCGGCTGCTGACGCGAAGATGCGGCACGCCCTATGGCACCTTCATCCATTTCGACTTGGAGTCGCGCAGCATTCCCACAGAGGAAATCCGCTTCCTGCGCGAGGTGATCCCGCAGTTCATTGACTACTTGGAATGAACAGGCGGCAACAGGGGCCCGCCAAACGAACGACTGGTGTCGAAGCCGAATCCGGCAGTCGACGTGCAGTCAGGGGCTGAACCAGGCGCCCATGCAAATCAACGCCTTGAGTGCAGATTTACCAAGCGCGTTCAAGCGGGTTTTCAACATAGCTTGAATTTCCCGGCGGGGTTGAGCACCGTACATTGAATTATTCCCGTCAGCGCGAGGGGTCTGGCTCCGCCGACGGCCCTGGCGTGAACAGCCGTTTTGGGCCCCTTCGCGACGGCAGCGCGACCGGCGACGGTCGGCCAGGAGCCGACGGTCTTCGACGACGGCTTTCCGGCATTCCACCTGGCGCTGGAGCTCGCACCAGCTCATGGCGCCGGTGCCCGAGGCCTCGCTTTCAAAAACGATCGAGGGCGAGGCGAGGTGGGCGTGGCGGAACACCTGGTCGACCAGGTTGAGCCGGGCGCCTTCGAACCAGCGGGCGCCCGGCATGTCTTCGCCGGACAGGATGCGTTCATACGGCGTTCGCAACGGAAGCTCGAAGAAGGCCAGAACAGCGCTCCAGAAGCCCTCCAGGTCGGTCACCGACCATTGCCACAGCGCCTCGTAGTTCTCGAAGCGAAGACCGCGTTCGCGATCCAGCCAGGCCTCGAAGTGCGTGATCAGGGCCCGTTCCTTGCGGCCGGGCGCAGGCGTCCACAGGGGCGCATCGGGCGCGGCGGACACCGTGTGAAGAGTCATTTCTGGATGTGCGGTCACGGTGCAGTCTTGCCGGTGCGGGCTCGCGCGAGGTTCGTGGGCGCCACGCCGAAACGATGCAGCACGTTGCCGAGCAGTTTTCCGAAGAGCGGGTCGCTGCCAATCACCCAGGCCGCGCCGACGGCGCCTGCATGAAACACGCGCCCGCCCTGCGGTCGCTCCCAATAGATCATTTCGGCCGAAAGTCCGTCGAGCGATTCGGTGAGCCTCGAGTAGTAGTCGAGGTAGGCGTCCAGCTTGCCCGGGACGCGCCGGATGCCCTTGGCGATGACTTCGATGCCCTCTTGCGCGACGGGCAGGGAAGCACCCGGGGGGCGGCGCTTCGTCATCTTCGCGAGGGTCGAGAGGGTCAGGTCCCACTCGTGACCGATGGCACGCGGCAGCCCGCCGCCGGGCGCGTGGCCGAAGGTTTCGCCCTTGCCGAGGCCCAGCGGCTGCGGCTCGTTGAAGAGCGCATGCGCCGGCAGCTCGACGTGGTAGACGCCGAAGTCGTCGCCGTCTGCGAAGGCCCAGCCCGCGGTTTCGAGGCCGATGATGTCGGCGGCCGGTCGGCCCGATGCCTTGAGCCTTCCGCCGCGCGCCCAGTCCTGGCTGTGGTACTGCTCGCCGAACGCGCCTGCCGGCGGGCCGACGGGTGGCCTGGCGTCGTCGTGATCGGGCCCGTTCACCTTCCGCTGCTCCATGACGGTGAAGTCCTCGTCGTAGCTCACGCGCAGGTACATGGTGTTGCCCGAGAGCACGATCGTACTGCCGCCACGCTTCAGGAAATCGTCCAGCCCCTCCACGCCGGGCAGCGACCAGTATTCGCTGTGGCCGTTGATGAAGACGGTCTTGTAGCGCGCGAGCAGAGACGGGTCGCGGTGCAGGTCGATGTCGCCGATCACGTCGTAGTCGTAGCCCTGCTTCTCGAGCCACACGTGCAGGTGGCGTTCGAGCCGCGTCCACTGGCTGAAGCCGCTCGCGGCCGGATCGTAGAGTGCATTGGGGCTGGCATTGGGCCAGGGCATGCGCAGGCCGACCTGGTAGCAGGGCTGGCCGTGGCGGTGGTAGACGTAGCTGCTGTAGGCCGGCGCTTCGGGATGGCTGTTCTCCAGCCCCTCCGAACGGCGCGGCCACACCGGATCGTCGATCACGTTTTTCGCGAACGGCGTGGTGGCGTAGGCGAGCCAGCTGTTGACGGCGCACAGCACGAGAATCGGGGCCGGCGACACGTGCGCGGGCTTGCGCACGATGAAGGTGATGTCGTAGTCCGCCTTGCGGCCTTCGATGTCGAAGCGCGCGCGGCCGACGTACACGCCCGACCTGGCGTCTTCCGGAACGCGAAATTCGTGCACCGCGTCCCAGCGGCAGTCGTAGAGATCATCGCCGGCAAAACGCAGGCCGTGCCCGCGCGTCGGATCGTGGAGCGGGTCGTAAGGCGATTCGTCTTCTTCGCAGTGGCCGACCTTGCCGGGCTCGAAGGCCGGCCCGACGATCATCCAGGTCGCGTGGTTGACGATGCGGCCCGTGCGTTGATGCCCGCTGGCATCGGCCACCTGCGAGCCGCGTTCTTCCCGCAGCGGCCAGCAGGCGAGTAGCGAGCGGCCCGTCGCGATCTGCAATCCGCGTTGTTCGCGGCGTGCGGTAATTTCGTGGCTCGACAGCGCCCGGTCGTACAACGCCGGCATGACGAGGTCGGCTTCGAGGAACAGGTCGGCCTGGCCGTCGATGGCGCTTGCGCCGAGCCGCAGCGGCGCGGCTGCGGGCTCGACGGCCTGCAGCGCGGGCCACTCCGCCACGCACACCCCATCGATGCAGAGCGTCGCAAACTCGCCGTTCCACGTGGCGGCAATGTGCTGCCAACGACGCGTCACGAGCCGGCCGTGCGATGGCGCGGCGTTGTCTCCCAGGTGGAACGACAGTGCGCCGCCTGGTTCGATGAAGAGCGCAAAGCCGCGGTGCGCGGGGTCGTCGTGCTGGCTGACGATGGTCTGCCTGACATCGACCGTCCAGGGCTTGATCCAGCATTCGAAGCTCAACCCGCGCAGCGGCAGGCCGGCCGGCAAGCCGCGTTCGACATGCACGTAGGAGCCGGGGTGGATCGGCTGGACGCGCGCCTGATGCGGCGCGAACGCTTCGAGCGCCACATCGTCGCTGCGTCCTTCGACGTCGCTGCCCAGCCGGCAGACCGCGAACTCGTAAGGCACGTCGCTGCTGACGTGGAAGCGGATGAGATCGCCCGCCGCCACGGTCTTGGCATCGGCGTAGCCGTGGAGGCCTGGCAGTTGCAGCGGTTTGTGCGGCGGGATCGGGTGCGGGGCGGTCGCTGTCATTCCGACGTGAAGCCCGAGGCCTTCACCACCGGTCCCCAGCGCCTGATGTCGTCGGCGATGAGGGCCGAGAGTTCTTCGGGCGTGCTCGGATTCGGATCGCTGCTGAGCTTGAGCAGCCGTTCCTGCACGTCCTTGTTGGCAAGTGCCTTGCCGAGTGCCGCATGCAGCTGATCGACGATCGGCCGCGGCGTGCCGGCCGGCACGAAGAGGCCGGTCCATTCCAGGTTGTCGAAGTGCGGCTGGCCGAGTTCCTTGAGCGTCGGCACGTCGGGCAGCAATGCGGCACGTTTGGTGCCATTCACCGCCAGCACCTTGAGCTTGCCCGACTGCTGGTGCGCGACGAGATCGGCAATGGGCATGATGCCGGCCGAGATCTGGTTGCCGAGCAGGTCCTGCACCAGCGGCGCGGCGCCCCGGTAGGGCGCGGCCACGAGGCCGGCCTTGGCGTCGCTGCCGAGCCGGTAGCCCATGAACTGCGCGACGCTGCCCGGTGCGGGCACGCCGTAGTTCGCCTTCTTCGGGTCCTTGGCGGCGATGTCGAGCCATTGCTTCACATCCTTGGCCGGCAGCTCCGCGGGCACCGCGATGCCTACGTAGAAGCTAGCTATGCGGCCGACGGGCTTGAAGTCCTTGACAGGGTCGTAGCGCACCGACTTCGTGGTGAGCGGCAGCATGACCATCATGTGCATGTTGGCGAGCAGCACGGTGAGCCCGTCCGCTGGCGCCGTGCGAACGTAGTCGGCCGCGATCGCGCCGCCTGCGCCGGTGCGGTTGTCCACGACAACCGTCGTGCCGAGTTCAGCGGCCAGCTTGTCGGCGAGCGTGCGCGCCTGCACGTCGGCCGAGCCACCCGCCGGGTAGCCGACGATGAGTTTCAGCGGACCGTGCGCGGTGTTGATCTGTGCCGCGGCCGCGGCGGCGAAGGCCAATGCGGTGCAGGCGAGCGCGGCCTTGAGAGTGGACGAGAGCTTCATCGGAGGCTTTCCTGGGTGGTGGGGTTGCGAGATCGGTGCGGTCGCCGGGTTCAGCGTGCGAGGCCCTTGCGCGCGACCTCGTCGGCGAGATCGGCGAGCGACTTTTCGAGCAGGCCGGCCAACTCGTCGATCTCCGCTTCGGTGATCGTGAGCGGCGGCGTGATCATCTGGAAATCCCCGAAGGCGCCGAGGTTGGCCCGGCGGTTGTAGAGCGCGATGCCATGCTTCAAGCCGTGCTCGGTCAGCCGCGCGGGCGCGTTGAAAGCGACCGGCAGCTGGCTGCGCGTGGCCTTGTCCGAGACGATCTCGATGGCCGTGAGCAGGCCCTTGCCGCGCACGTCGCCGACGATCGGCGATCGCGATGCGATGTCGCGCAGGCGTGCCATCAGCAGTTCGCCCATGTCGCGTGCGCGCGTCACGAGGTCTTGCCGCACGACCTCGTCGACCACCGCGCGTGCAACCGCACACGACAGCGGATTCGTGAAGTAGGTATGGCCGTGCACGAAGCCGCCGGCACCCGCGATCGCATCGACCATCCGGTTCGGTGCGAGCAGGCAACCGAGCGGGGTGTATCCGGCGGCCAGGCCCTTGGCGAGCGTCACGAGGTCCGGGCGCGCGCCCTCCCAGTGGTGCGCGGCCAGGAAGGCGCCGGTGCGGCCGGCGCCGCTCATGATCTCGTCGAAGATCACCAGCACGCCGTGGCGGTCGCAGATCTCGCGCACGCGCCGGAAGTAGGCGCCCGAGGAAACCACCGCACCGGTCGAGAGACCGCCGATGGGCTCGAGGATGAACGCCAGCACCGTGTCCGGACCCTCGCGCAGGATGGTCTGTTCGAGCGCGTCGGCGCATGCCTGCTCGTGCGACTCGACGGTGTGGCCCTCGGGGATGCGGTACGACAAGGGCGCCGGCACCTTGGGCATGGCGCGGACCATCGGACCATACAGGCCGAGCGTGTTGGCATCGCCCGTGACCGCCAGCGCGCCGAGCGTCGAGCCGTGGTAGCTCGGATCGCGCGAGATCACCTTCGAGCGGCTGCCCTGGCCGGTCACGACCGCGTACTGGCGCGCGAGCTTGATCGCAGCCTCGTTGGCCTCCGAGCCGCCCGACACGAAGAAGGCGCGGTCGAAGCCTTCGCCTGCGAGTTCGCAGACGCTGTCGGCCAGCGCAATGTTGTGCTCGCTCTCGAAAAAGCGCGGGTATGCAAAGGTCACTTTCGATGCCTGCTCGGCCATCGCGGCCAGCACGCGCGGGTTGCCGTGGCCTATGTTCGCGACGACGGCGCCGGCGGTTGCATCGAGGTAGCGCTTGCCGTTCGCATCCCACAGAAAGATGCCTTCGCCGCGCGCGACTTGCGGCGGGCGGGCCGACCCCTTGGGGGCGTAGAAGCCGAGGACAGAGCCGCCCTTGGGCTCGTCGCCAATCCGGGCGATGCCGGCCGCGTTGGAATTCGAGGTGTTCATGCCCCGACGATACAAATCGCGCTCACTTTGCGGTAGACGCATGGAGTGATGAAGTGTTATACGTTCGCCGTATGAAGCATGTACATGATCGGCTCGACCTGCTCGACACGTTCCAGAAGATCGGCGAGAGCGGATCGCTCAGCAAGGCAGCGCGGCTGCTGGGCACGACGCAGCCCACGGTCAGCCGGCGGCTGCTCGAACTGGAGCGGCTGCTCGGCTGCAAGCTGGCGCTGCGCACCACCGCGAGCTTTTCGCTCACCGACGAAGGGCGCTCGCTGCTCGTCGAGGCGCGCGACCTCGGCGACCGCTGGTCAGGCCTGTCGCAACGCCTGAAGGGCGGACAAAGCCAGCCTGAAGGCACGCTGCGCGTGATCGGGCCTTCGGGGTACGGGACGGGCTTCCTGACCGATGCCGTGACCGACCTGCGCGCGGCACATCCCGCGCTGCGCGTCGAACTCACGTTGACCGATCGGGTGCTCGACCTGACTGCCTGGGGAGCGGACTGCTGGGTCTGCGTGGGAGAAGTGCGTGATCCTGGATTGGTGAGTCGCAAGCTCGGCACGATGGAACGCGTGCTGATCGCCACGCCCGAATTGCTCAAGAAGCTGGGGCCCGTCAGCATCGCGCGTCTTGCGCAGTTGCCTTGCGTCGGGCTCGTGCCCTACGTGAGCGGCAACGTGCGCATGCTGGATCGATCGGGCCGCCCCCGCATGGTGATGCTCGACACGCCGATCCAGACCGACAGCCTGTTGTCGAGCTACCGCGCGATCCTCAACGGAGCCGGGATCGGCGCGGCGGCCCCCTGGATGTGCCAGGAAGACCTCAAGACCGGTCGGGTGCAACGGGTGCTGGCGAACTGGTGGCTCGAACCCATCGCCATTCATGTCGCGCTGCCTCCGGGCATCTACCGTCCCGCGCGCGTGACGGCTTTCATCCAAGCGCTCAAGGCGCGGATGTTTGCCCTTTCCGGATTCAAGCCATCGCACTAAGAAAAGCAAACCACCAAGACGTACCCAATGGCCCTTGCATTCCGAGGCCAAAGTACCGCTACGTTTCATATCCGAGGGACCGCTCCCTTGCACTGAGCTCGTCAAAAAGCGCACAAGGTTGCCCGACAGGCGCTTCGCCGCATTTCGTCAAGATCGGGAGAAGAGGTCGTCCGATCGTTGAACGACAGTTTTTCGGGAGACAATTTTGGCGGCTGAATGTCGACAGTGGGCCCAAAGCTCCTGCCGTCGCAAGCGGCTACGGTCGGCCAGGACCGGACCTTCGCTGCGGTCGCCGAATGAACTACTGCCATCCATGAACATCCAGGAAGCGCGCCCCTCCGATGCGCCAATGATTGCCTCCGTCCTGCAAGAGGCAGCCGAGTGGCTCGCCAGCGACGGTAGGCCGCTTTGGTCGGCAACCGAGATTGGCCTCGAACGCGTCCTGCGAGACGTGAGCAATGGTCTCTTCCACATTGCCCGTCAGGACGAGCAACTGGCTGGCGTCATGAAGTTCGAGTTGGAGGACGCCTATTTTTGGCCCGAGGTCCTGCCGTGCACCTCGGCTTTTGTTCACAAGCTCGCCGTACGCCGAGCGTGGGCGAAGAAGGGCGTCTCGACCGCGCTGCTGTCATATGCCCGAACTCGGGCTCAGCAGCTTGGACGTGATCACCTTCGCCTGGACTGCGTTGCGGACCGCCAAGGGTTGCGGAATCTTTATGAAGGCTTCGGCTTCGCCCTGCACAGCGTCGTTCGGATAGGGGCCTCTTCGTATGCGCGGTATGAACTCTCGACGGCAACCCTGTAGGGACTAAGGCGTCGACGGGCTACAGTTGGCCAAGAGCGGAAGTACGCATGCGGGGTAGAGTTGCCACAAACCGGTCATCCAAAAACACTTGAGCTTGGAATATGCCGTCAGTCCTGATTCGTCTTGATCCCCGCCGCATGGAGAATCCAGATACCGATCTTCGGTACGTCGTACCTGATCGCTTGGCCGAGGTTTCGAGCGAAATTCTGACGGACAGTGGTTACGACTATGAAGAGGGAACTGATGCAATGCTCATCTACCTGTCCACCGACAACCTGGACGCAGCACTCCCCTTCGTGATCGAACTCCTAGAGAACAAAATAGTCCATCAGAACCGGTTAGCCTTATCAGCCAAAGTGGGAACCTCACCGCTGGATCAGACGGAGCGCCCTGCCGATTTCACGGTCGTCTACCCAGGTGCCGAAGTTGGCACACGTATGCGTTGAGCCCGCGGTCGGCCAACAGCGGACGCTCGGTCCGACGCCAGAAATTCGCACCCTGCATCACCAATTTCGAGCAGCCATCGCTGACTTGTTCCATGTTCCTCCCCCCTCAGATTGTCGAAGTCAGCGTTGACCAATCTTGGCGCTACGAGACGCCGTACCCTCCCTTGGGCTTTCGACCCTTCGCTGAAGGGGAGCTCGGCAACGGCGATTCGTTTGGGCTTTATTGGCCTATTGGGCTGGAAACGCGAGAGCCCATCGTGGTCGAGACTTGGCACGATTCATGGCAGATTCAGCCGACGTACTCTTCACTGTCCTCATTCCTGGCCGCGCTTGAGAAAGCTGAGGGCGAATATCCTGAGCCTCCCTCTATTGAACAGGACGCGCGTTCACCACGAGCGCTGTTCGAGGACGCGAAGCGAAAAGTGCAGGCCCAAGCTGTCGCCGACGCCGTTTCGCTGTTGGAAAGGGCGTTGGAGGTCCTGCCCGAGTACACGGATGCACTTTGCCTTCTTTGGGCCCAGTATGTTCGGCAAGGTCGCATAGATGAAGCGCTTGCAGTCGCGGTCAAGGCAATCATCGCTCCGCCATCATTTGGAGGCCGTGCGACCAAGCCGCTCAGATGGTTGCAGGGGCGAAGCAACGCGCCGACCTTGGAACATGACCCGATTTGGCAAGGACGCGCGGAACTCGAGCTGTCCTACGGGGGCGTCAAGGAGAACGGAGACTATGCCGTGTATCGAGCAGCGATCCAGACCTACCTAAATGCCTCGCGGTATGTTGAAGCGTGCACGCTCATGCAAACCTATGCGGAACTGATGCACGCTGAGACGGTGGCCTTCCAAGAGCGACAAGGATTCGTGAAGGCTGACTTCGTGGCTACCCAAATTGCTGCCAGCCGTAAGCTGCCGCATGGGCCACGGGCGTAAGACCGTGCTGGGCCACGAACGGCCATTCACGGTGCCGCTCCGCGCTCCGAGCAGGTATTCGTCGACAAGCGACCGTCCAGCGGACCGCCCAACTCGGAGGAGACTCGCATGGGACTTCTAACTTTCAGCCTCAACGTCACCCTGGACGGCTGCGTCGACCACCAGGAGGGAATCGCCGACGACGAGACGCACGCCTTCTTCACCCGCCTCATGGACGAGGGTGGGGCGATGCTATGGGGCCGCGCCACCTACGAGATGATGGAGAGCTACTGGCCGGCGGTCACCCGCGGCGATGTGGAGGCACCTCCGACGGTGCGCGAATGGGCGGCCAAGCTGGAGATCAAGCCAAAGTACGTCGTGTCGTCGACGCGAACGGACTTCCCGTGGACCAACAGCCACCACATCGCCGGCGACTTGCGCTCAGGCGTGCAAAAGCTCAAGGACGCGACCCCGGCCGGCGTGCTCCTCGGTAGCGGCAAGCTCGCGGCCGAGCTGGACCGGCTGGATCTGATCGACGAGTACAAGTTCCTCGTTCACCCCAGGATCGCCGGCCACGGCCCGACCCTGTACCAGAGCGGGCTGCCCAGCACGCGACGGCTTGAGCTGGTCTCGGCAAAGCCGCTCAGCAACGGCGCGGTCGCAATGCATTACCGGCGCGCGCGCGGCTAGCGATCGGTTGCAGCGGACGGTCCGCTGCGCGGCCCGCCGCTGAACAGCAGCGTTGAACGACTGCTTCCGGGGAGCGCCCAACGCCCGCGATGGGCCCCCAGGGGCCCTATTGGCGCAAAGTTTCGATCCCTAAACTGCACAGGAGATCGACATGGACGCTCTCACCGTCCCAGCACCGCGGCCCCCGTGGAACAAAGACAAACTCGTGGGGCAGAAGCGGCCTTTCAAGCTCAAGGAGATTTGGGCCATCCGCACCCGGCTCCAGTTGTCCCGTCGTACTCGAGACCTTGCACTTTTCAATCTCGGAATCGACAGCAAGCTCAGAGCATGCGACCTGGTGAAGCTGCGGGTCCGCGATGTTGCCAACGGCGACCGGACGGCCGCACGGGCGAACGTGGTGCAGCAAAAGACCGGGCGACCGGTCCAATTTGAACTCACCGATCCAACGCGGGAGGCCGTGTCCAGCTGGATCAATCTGGCCCACCTTCGTTCCGAGGATTTCCTTTTCCCTAGCCGGGTGCATTCGTCGCCGCATCTCGGGACCAGGCAGTACGCTCGAATTGTTGATGGGTGGGTGGAAGAGATCGGACTGGACCCGGCCGAGTACGGCACCCACTCAATGCGCCGGACCAAGGCTTCCTTGGTCTACCGCCGAACGAAAAACCTTCGCGCGGTGCAGCTCCTGCTCGGCCACACCAAGCTGGAGAGCACTGTGCGTTACCTCGGAATCGAGGTCGAGGACGCACTGGAGATGGCTGAGCAGACAGAAGCCTGACGGAGTCCTGGCGCCCTGGTCGACGGGCGCCAGTCTAGGGAAAGATGCGGCCAGGAGCGGTCGTTCGACCCGGGCTGCAGCCCATAGCAAGCGCACTCTCTTGGGAAGAGAGCCAGAGCGGGCAGCCGACGTGGCATTGGGAGGCGCCAGCGGAATGACAAAATTCTGGGATCCAAGGCCTAGTATGCAGGAAATCTTGCAACACTTAGGAAAAGAATGGCCTACGTGGGCTACGAATACGTGCGGTCAAGCCTGGACCTGCCCATCTTCGAAGTGAGCCGACCCGCTATAGAAACCGGTCACGCGCATCATGTCATCGGCGGAAGCACTTGGCGTGCCGGGTGCCATGGCGCCGGCCGACGGCGACCTTGTAGCGCACTTGCTCTTTGCCCTCAAGCATGAGGGAGTGAACCTGCAGGTGCTTGCAGGTGCTTGCAGGTGCTTGCAGGCGCATCCAAGCACCTCGCCGGCGCCGACCTGGCCGCGGCGCTCGCCGCGACTCCGAATGGACAATACGTGCGAATGCTCTGCAGCGCGTGGGAACACTTCACCGGCAACCAGGTGGTGGCCCAGCCGGTCGTCACCGCGGGCTATGTTGACTTGTTCGACGAGGGTCGTTACTACACAGGCGGCACCGACCGCGACTCTCGATGGCGAGTCAACTTCAACGGCCTCGGAACCTGGGACTACTGCGTCACAGTGGAGCGCACGCCGGCGATCAAGGACGCGCTGGACTTTGATGTGCTGGGGCCACTCGTGAATTCGTCACCTCCCTCAACCGCGAACTCCTTGATCGCACGTTGACCTGGGCGTATCTGTACGAGACCCAAGACAGCTACGCGATAGAGAAAGAGGCGCCGTCGGAAGACAAGGCGCGCACATTCATCCGCCTGCTGCGTCAGCCAACTCTCTTTTTTCATCGAAGCGTTCCTTCTCGCGCTATGCGTGTTGCGCGCTCCTCAGTCTTGAAAGACCGCCATTAAGCCATGAGCAAGCTCACGAAGGTCCTCACGTGCCTCGTTGGACGTCCGTGCTGAATGTCTAGTCCTGGCGATAGTACCCATTGGCGCAAGGCCGAGAGATGGCGGCAACCGCTGCATAGCCGCCATCGGCAGACCAACGTCGAACGCTCGCAACGGGTCGACTGTGTAATTCACAGACTAACGCAGGAGACATTTGGTCAGCTTGACCAGGCGCCAAGCAAATTAGGGTAGATAAAGCCTCCATCCACAGCTAGCTGAAATCGCGCAGCGACGGAGGCTCTAGTTGCTATGGCCAGAGTGGCTGAACTTCTGTCTGTCTTGGGTTAGTAGGCACCCATGTAGTCGCGCTTACCGATCTCAATACCGTTGTGGCGCAAGATGGCATAGGTGGTGGTCACGTGGAAGAAAAACTGCGGCAGTCCATAGTGCAGAAGATATGCGCCTGCGGTCAGCTTCTTTTCCTTGGGGGTGCCGGGGCGCAATACGATTTCGCGGCTCTCGCTTGAATCAAATTGCTCAGACTTGAAGGAGCCGATATGGGCCAAAGCTTTGGCGATCAACGCTTGCAGGTCGGCGAAGCTGACCTCAGTGTCGGGCCAGGACGGCACCTCGGCACCAGCCAGGCGGGAGGCAATGCCCTTGGAGAAGTCTGCGGCGATCTGTACCTGACGTACTAGCGGAAACATGTCAGGGAACAGCCGCGCCTGCAGCAGCGCATTTGGATCGATATTTTTTTGCGTCGCGTGGTCTTCGGCCTTCTTGAGCACGTCGGACATGGCGCGCAGCATCTGCTGCATGACGGGAACGGAGGCGTTGTACAGCGGGCTGATCATAGTGAGTTCACTTCTAAAATTGGGCACGATGGCCGGAGTTGGCGTGGCAGAGGCTCTGCCGACCATGTAAGGCTAACAGCACAGGGCGAACTGAATCGCCCCGGCTTTTGTGGCCAGCTTTTCTTCCCGCTGGTAGTCGGAGCAGCCGCGTTGAGGGGCAGTTCACTAGCAAGAAGCGGACGTCAATTGCAGACGCACGACAGACCGCGATCGCTGCGTAGCCGCCCATCGTGGTATGCGCGCTTCAGACTGGCTGCCGACGTTCGGTGCGCTGACGTGAATAGGTACTATCGGCCACAACCAGACATTCACCCCCATGTCTGAACACACGCTGTATGCCTACGTTGATGGCGCCGACCTTCATGAAATCGCCGATCCAGTTGAAAGACGCTTGGACGCCTTTGCCAAGGAAGGCGAATGGCGGATTGCGATTCCATGGGTAGTCAATCGGCGAGGCACTGACGATGGCCTTCATGCCGGCGACCTCCGTCGTGGGACCTAGGTCTCAACCTTGCACTCCCTGACGTCAGGCACGAGTCCGAGGGATGGTTCTTGGATGTCGAGCAAAGCGCGCGCTTCATGGGACGGCTGCATGCGCAGTTCGCACGAGACTTCATCATCGGCATTTCCCACAATGGAACAGGGCTTGCAGAAGACCTCTTCACAGTCGAGTCAGTCGTTCCCGACCTCGCTCTGCTCCAGCAAATCATCGGTGTCGAACCGCCGAGGGGCGCTTAGGCCATAACAAGTCATCCAGCATGTTGACCAAATTGCCGCCGGAATATCGTCAATGCATCACCGCGAGTGGCTGTTCGAGGGCAGAGTTGTCACAGCAGCGCACGAGGGAGACATCATCCTCTGGGGAGAGGAAGAAGCGGTACCCGACTTCGGGTTCGAGCGCTAAGGTGTAAATACCCCACGCTGAGCCGCTTGTGGACCCGATTGCGGGCCCAGGCGGCTTTTTGCTTGGCGGCCGGACGCGCCGACCATCGCTCGCGGTACTGGCCCATAGGGTTGCTCATCCGGAGCCGCGCAGGGAGGTGGTTACGAACGGAGGTCATTGACCACTGACATATGCCGCGACGATGATCCTGGGCGTTACGAAATGCCTCGACAAGAATGAAAGCCACCATGCAATTCAGAGGGAGTCTTTACGCGCTCATGTCCGCAGTCTGCGGCGCGCTTCTCATTGCGCTAACAGCCTGCGGCGGCGGAGGTGGGGGCGGCGGCGGTGCCGCTTTGCCGATACTGCCCGTAACGGGTGGGCCCCCCACCACCACGCCACCGGCTACTGGCCGAACGGAAACCGCAAGCATCCGCTCCGCACAAACCGGCGCAACCTACGAGCTGCAGATATACCTGCCGCCCTCATACAGCGGCAGCTCCGCGGCGGTCCCCGTTATCTACGCGCTGGACGGCGATGCTCCTTATGCACCGGTCTCGCGCTTCCATAACCTTAAGGAAATACTCGAACGACGGCGCGTCGAAGCCATCCTCATCGGGATAGGCGGCACCATACGTAGGAGCACCGACTACACCTTTCCCGGGGCCCTTCCCTATCATGAGTTTCTCAGGTCGGAACTGGTGCCGTTCATCGAATCCAGGTACCGTTCCGATCCGAGCAAGCGCATCCTCACAGGGCTTTCGCTCAGCGGCAGCATGACGGGCCATGCGCTTTTTCTTGAAGGTGCCAGCGGCACACTCACTTTCACGCACTTCCTTTCTTTTGAAGGCTCCTATGGTTTTCAGAAGGACGATACGAACAACCTCGAGCAGAAGATGTACGACACCCAGAAAGGCAAGGCCATCAACGCCACGTTGATCCTCGCGCGATGCGGTGATCCTGTGGGCTGCAACTACGTGTCGGTAGGCGAGATGTATGAAAAGCTGCTGCAGCGCGGCTATCCGGGCTTAACGGTGATGGAAAAAACATATTCAACGAACCACGTCGGGACGGATCTGCCGGCTTTTGAAGATGCGATTTCGATGATCTTCAAATAGGCCGCAGCCCAGCTGATTCCGAACTGACCCTGCAAACGTCTGACCAGCCGCCGCAGGCTGTGCCAGCGGCTTGCATACTGGAGGTACTCGCGGTCTTCCAGATCCGTCACCAGCCGCCCCCCAGAAGGAGTTCCCCGTCGATGACCTGGTCACTGTTCTACCGTTTCGACAACGAGGTTCCCACGAACTTTTACGAACTGCGCCAATTCGGCAACTCGCTGTGGACCGCGAACGGCAGGGTGCACACCATGGGGCACTCCCTGGTCGCCGAGTTCGCAAGTCCCGAAGCCGCAAAGGAAGCCCTCGTGCAGCGAAGCAACGAGATCGAGGCGCAGGGCTACAAACGAGTGCGCCACGGCATACACGATCCCGCTCGAATCGACTTCCCCTTGCTCACTACAGAGATTCGCGAAGGTGCTCGCCACACCTTTCAGGCCATTCGCGCGGCTCATCCTGACAAGACCATCCGTCTTTTCGCGCTTGGCAGCGATGACGGTGCGATGACCATCGTCCATGCAGCCAGCGATCTCTCTTTGGGCGCTCCGGGCGACATGGACGATGAAAGCGAGGTCTGGAGCTCCGCCGAATGGCCCTACACGGAGGGCGGTGAGTTCCTCGACATCGCTTACCGCATGATCCTGTCATGCCACCGCAGCGACTTGCCTTGCGACGTTGAATTCGACGTCTTGCATGCGGGTCTCTTCGAGGCCTGCATTGCCGCGATGGAGCAACTTGACCGTGAAGGTTTCTTCGCCACGGGCGACGCGCGTGAAGAGGTTGTGCTGCTATGCCAAAGCGAGGGCAACGAGGATATGGAAGGCTCGATCGGCAGACTCAACACTTCGCGAGTGGTGGGGCGACTCGAACGCTGGATCAAGCTCTGCCAATGAGCGCAGATTGGGAGCTGGCGGATTGCCGGATGACCCTGAGGCTTTGCCTGAGTGATCGCTTTGCGAAGTTTCCAAGAACCGCCCATTCAGGATGGTGTCGCGACCGGCTAAAGTCGGCCAAGACCGGACGTTTGACTCCGCCTCCCGAAGCGTGTGCGCACTGACTGGTAGTCTTGGAGCCCCAACAGAGCAGCGAACCTGTTCTTGCTGAAAATGCCTAGCAATCCAGAGATTGTTGTATCCATCGTTGGCGGCGTCTTCCTCCTTATCTTCGGGGAGGCCATCGCAAATATCTTTGGACTACTCGTGTCCGCCATCTTGACACTCGGTCTCATCAGAGTGCAGGGCCCAGAAGACCGCGAACGGGTCTTTCCATGGCATGGCTTCGCAAGGAATGAAGCCGGCAAACTCGTCGTGCAGACTGAGATGGCAGGAGGAATTGGCATGATTGCGGGACTGGCTGTGTGTGTTCTTCTTTGGCGGTACGGGGGCTAGCTGGCCAAGACCAGTCATTCCCCATCACCTCCCATCGAAGATGAGCCGCGTGACCATTTCTATAGCGCCGTGTGACCCGTCCGCCTCGTTGGTGAGCGAAGTTCGGCGAATCACAAACTTCGGAGTTCTTGACGTGCGAGACCGTCTTTCCGCCGGAAAGCCCGTGTTCGACCAAGAGCTTTTCTGCAATCGAGCAGAGGACGTCTTTGCAAAAGCGCGAGCGCTGCTTTCGGCTCTGGAACGTGGCGGGTATCAGCCTCTTGTCAGTGAGGCTGGTCGACCTATCACTCCGCAGATTCTGCGAAATATCTTCCTGCTTCCGAGGAGGGCGCCGAGGAGCTTCGCCGGCTCGATGACGTGGGACACGTTTAGGCGACGGCAGAATGCGGCCACAACCGGCCTTCCGGCACCGCCGCCCTGTTGAATATCATCAGGCCATGGCGATATTCGCGTTTGCAGTCAAAGTGCCCTCGGCCGGGCCGTTCGTTGGCGACCTTCGGCCGAGCTTCGACGCAATGATGAAGCTGGCGGTGCCAGCGCACATCACTGCGCGTGATTTGCCACTCGCGTTCACCGAGGCCGGGTGGAAATAATGCGCAAGACGCAGCGACTAGCGATTCTCATCAGTCACGCAAGGCGCTAATGGCAGGATTCGACGAAAGAATTGTGAACGGCATCAGCGTTCTCGCGGCGATCATCGACAGCGGCACGTTTGCGGCGGCGGCCGACATCCTGCAGATGTCGCAGTCGGGCGTCAGCCGTGCCATCGCACGTCTCGAAGGCCGGCTGGGCATTCGCCTGCTCGAACGCACGACGCGGTCGGTCGCCCTCACGGACGAAGGCCGGCGCTTCTATGAGCAGGTGGCGCCGTTGCTCGCCGGGCTCGAGGAAGCAGCGGCATCCGCAGCGCAAGGAACGACCACCATTCGCGGCGTTCTGCGGGTCAACATCGACCCGTATTTTTCTCGGTTGATCTTGGGGCCGCGCCTTGGCGCGTTTCTCGATGCGTACCCGCAATTGAAGCTCGAACTGATCACCCGCGACGAGCTGGGTGACCTTGTTGCCGATGGCTTCGACTTGGCAGTGCGCTTCGGCCATCCGCGGCCATCGACGCTGATCGGGCGCAAGTTGCTCGACACACGGATGCTGACAGTGGCCTCCCCTGGCTACTTGAAGCGCCACGGACACCCCAAGGATCCACGCGAATTGACGCTGGGCGGTCATGTCTGCATCCTGTTCCGGGACTCTGCAACCGGCCGGCCATTTCCATGGGAATTTCACAAGCGCCGCAAGAAGCTGGTGTTCCACATGGACGGAGCTTTGACTGTCAATGATGCTGGCACGCTCTACAGCGTCTGCCTCGCCGGCCACGGCCTCGCCCAGGTGATGGATCTGGGCGCTGAGCCGATGCTGGCCGATGGGCGGCTGGTCAACGTCTTTCCCGATTGGCCCGACGAGCGGTTTCCGCTGTATGCGTTTCACCCGTCGCGTCAGCATCTGCCAGCGAAGACGCGCGCCTTCCTGGACTTCATCGTCGGTCTTTTGCGGTAGCGCTGGCGCGCGGCGTTAATGCTTACCAAGCATGAATGAAATGACATTCATGTCATTGAGAAATGGATGGTCGAAGTTCAAACTTCCTGCGCCGAGGCAATTTCTGCCGAAAACAAGGAGTTTGGATGTTTGCCATTACGGGAATCACGGGACAGGTAGGCGGCGCCGTTGCGCGCGCGCTCATGGAAGCGGGCAAGGATATTCGCGCCGTCGTACGCGACGCCGGCAAGGGCGTCGCATGGAAGCAGCGCGGCTGCGAAGTTGCCATTGCCTCGCTGGACGATGCCGAAGCACTCAAGAAAGCTTTCGCCGGTGTTGAGGGCGTATTCTTCGTCTTGCCGCCAGTGTTCGACCCTTCACCCGACTTTGAGGAGGCCCGCCGCGTCATCGCGGCAGTCCGTGAGGCGCTCGGGCAGACGCTGCCCGGCAAGCTCGTCTCGCTGTCGACGATTGGTGCTCAGTCATCACGGCCCAACCTGTTGCAGCAGCACTCCTTGCAGGAGACCAGCCTGGGTACACTGCCCTTGCCCGTGACTTTCCTGCGCGCTGCCTGGTTCATGGAGAACGCGGCTTGGGATGTGGGGCCTGCACGCACGACGGGAGTCATTCCGAGCTTCCTATATCCGCTCGACAAGCCGGTGCCCATGGTTGCCACCGCGGATGTTGGACACCTCGCCGCTGAGTTGCTTCAGAAAAGTTGGCAGGGCAAGCGCATTGTTGAACTGGAAGGCGAGCGCTTGACGCCCAACGAGATTGCTCTGGGGTTTGCTCGCGTTCTGGGCCACGACGTACGCATGGAGGTGGTGCCGCGCGCCAATTGGGAGGCGCTTTTCAGAGCACAGGGCATGCGCAACCCCTTGCCGCGCATTCAGATGCTGGACGGTTTCAACGAAGGATGGATCGAGTTCGAGAACCCGAACAAGGTTCGCAAGGGAACGGTTCCTTTGGACGCTGTACTGCGGGAACTCGTCGCGCGCCCTTTGAGTTGAGCCGCGTAGCCGGCTGTTAAACAGTCTGCTGTGAGCATTCGTACTCGTCGTCGCGGCCTATAGCGCCACAAAACTCGTTCCCGGCCGAGAAGCCAAAGTCGGCGGTTGTCGGGCCGAGCCAGAGGCAATGGAGGTCTGCTTTGGAGCAAAGCGTACAGCCGGGATGGGCCCAAAGCTCCGGCCGTCGCAAGCGGCTACAGTCGGCCAGGAGCGGACATCCGATACGGCCCTGCCGACCAACGAGTTAGCACGATGAACGACGACGACACCTACGATGCCGAGCTTTCGCCCGCAGAGAGTGCGCGGGTTGCAAAGCTGTCTCTAGCTGAGCTGGCGCTTATCGATGCGGCACTTCTTTCGCAAGTTGCCGACGATTGGAGGAAGGTCGCACGCGTAGTTGGGATGGCGATGCTGTCGATGCCAGATCGCCCAAGTGGAGTTCCCGACGTCTTCTTCGCAAAGCGGGTCGAGCAGCTTGTCGAATCCGGCCAACTTGAGTCGCAGGGCGACCTTCGGCGGATGCGATTTAGCGAAGTAAGGCTTAGGTCTGCCTGACGGCAGAATGCGGCCAGGAGCGGACATCGGTCCTGGTGACCGCTCGAAAGGAACGGACCATGCGTTACCGCTTCAACGCTTTCGGACGAATCATTGCCGTCGAGCGGGTCGATGACGCCTGGGATACGTACCTGATGGGAAACGAGGGGAAGCGCCGGCCAGCAGGCTTTGCCGTTCCGTCCGACGTGACCCACTGTCGTTTCGAACTTTCCCACGCATGACGCGCGCACGCACCCTCACTTCTTCTAGGGCGCAAGCAAAACGGGATCTTCGAACTCTATTAGCTCGAACCACCCGAGGCCGGCCCCACGCGCCATGGTGCAGATCGACAGCGCCGCGAGCCCACCGCAAACTCTCTCAATGCGGTACTTCAGGGTTCATAAAGTCGACCAGTTGCCGCCACGCCCCGAACGGTCCTGCGATCGGGCACATCAAGCCGAGTGGCTCGAGCATGTAAAGCGGCCGTAGCTTCAACTCGCGCAGCAAGCCGGCATCGAGGAGGGGCCGCACGAAGTTAAGCGGCAGGAACGACAGTAGGTTTTCTTGCTGCGAGAGCCACCACAACATGGCCGTTGATCGAGTGACGACCGGATAGGTGCGGATCGGGTGAGGCAGGTTCGCGGTCAATTCGTCGAATCGCTCACGGGCGGCCGAACCCGTGGGGGCGAGTAGCCAGGTCTCGTCGGCGAGTTGCGGCCAGCCCAGGGAACGCTTGCGCACCAGTGGATGGTCTGCGCGCGCCAAGACCGCGAAACGATCTTCGCGCACCGGTATGAAGTGCCAGCCTTCCGGGATCACGGGAGGCCGTCGGCATGCCACGAGATCTGCCTCGCCACGTGCGATGGCCAGCAGCTGATCGTCCCCTTCGGCTTCCGAGAGGTGAACGGTGACATCCGGATGCCGTTGCGCGAAGCGAGGCAGCACGTCGAGCAGGAGCCCGTTCATCGCGCCGACCGAGGCGACGAGGCGGATGGCGCCGCCGATGCGTTGCCGTCGCGCGGCGACGACCTCGGCGCCGTCGGCGACGCCGATCAGCATGCGACGCGCAACGGGCAAGAGGTCTTCGCACGCCTGCGTGGGCCGCACGCCGCGCGCATGCCGCTCGAAGAGCTGAACTTCCAGCAGCCGTTCCAGGTACGCGAGGCCCTGGGTCACCGACGACTGCGTCATGCCGATCGAGTCCGCCGCCCGCTGGAGGCTGCCCAGCTCTGCCACTTTCAAGAGGATCTGCACATGCCGAAACTTGCCGCGCGCGAGCAGGCGGTTGAAGAGGACGGATGCGTCATGGCTCAAGGTATCGGCAAGTCTAATGGGAGAGTGCCGTTTTTAATTTGTCGCCGATGGCTTGCTCGGGGATGATGGCAACTCCACAAACAGCGGGCAGCAAGCCACGCGACAGGAGACAAAACGTGAAAAAACCATGGCCGCTGCTCGCGGTTGTCTGTTGCCTGCTCGGCGCCTTTCCGGCCCATGCGCAGGACGAGGTCTGGCCGTCCAAGCCGATCCGGGTGATCGTGCCGACCCCGCCCGGCGGCGCCTACGACCGCACCATGCGACCGCTTGCGCAGGAGCTGGCGTCGTTGCTCAAGCAACCGGTGGTGATCGACAACAAGCCTGGTGCCGGCAACATCATCGGCGCCCAGGCGGGCGCCGCGGCCCCACCCGACGGCTACACGCTCACGATGACGGGCATGGTGAACACGATCGCCCAAGGCATGTACGACAACGTGCCCTTCAACATCGTCAATGACTTCACCCACGTCGCCATGATCGGCGGCGGCGCGCAATGGCTGGTGGTCAACAGCCAGTCCGGCATCGAGTCCTTCGCCGATCTGATCGCCCGCGCCAGACGCGAGCCGGGCGCGATCAACTACGCGAGCTCGGGCGCCGGCAGCACCGGCCATCTGTTGATGGAACTGCTGCAGAAGGCGACACAAACCTCGTTCGTGCACATCCCCTACAAGGGCGGCGCGCCGGCGCTGATGGATGTGCTGGGAGGCCAGGTCGCTGTCACCGTGATTCCGCCGAGCGGGTCGATGCAGTACATCCAGAGCGGCAAGCTCAGGGTGCTGGCGGTGTCCAGCCCGAAGCGCAGCCCCGAGCTCCCTCAAGTTCCGACCTTCGAGGAGCTGGGCTACAAGCAGCTGACGGTGATCTCCTGGGTGGGCCTGTCGGCACCGAAGAAGACGCGGCCCGAAGTCGTGCGCAAGGTCAACGAAGCAGTGCGCGAAGCGATGACGAGGCCGGAGCTGCAAAAGAAGCTCGACGCCGAAGGCATCACGCCGATGACGATGGCGCCCGACGAGTTCACGCGCGTCGTCAAGAGCGACACCGAGCGCTGGGGTGCACTGACACGCAGCCTGCAACTCAAGGCCAACTGAAATCCGAGCCCATCCCTCATGCCTTTTGTCACATCGAACAAACGCGACATCTACTACGAGCGTCACGGCGCCGGCCCGGCGATCCTGTTTCTGCACGGTGCCGGCTCGAACGCCGCCACCTGGTGGCAGCAATTGCCGGCCTTCACGCCACAGTACACCTGTCTCACGATGGACATCCGCTGCTTCGGTCGTTCGGTGGCGCCGCCGGAGGAGTTCTCGCTGAAGCTCTTCGTCGGCGATGCCTTGGCGGTACTGGCGCGCGAAGGCATCGAGCGCGCGATGGTCGTCGGTCAATCGCTTGGCGGGATGATCGGGCTGCGGCTCGCGTTGCGCCATCCCGAGCGCGTCGCCGCGTTCGTCGCGTGTGACACGTCGCTGGCCATCGACCACCCGACGCTGGTCGACAGCATCGAGCGGCGCTTTAAGACAGTTTCCGCGGTAAGCATCGAGCAGCGCTCGCTGGGCGCCTGGTTCTTGAAGGCGCAGCCCGCGCTTGCAGCGCTTTACGCGCAGATCAACCACTTCAACCCGAGCGCTCACAGTATTGCGCCCGAAGCCTGGCGCGAGGCCGTACTGCGCCTGAACCAGCCCGAGAACCTGCTCGCCGTCGCGGAGATCGACCAGCTGGCTTGCCCGACGATGTTTCTCGTTGGCGCCGAAGACCCGATTGTTCCGCCGTCGGTCATGCGCGAACTCGGCCAGCGCCTGCCAGGGAGCGAGGTCGTCGTCGTCGAGGAGGCCGCGCATTCTGCGTACTTCGAGAAGCCGCTGGAGTTCAACCAGGCGGTGTTCGACTTCTTGAGACGACGCGCCGACTCCTAGGTCTGCTGTGCAGCGCATCCTGCCACAGTGTCGTCGACTCCTTCGCCCACAGTGAACACCAAGACGATCTATCGGAGAAAGTCAAAACCCATCTTTCTCGAGCTGCCGAATTGCCCTTGACTCTTTGTATTTGTGCACCCTCAGAAGGCGTTGTGCTTCACCGGCAACTCGCTCGGGTCTGAAGCCAGGCCACGCAGGAAGAAGGCGCATCAACTCGATCCAGTCTTCCTCCAGGTCGGTTCTCGGCTCGTCCAGCATGAGTGACGCTCGATAGGCAATCACCTTGCGAAGGTGCACTGATGCTCGCAAGTTGTGGCCGTATTCCGTCCTCGGAGGTAGCTCGTCATTCCAGATCAGACCGCCTGCCATCAAGTCGTAACTGCAGGTCGCCGTTGGGCTGTACTGGCAAGCCCTCAGCGCGTCCAACAACAAGGGACTGAACATCATGAACGGTGGACTGGGTGCTGTCATGGAAGGTCTGCTATTGGCCGAATGTAGCTGGACAGGTCGCCTGCGCAAAGGACCCGAAGCGGATGTAGCATCTTCTCCAAAGCTGGCATTCAACTCAACTTACGTAGCGACAGCCGCGAACACCCAGCATCGCTGAGGTCTGCAACCCAAACACCTCCTAAAGGCTTACTCAAAGGCAAACCTTATGGGCGCCCCCATCTGGATCAACAACAAGACGGACCTCTGGATCAGCAATGGGATGAAAGATGCCTTTTGCGAAGTGCTGACGACTGTTGCGACTCTTGAAGGCCACGATGTCATGGCCGTCTATACCGATGCACCGGGCGTGGCAGGCACCTACGGAGTCTCCGGTTTGGGCATCGATCTTGACGAGTTCAATACCTACCTCGGTGGACGGGAGGGCGTACGACGCCATCTTGACGTCTGTCGTGCGCGCTTGCCAGAAGTCGCCGAGTCCTGCGGCCTGACACCTGCCGGCGCTAAGCATATGTTGAATTTGTTCGCGTGGGCAGCGTACATCATGGATGGAAATCCGCTCCCCAAGAGCTGCAACTACTACCTTGACTGGCCGCCCGGCATCGGGGCCTGACGCTACAACACCGCTCGCCGCTGTCGATTGTGGTGAATGAGCCAAGCCTAACGGACAGCCGCTTCTGGCCGAATTTTCCACACGGCGCGACTGACCGGTCTTGGCCGACTGTAGCCGGTTGCGGTCGTCGGAGCTTCGGGCCCGAACCGGCTGTACAGAATTCTCCGAAGCAGACCTTCAAATTGGCGCGATGCAAGTGGCCTCTGGCGGCGACCGGTGACGGCGGCAAGGTCCTACCCTTGGTCCCCAGCCGTCGGGTCTCCGAGCCACCAGCGCATGGTTCGCACTGCAGCAATCTCTCCATCACTCAAGTCCTCAGTCGCTTGCACTGACGCGAGCGCATCGATTGCCGCCTGCTTCCCAAGCACTCGGGCGAAATACTGGGGAAGTTGCTCGACGCTGAGGTCGTAGCTCGGCAGGGACGCCCGTATGCATTCGACCAGGTCAAACTCCTTGGTCGGCTCTGCTGTATCGAGCAATCTGCCGGCCAGCTCCTGCCGCTGAGACCGCAATTCTTTGGGCGCACTCTCGACGAAGACCGCGAACAGGCCTGCAAAAACTTCAGCGGATGCACAGCGGCTCAGCCGAGACCGGAGAAAAGCGAATTGCTGGGGATTGTCCGCTCCGAAGCGGTCTGCCGACTGGAGCACGGCGGCAAGAACCTCATCACGTTTCATTGACCGTCCTTCAACTTCTGGTTCTGGCCGATGACAGCTGTTGCATCCACGATTGCGCAGCCTTACCAGAATCGACGTACGCGGTCAATTAACCACGCCCTTGTTGAGTGAACGATGAGCTGTGAGGCTACGTGCCCATGTAGAGCAACATGGACATGTAGAGATGACAGAGCAGTACGCGGAGTTGAGAAGCCGGCTGGTTGTGGGACGCAAGAGTGACGGTCGCGGCGTCTACGACGAAGCTGCCAAGAAGGAATTGATCGTTGCCTGCCTCAAGCCGGGAGTGTCGGTGGCACGCATGGCGATGGAGCACGGTGTCAACACGAACCTTCTGAGGACGTGGATCACGGCTTACCAGCGGCGAAGTGCCCAGGTGCCGACTGGTGACATCGCGCGAACGCACGATGCGGCATTCGTTGCCGTGCGCGTAGAGGGTGAACAGGATCCGCCGCAGCGCGAGCGTGCGGTGGCTGCGCCCGCGGTAGCCCACACACCTGCTACGGCCGTGGCGGTGATCCCGAATGAGAGCTCCTTGGCGGCATCGACCCCGATGGTCGGTTTGCAGGTGCGGCTGCCCAACGGTGTGCAGCTCGATCTCGGCGAGACGAGCTTGCAGGAATTGCCGACGCTGGTGCAGATGTTGAGCCGATTGCCATGTTCCGCTTCGACGAAGGGCTGAAGGTCTACCTGCACCGCGAGCCGGTGGACTTCCGGTTGAGCATCAACGGCTTGGCCGTGCTGGTGGAGCAGGCGCTGGGCCTGGACCCGTTCGCCTCGTGCGCGTACGTGTTCAGCAACCGCCGGCGCGACCGGGTGAAGATCCTGGGTTGGGAGCGCAACGGCTTCTGGCTGTTGCTCAAGCGCCTGGAGAAGGACAGGTTCATCTGGCCCTCGGCCGATGCGGTTCCCACGCTGACGGCCGAACAGCTGCACTGGTTGCTGGAGGGCATCGATATCGCGGTGGTGCAACGCCACTCTCGTCTGCGCTATTCCAGCGTGGCCTGAAGGAACAATGATGGGGCATGCCGATCCAAGCGGGCGTGTCGTCGCCCGCCACCATCACCGCTGAAGAACTCGTCGCGCTCATCGCCGAGCGCGATGCGCTGGCCGGCGCGCTTCGAGTAGCGACCACCGAGCGGGACTTGGCGCTCGAGCGGTTGAGGTCCTTGCAGCGCCAGCTCTTCGCCGCCAAGAGCGAAGCCCGCGGCACCGATCAGAAGGACCTGTTCCTCAACGAGGCCGAGGCGCTCGCGCCCACAGATCAGACGCCGCAGGCCGAGGTCGAAGACATCGACGAAGAGGAGTCGACACCGGTCGCGGGCCATCAACGTAAGAAACGCGGACGCAAGCCGCTGGACCCTGCGCTGCCGCGCGAGATCGTGCGCCACGAACTGCCCGAGGCCGAGCGTGTGTGCGCGCATGACGGGCACGCGCTGGTGGAGATCGGCGCCGAGGTTAGCGAGCAGATGGATGTCATCCCCGAACAGGTGCGCGTGCTGCAGCACCACCGCATCAAGTACGCCTGTCCCTGCTGCGATCAGAGCCTGAAGGTTGCACCGACGCCGGCGCGCATCATCGCGCGCGGGCTGCTCACCGAGCAGGCCCAGGCCTGGGTCATCACCGGCAAGTACCAGTTCGGCATGCCGCTGTACCGAACGGCCGTATTGCTGCGCCGCTTCGGTGGCGACATCGCGAGCAATACGCTGGCTTCCGGCATCGTGCGCATCGGCCAGGCTGTACAGCCGGTCATCAACCTGCTGCGCGACCACTTGCTGGACTCGGACCTGATCTACGGCGACGAGACCACGGTCCAGGTGCTCAAGGAGCCTGGGCGCAAGGCACAGACGAAGAGCTTCATGTGGGCGCAGATGAATGGCACTGGTCCACCGGTACGGCTGTTCGCCTATGCACCGGGGCGCGGCGCCGTGCACGCCGAGAAGCTGTATGCCGGCATCCGTCCCGGAACGACGCTCATCACCGACGGCTACGAGGTCTACAACGGCATCGCGAAGGCCGGCGGTCTCACGCACCTTGGATGCTGGGTGCACGCGCGCAGGCCGTTCATCAAGGCTGACGAGTCCATCCCGAAGGCAGCCCGCTCGTCCGATCAGATCGCGGCCCGGTTCGTACGGCTGATTGGCAAGCTGTACCGTGCGGAGTCCTTGGCCAGGCACTGGACGCCCGCGCGCCGCCTGCGACTGCGTTCGCGCTACAGCGCCGCCATCGTGCGCGAGATCGAGCGCTTGCTGCTCACGCACCTGCACAGCGTTGCGCCGTCGAGTCTGCTGGGTGAAGCGCTGCACTACCTGCACGGTCAGTGGCCCAAGCTCGTGCGGTTCCTGGACAACGGCTCCTGGCCGTTGGACTCCAACCCGGTGGAGAACGCCATCCGGCCCTTCGTCGTCGGGCGGCGCAGCTGGTTGTTCGCCGACACCGTCGGCGGTGCCAACGCGAGCGCCAATCTCTACTCGCTGATCGAGACCGCCAAGGCCAACAACGTCGAGCCCTACCGCTACCTCGTCGCGCTGTTCAAGAAGCTGCCGCTGGCGCAAACGGTCGACGACTACGAGGCGCTGCTGCCCTGGAACCTTGAACTCGGCGGCGCGTAGGCCGTCCTGCGCGCATCGGCTCTGACACCACGCGCAAGGGCGTGGTTTATTGACTGCTTACGAATCGACCGACAAAGCTAACGGTCTTCTCAAACAGGCTATTCGGCAGCATGGTGCTCACAGCGATGCAAGCACCACCGATGAGCCCAAACAAGAAACCAACCTGATCACCGCCGGCCCACAGCAGGTAGCCGATACCCGCGATGGCTGCACCAAAGGCGAGGACGGAGAGTCGCCCTTTCCAATTAGCCATGAAACTCCAATCTTTTTGTGGGTCGCGTCCCATTCCGTGGTGTAGGTCCACAGCCCGGAGAAGGCTGAGGTGCACGGTACTCAGCGTGCCACCTCGTCGTCTTGGTGCTTCCAGAGCAGGTCGATGTACTGCTTGGTGGGGTTCACTGAGAGTCGCTGAGGAATGTCTGGTTCTGGCCGACTGTAGCCGGTCGCTGCCTTGGAGCTTAGGGCCCGAAGCTGCCTCTCTGGCAGCTTCAAAGCCGACGTTGAATCCTCGTCAGTCATTGCAGCTTCTCAGGCGGCTGCCGCTATCGCACTACCGGTTCGTGATAGTCCGGCGACTCCGAAATCGTCCAACGGGTTTCCAGTTTGGCTCGCGCGTTGTCATAGTCTGCACGAATCCATGAACTGCACTGGAGGGTATCTGGAGCGGCTCCTGCATCCACCACACTGAGGGTTACCTTTTCACCGTCACGAAAGACAAAGCCACTGACTCGAATCGCGACATGGCTCCGTTCGATCATGAGGTTCACGTAGCGTTTACCTACTGGATCTTCATAGCTCTTGTCGAGGAATGGTGGATTCCCGAGGCTTTCGATCGCGAAATCATGCATCAGCCGCCTCACATCGATCCATTCGCTTTCCTTGATGCTAAAGGAAAGAGATTTGCATACCATCGATTCGCGTGCCGGTGGTGTACATGCGCTAAGTGCGACGGCGAAGGCCGCTGCGCCTATCACGCACGGGAGATGGTCCCAGATCGAATGCATGTCCTCACTCCAGTATGCTTTTTTTCTTCTACGTCGGCGAACGCGCCGCTCTTGGATATTCGCGCTAATTGTGCCGGCACGGCGAACGGCCGGTCTTGGCCGACTACGGCTATACCTCGCCCCGACCCACGGCCATGGCGATTTGGTAGGCGACGTGCTCGGCCTGTCCTTTTCCTGGATAGTCGTCGGGGACGACCTCAATCGCCTCAACTTCAAGGCGGCTTCCAAGTTCAGAGTTTGCCCGAGCCACCCCAGCAAGTATCTCGGACACGTGATTCGACAGGTCAAACTGGACCGCGCTTTCCGTCCGATCCATCGCGAGTAGTCGAATCAATGTTGGGCCATGTGCTGGCACCTTTCCAAATCGAACGGAAACAAGGATGCACTTTGGACCGGTCACGTGCTGATAGCGGAAGAAGACCGAGCGCTGGATGCGAGTGATGTCCATTTTTGATGACGGTTGCGAACGACAGGTTTTGGCCGACTGCGGTAGATGACGGCATTTTGCCGCGCGATGATTTCTTTGCCTGCTAGTGAGTTGCCATGCGCGTGAGTGTTCCGGGCACACGGTGGGGGGCGGCGAGCCTTAGAGCGGGTGCAAAATCCTCGCTTGGAGAGCGGGGATGTTCCTGCGTGAGAAGTTTGGACCAGAAAGCCGAAAAGCTATGACTGATGAATTGCCAGAGGATCTCGCCGAACGCGCGGTGTACAGCTCAGCGGATGCGGCCGAAGCAATCCTCAACACAATGGGAGACCTTCCCCCATTTGGGATCGCATTCTTCGCCGACGGGAAGCGCCAAATCGTTGCGCCATTCGAGGATGCAGAAACCGCTGAGCAAGCCACGCACGATTGGCTTCGAACGCAGGTCGCCAAGCAACTAGAAGCCGTCGTTCGCCAGCGTGATGACGTTGTCGCTGTAACTACCATCCTGGCCGACGATGGACCTGCGAAGGTCTATATCCAGTTGGAAACGCGCGCAGTGCTGGCGCCACCACTCGCCTTTCCGGTCTCATTGCGCGACGGAAGGCACAACCTCGAGGAACCGCATGTCTTCGAACAGCGGATCGCCGCACCGATTCTTCCTCGATAAAAAGCCCGCTCGGGCGACCCGACCGGCGAACGCGCGGCCGGGGCCGCGCGAGGAGATAACTGGAGTTGCGGGACTCATGTTCCAGCACCCAGTAGCGGCGGCGAAGCCCTACAGGGATACGAGCAGTCAGGAGGGCGAGTTCCGGCCCCAAACTGGTGGCAACGATCGCGAGTCAACAGGCATGGAGCGTAATGGATGGCGTAGCGCTCGTCCAAAGGCTCATGTCGGGCAAGTGTTACAGGGAGGTAGCGGGCTCGCCCTGTCCCATGCCGATCCAGACCTCCACGATCATGCCGTTCAGGCCCGCGGGGGCACTCTCAAAACCTGCGCGGATACTTTGCCCAAAGGTCGTCCATCAGGCTGGTCGATGCAGACTCGAGCGTGTGGTTCGATTTGCCAACGCAGTACTACTTTGAGATGGAGGCAATAGAACGGAGCAGCGAAGCCTGTGACGCAATGTCCGTCGTCTTCCGGAATATCGTGAACTGCGTCGACAAGCCCGACGTGGCGGCGACCACGTTTGACAAGTTCCTAGGCAACGCTACAGCTGAAACTCTGGTCGTGCCTGATGCAGACCAATTTGACCTCCTTCGGCATGCACTTCGAGCACTCGACACAGATCATCTACGGCCCCTGGCAGAGCTCACGGCCGATGGGCCACCGCTTTTGCGGCTGATCTGCTACCGCAGCGGACGGGCAGATGAGCCCGCGACAAGTGACGACGAGCTTGCCGTTGGTAGCGAACGTCGGCTTCTCTGATCGGGCCATTTTGTCAAGCGCAGAGTATCTCGGTATTTGGCTTCGTCGAACAGAACGTCTCGGTGCAGGTCACGCTTCTCTACGCAGTCGTCCCGACCCGAAGGTCGGCGCTGCACGCATTGGTCAGACGGAGCGGAGAGCCACGCTTATGGACGCGCTTTAAAGCGCAGCAGACATTTACGGCTTCATCCGGACCATCGTCTACACCTGAACGCTCAATCCTCGATTCCTTTCAATTCTGTCAGTCAGTGCACGAACCCGCGCACGGTCACCCTTTCACGGCCACAGGCTCCTGAGCACCCCATCGGAACTCGGAGCCTTCCACCCACATGCGGTGCAGGATGACGGCCAGCTTGCGCGCCACGGCAATCACCGCGCGTCGATGGCCTCTTGTCTTGGCAAGCCGCATTCCCCAGGCTTTCAACGACGACCACTGCGCGTTGCGCGTGAGCAGTGAGTGCGCCGCCACATAGAGTGCCGACCGCACGTCGGCATCGCCAGCTCGCGAGATGTGACCAGGGTTGTCTATCTCGCCGGACTGGTAGCGTTTGGGTGTCAATCCGAAGTGGGCCGCCACAGTGCGCGACGACTTGAACCGGGCCGGGTCGTCCACGGCGGACTTGAAGGTCAGCGCGGTCACAGGACCGACGCCCGGGATGGACATGAGCCGTACGCACAGCGGATCCGCCTTGGTCAGCGCCTTGACCGCGTTGTCCAGCTTCAGGTAGGTCTTGTAGAGCACGGTCCGCGCGTCCAGCAGCGGCACGAGCGCGCAGGACAGCATCTCGTCATCGGCGAAGGTCTGGCGCACCTGGGCGTCGAAGGATCCGTGGCCCACACGCGGGGCCAGGCGGATGCCGAACACGCGCAACAGTCCCCTCAGCTCGTTCTCGAGATCGACGCACTTCGCCAGGATCGCCTTGCGGCTGGCGAGCAGTGCGCGCACACGGTGGCTGTGCAGGCTCTTGATGTGCACGCGGCTGTACCAGCCGGTGCGCAGGATCTGCGCGATGCCGCGGGCGTCGTTGCGGTCGGTCTTGTTGCGCATGGCGTCCAGGGTGTTCTTGACCTGCCGGGCTTCCAGGCAGATGACCTCGAAGCCCGCGGCCTGCAGACCGTAGGTCAGGTACTGGCTCAGCGCGCCGGCTTCGAAGCCGACGGACTTCAACTCAGGACTGAAGGCGTGCAGCCAGGCGGCGATGACATCGACCTGTGCGTCGACCTTCGCCTCTCGGCAGACCTCGCCACGGTCGTCCACGACGCAGATCGAGACGGATCTCAGGGACACATCGATTCCGGTGAAGTAGGTCATTCAAGCTCTCCTTCGTAGTGGGCTTACGAGTCTAGGAAGAGAACTCCGCGGGTCAATCAACCCGCCCGATCACCGATGCTTGTGGCCGGTAGCAGCATTGCCTGCTCCATGGTGAGCGGTCAAAAGCAGATAGGTCTATCGAGCGTCTTCGCTGCCGCATATAGGATTTGCATCGTCTGCACAAAGCCTCTCAAAAACGCATCTGTACTCGGCTCGTCGCAGCTGACTCTAGCGAGTTGATCGACCTCCTCGCGAAGCTGAGGCATCAGTTCCATCGGCACTGAATCACCACCGTGCGTGCCGTTGTACAGAACATGTCCCAACAGAACAGGGAAAGTTGATTCCATGTCGTTAGCACAGAGCAAATCCCGAAGCATACTGACGAGAGCAACGTTGCCTATCGGCCGGCTCACATAGATGCCAAACTCATGTTGACAGGCTGATCCATTCCAGCGATCAAATTCGAGCTCCGTTTCAAGATCAAGACCTTGGGTGCTTCTTGAACCATCAGAGTCAACGAATAAATTCCAATAAGCTTTCGGTTTTGAGGCGACGAGACCTTTTTCAAGGCAGTTGCAGTAGACGTGTGCGGAAACACCCATGAAATGCCCTACTCGGAGGTGAAGCGCCACATCGGCGCTGAGAGAGACCGGATCGCGACCTTGAAAATTCGCGGCTGCCACGGATCGCCACAGAGGCGAACGACCGCTAATGGCGGCGGATTCAAGATGCTCGGTTAGCTACACACTACGCAGCCTTCCTCGCCTTTGAAAGAGTAGCAACCGAGTGAGGATCAGAGACCCGGTTGCGGACGCGGTGAAGCAGCGACAGGAGCGGAGTTCGCGCCCTCCCGTGGAAAGCGAGGTGTCCATGTCTTTCCTGCGTCGAGCGATGAAAAGACTCGCTTCCCGTCTTCCGCGAGGATTTCTTGGTCATCGGCGTACACGATTCGTGCCGCGAAGTCGGCGCTCCGGAACGGCTGGCCCAAGGACGTCCAGGTCTTGCCGCCGTCGGTCGTCTGCGTGACCTGGTTGCTGACAGTACTGAATCCAGGCGTTGGCTGAATGCCCAATGCACGGGTCTGATCCCGCCAATAGATCCCGATCGGCACGGTGCGCTCGGTGCTAACCCAGGTCTTGCCGCCATCTTTGGAACTGGTGAAGTACGTCGTCATGCCATTCATGCGGGTGACGGCAATCTCCCCATCCGGGAGCACCTGCCAATTGCTGACCCAGAATTTCTCGCGATTCGTCGTTACCCGAAGAGACTGTTTGTCGACGCGTGTGATGAGGGTCTCGCGCCGAAAGCCGGGAACGTTTCTGGCCATCAGCAGGGCGTCTGGATGATCCAACAGCAGAGCGGGCAGCTTTGCCTCGTCCACATCCTGAATTCCCGCGCCGAGTTCCTTAGGCGCAGCCTCATCGTTGCTCAGTTGGTCCTGAACCAAGATGCGGGCGCCCTTGAGCCGGTCGGTGACAACGAGCAGGGCTCTGCCTTCAGACAAGTCCTGGATGGATGCGACATGACCATACTCGCTCGACAATCGGCGAGCTTCCCAGGAACCACCGCGGCGTTTGATGGCGTAGCGGCCGAACTCGGAGCCAGCCACGCACGTTTCATCTTTCCAGCAGGACACGAAGTTCACACGCGCCAGCGTGTCGAGCGGCTCCGATGTCCAGCGCCCTGGGGCCACGCGCTCGACGATCTCGCCCAAGTGCGATCCAGCCACCATGCGGGTTCCGCTTCGCGATCCAATGGGAGACAGCATCGACACCAGCCCTCTTGCGCGAGCAACGGCCTGCGCTTCGTCTGCGGGCATCTGGAGCCAGCCTCCGCCCGGGCGCAGCGCGGGGGCACTGCGGGAGTCGTCCAGCAGCGCTCGCATGCTTTCCGCGGTACCTCGTGCGCCGCCAAGCAGGACGAGCTGGGCCGGCTCCTTGTCCCCCGTGCTAGGCGAGAACACCACAGTTCCCAGGTTGGCAAGGCGTCCCGGCTCGATCTTGAAGCGAGGCACCTGCTTGTCCAGGGACGCATGATCGCTGGTGATCAACGCAAGCAGCAAACCTGGCCCGGGCCCGATGCTGCCGGCACTCGCAAACTCGTACTCGCCGGGAGGCAACCGGCCGAAGTGCAATGATTCGGTGGGGACCGAACTGCCTCCAAATACTCCCATGGCCATTGGAGTCAAATCGGGCACTTCATGACGAATGCCTTGCGCGGAGATTAATGTGATCTGCTGCCACTTCGGATTCAGCAGACTGATCGGTCTGGTGGACACGACCTTGAGGAGCACATACCCGTCCGTTCCCTCTGCAGGAAGTCGAACATCAAGCCGGCCGTCCGGCGCACGCGTGGCGATCGACGCGGCGCAACCGGTCAGCAGCGCCAAGCTGATAACGGCAAGCCATCGCCCGATGACATGAGCTCTCATTCATCCCCTCCCAAGTTGTCCTGTTGAAATTTTCTAAGAAGCGACAGGATGCTAGCCGAGCTTTGAACTGAGCGGCAAGCACCGGATGGATGTGGCGGTTATTTTTCATGAATGCCTAACTTCGAGATGCCCGGCGGCCGAAAGCAGTCGAAGCCTGCTGGAGAGTGTCGGCTTTATGAAGGGGTCAGGACACGTGATCGGACCGTCCACCTTCTTTACCTAACGTCGTCTGTTGTCATTTCTTGGTTCACTGGAGTTCGACCTCGAATGTCCGTTCTTGGCCGACTGTAGCCGGTCGGGGGACCGTCGTGAATGGACCCGAAGCGGTCTTTTCGTTGCTGCAAAACGGTTGTCGACTCGACTTCGGACGACACCGAGCGATCGGGATCAGACTGTATTAAGAAGCCTCCGGCGGCGCAGCATCAATAGACGACAACTAGGTCACCTGATACCCCAAGAGGCCAATTGCCAAGACAGAAGATGCGAGCTATCGCACACCATTGGCTTGGCGCGTGCCCGGCAATCTCCTTTGCGGCTAAACGCATTGCATACGCCGCGGTCTTCATCGCCGGCCAAGAATAGTCGTGCCAGGAGGAACGCAGACATGCGAGCCCGTCGCTGCTTCGGAGGGAAGCCAAAGCAAGCCGATACTCATCGTTGCCGGCGGTGCTGGAGATCTGTGGAGGCATCTCAAATGGGGCCGGATCTTGGGTCGACTGGGGCAGCCAGACCATCGAACCCAGGGTCATATCCAGAGCCGGGATGCCAGTGGTTAAGTTCTCGTCATCCCAGAACGTCAAGGACGTGATCGCTAGGAAACCAGGTTCCGACGAAAAGGAGCCCGCACGCTCGAACCAGCGTGCATTGGAAATCAACTCGCGGAGCTCATCGGATGTCATCGCAGGAACAGGAAGGAATCTAGTGAACGTCTGGTGTTGGCCGAGTTTTGCCCACCGCGGTGAACGGCCGGTTCTGGCCGACTGTAGCCTCACGTCATCTTTGCCAGTTTGTCGAGGACGAACGCTACGCGCGCCTGCACCGACACCTTTGGAATGACGCAGGTCGAATAGCCCGCCTCGACATACGCATCGACAGTTGGAGCAAAGGAGCGAGTTGCCCGCTCGAAGCTTGCGCGGCGCTCGTCATTCTGGACGTACACCTCCGGCCAGGGCTCCATCACGAATACCGTCAGGGCGTAGCGATATTGTGCGGGCGCAGCCAAGTGATGAGGCGCTAACGCTAACCCGGACAACCGCAGCCAGGCCAAGCATTCCGGAATGCCTCGGTCAAAGAAGACGGGCGCCCTCAACGAATGCGCAGCTTGATGGTTGCGGATGTTCCGCTTGAAGACCTCTTCCATGAAGGCTGGGCGATTCGTCCAAGGAAGAATGCTGCCGCCGCGCTTCTGCTGCTCGCGGAGAACGTCGAGAGCGGCTTCTGGGACTGTGGCATACCCAAGGTCGCCCAATGCCGCCACGAGGGTGGATTTCCCCGCTCCTGACGCGCCGGTGATTACGTAGCAGCCTTCGGTGAATTGCTTCGACATCAGTTGTTGGACTGAACTCTATTCTTGCGCGTGAAAGGGATTGCCGCAGCACTGTGCCATAGCCCAAGGGTGCGCGATGACAGCTCTGCGCGGACCGAGCGAAGTTCCGCTCTTGGCCGGGTGCGGTCTGATGGTTGAGGCTTCAGCCGCGTGAGCGCGCATCATGCCAAAGCGCATCTATGAGTGCGCCCGATGCCGTATCACCATCGATGACGAGGCGATGTGGCATCTTGGCATTCATGTCGTCGAAAAGCGCCTGTGTCGCGGTCGCATGCCAAAGGCCAAGCTCGCCTCTCAGTTGGTATCCCAGAGTCATGTGCAGGCGCCAACTGGCCTCCTCTAATGGAAAAGTCCGAAGTACATCCTTGTCTTCGAGCGACATGAGGGTCCTGGCCTTGGCGACTGCGTCTTCAAACGTTAGTGGAGGGGTCATCGTAGGTCCGCTCTTAGCCGGATTCTGCAGCACAGGCGAACGTCCGGTCCTGGCCGACTGTAGCCGCACAAGCGAAGGCACAAAGGGCCCGGAGCGGAGGTGGCGACTTCTCCGAAGCAGACACCCGCAAGGTGCTGGGCCGGCTTGTTCTGGTATTCAGCGGAGAGTGGAACGAAGGTTGCGGCCTATGGAGCGAACGCAAGTGCGCCAGCTCCTGGCACAAGATCGGCGGAGACTCACTTGCCCACCGCTGCCACCCCGCCTTCCACCAGTGGCGCGTCTTGAAACGCATCGACCAGAAAGTCGACCATCACCCGCACTTTCGCGCTGAGATGTCGACGGCTTGCATAGATTGCCAAGATGTCGACGGGCGGCATGTGATAACCAGGCATGACCTCGACCAATCGACCGGCCCGCACGTCCTCGCCAATCACGAAGCTCGGCTGCCAGATGACGCCGGCACCAGCGAGCGCTGCGGCGCGGGCGGTTTCGCCATTGTTGGCGCGCAAGGCCCAGCGCACGCGCACGGATTCCAGTGTTCCGCCGGGGCCGGCAAACTGCCATTCGTCGGAGGTCGCACCGTACGTGTAGCCCAGGCACGGATGCCGCGAAAGGTCCGTCGGTATCTCGGGCATGCCATGGGCCGCAAGGTAGTCGGGCGAGGCACAGACCAGGTTCTGCGAGCGGCCCAGGCGGCGCGCGATATGGTTGCCCGACGTGGTGCGCGAGATGCGGATGGCCAGGTCGTAGCCCTCTTCGACGATGTCGACGACGCGGTCGATGAGCGCGATGTCGAGCTCGACGTCGGGATACTTCGCCATGAACTTCGGCCACAACGGCGCCAGCACGAGACTGCCGAAGCTCAGCGGCGCGTTGATGCGCAGGCGCCCCCGTGGCTGCAATGACGCGGTGGTCGCCAGAGCCTCGGTCTCCGCCACTTCTTCGAGGATCGATTTCGCCCGGTCGAAGAGCGCTTCGCCGCCTTCGGTGAGCGACAGGCGGCGCGATGTGCGGTTCATGAGCCGCGTGCGCAGGTGGGCTTCGAGCTCGTTGACGTAGCGCGTTACGTTGGCTGGCGAGGTGTCCAGCGCGTCAGCCGCCTTCGTGAAACTGCCCCGCGCCACCACGGTGACAAACACCTCGTACGCACGCAATCGGTCCATGGGCTCACTTTCAATCATTCATAAAAGCTGAATGAGTAAACCACTTTTGGGCTCTTTCTGGAAGTGAAGCTGAATCATAAATTCACCTCGCCCAGAAACCAAAAGAAAGGAAGTTCAACATGACCGAGATCGATTTCACCCCCGCCGCCCCCTGTACTCCCACCCGCCGTGCCCTGCTTGGCGGCGCAGTCGCCGTCGGCGCCGCGCTGACCATGGGCCGCGCCGCGCACGCGGCACCCGCCGCCGACGCGGTGCCGGGCTTCCGCTCGGGCAGCGCGGAGGTGAACGGCACCCGCATCCACTACCGCATCGGCGGCAGCGGGCCGACCGTCGTGCTGCTGCACGGCTACGCCGAGACCGGGCACATGTGGAACCCCCTGATGCCGCTTTTGGCCAAGACGCACACCGTGGTCGTGCCCGATCTTCGGGGGGCCGGCGATTCCTCGAAGCCCGAGAAAGGCTATGGAAAGAAGAACATGGCTGTCGACATCCACGAGCTTGTGCGCTCGCTCGGCATTCGCAGCGTCAGCATCGTCGGCCACGACATCGGCCTGATGGTGGCCTACGCATATGCCGCGCAGTTTCCTTCGGAGACCGACAAGGTGGCGCTCATGGACGCATTCCTGCCTGGCATCGGCGCATGGCAAAACGTCTGGCTCCTGCGCGACCTGTGGCATTTCCATTTCCACGGTGCGACGCCGCTGGCGCTCGTGAAAGGACGCGAGCGCATCTATTTCGAGCACTTCTGGAACGACTTTGCGGCCGACCCCAAGCACTCGGTGCCCGAAGCCGACCGCCAGTTCTACGCCAGGGCCTACGCGCAACCCGGCGGCATGCGTGCAGGGTTTGAATATTTCAAGGCTTTCGAGCAGGATGCGGCGGAGTTCGCCGAACTGGGCAAAACGCCGCTGCCCATGCCGATGCTGGTGCTCTCCGGTGAAAAGGCCGGCGGTACCTTTCTGATCGAGCAGGGAAAGATGGTTGCGACCAACGTGCAGGGCGTCATCGTCAAAGGCTCCGGGCATTGGTTGATGGAAGAGGCGCCAGAGCAGGTCATTCCGGCGTTGGTCAAGTTCCTGGGCTAGCGGAAAAGCTGACGCGGCATGTGCGCGACATGGGCGCGAGGGGGACCTCACCATTCCGCGGGCGGCACGAACAGCAGAACTCAACGAACATGAACGTCAACCAACCCAGGAGAACCAAGATGGACCTGCAACTCGATGGAAAGCTCGCCCTGGTGAGCGGGAGCACCGCCGGCATCGGCTTCGCAATTGCGCGCACGTTGGCCCAGGAGGGCGCAAGCGTGATCGTGAACGGCAGATCGCAGGCGGCGGTCGACGAGGCGGTGGACCGCATCCGCTCGGAAACGCAAGGCACGGTGCTCGGTTATGCCGGGGACCTCAGCCGGGCCGACGCTGCCGAGGAAGCCGTGCGTCGCCACACCGGCATCGGCATCCTCGTGAACAACCTGGGCATCTTCGAGGCCAAGGCTTTCGAAGATATTCCCGATGAAGACTGGCAGCGCTTCTTCGACGTCAACGTGCTGAGCGGCGTTCGCCTCGCACGCCTGGTGCTGCCGGAGATGAAGCGCACGAACTGGGGCCGGATCATCTTCATCTCCAGTGAAAGCGCGGTGCAGATCCCGACCGAGATGATTCACTACGGCATGACAAAGACCGCGCAACTCGCCGTGTCACGCGGGCTGGCGGAATCGGTCGCCGGTACCAACATCACGGTGAACAGCGTACTTCCGGGCCCAACGAAATCGCGCGGCGTCGGCGACTTCGTGGAAGGCATGGCGCGCTCGAGCGACAAGAGCTTCGAGCAGGTCGAGGCAGAGTTCTTCGACCACGTTCGCCCGACCTCGCTGATCAAGCGTTTCGCTTCGCCGCAGGAGGTTGCCTCGCTCGTGGCCTACGTGGCAAGTCCGCTCGCGTCGGCGACCACGGGTGCGGCCCTTCGCGTCGACGGCGGCATCGTCAAGAGCGCCTTCTGAAGAGGGCGCGATCGATAGGCACGGTCGCTCGGCATGTCGGCCAGTGCTGTTGCAGCGCCTTGCTGCTACGAGGCCGAGAGCGACCTGCTGTTCCTTAACATGCCGAGGTCCTGCCTTGCCAGTTTGACGACCAGGTCAATCAGCCTCTCCGGGGATAGCATTCGAGTTCTTCTGGTCGGTTTCTGGCGCAGCCGCGAAGGACCGGCACTGGCCGAATTCTGCCGCACAGCTGCGGCGCCGCGGCGCCCAAGGCGGTCAACAACCCAGTCCATTTCCGATCGCTACCCAGCGGCATGGCAGGCGGTATCAGTTAATGATCTCTCCCATGCCTACGCGTACGCGCTCCCTGAGCTGCCGGATGTACTCCGCATCAAAGAGTTCCCAGGTCTCCAGTTCGCCGACGATCCGCAGCGGCTCCCGGCTGCGGTACGAGCGTGTGGGATTGCCCGGAAACTTCTTATCGGTGACGTTAGGGTCGTCCTCGAAGGCGCCCGTGGGCTCGACGATGTAGACGCGGCCACGGCCATCGCCCTTCGCCATTTCGGCGGCCAGCCCGGCGCCCTTTGGCCAGGCGGTGAAGTAGATGTGGTTCATGACGACGCGGCCGTCGTAGTTTGAGCGGAAGCCCGCGGTGAGCAGGTCGCCCACCTGGAGGTCCGCCCGCGTGCCGTGGAAGTAAGGCCCGGTGTCCAAGACAGCCATCGCGGATCGCTCCTCTACAGAAACGAAAAGCCGCGGAGTTTACCCGTGTCGATTTTCGCGTGAGCCGTCATGGGTGAGGGCCCGTTCGGATGCGGAACCTCAGGCTTCTGGGTTGGTGTTGCGGATGGCCGCTCCTGGCCGCAGTCTGCCTTCCAGGTCAGCCCGCCGGTAAAGGGGCGGCGTTGATCGCCAGTTGCGCAGCGAACGCCCGTTGGTAGGCCGGCCGCGCTTCGCCGCGAGCGACATAGCCGGCCAGGCTGGGAAACTCGTTCAGCAAGCCGGACGGTCTCAGCCGCAGCAGCACCGACACCATCAGCAGGTCGCCCGCGCTGAAGCCGCCGTCCAGCCAATCACCATCGCCCAAGCGGGCGGCCAGCTGGTTCAGTCGGGCGCGCACCCGGTCCTCGACGAGAGGCAGGCGCTCGGCCTTCCAAGGCCTGTCGCCTTCCGCCAGCTTGGCAGTGACGAGTTCGAGGATGGGCGGCTCGACCGTATTGAGCGCCGCGAACATCCACGTGATGGCGCGCGCCCTTGCGTTGGCATCGGCGGGGAACAGGCCCGGGTGGCGCTCGGCGATGTGAAGCACGATGGAGCCGGTCTCGAACAGCGCGAGGGCGCCTTCCTCGTAGGTGGGGATCTGGCCGAAGGGATTGAGCGCCAGATGCGCGGCCTCCTTCATCGCGCGGAAGGACACCAGGTGCACCTCGTAGGGCAGGCCGGCTTCCTCCAGCGCCCAGCGCACGCGCGTGTCGCGCGCCAGACCCTTGCCGCCGTCGGGCGACCGTTCAAAGGCGGTGATGATGATGGTCATCGCGAGTGTCCTTTTGCCTTCCGACACGGTGAAGGTCGGCCTTTGGCCGGGCGAGTTACAGGGCTAATTGCGTTAAGGCCCAGGCCACAGTACCCAGCTGTGCCACGTTGAGCATCATCCCGGCGATGTGAAGCCGGCGGAACTGGGAGATCGAGGCGTCAATGGCCGGAATCGAGTGACGCAAGACGTCCATGCGCGGGATGATGATCCATCGGCGCAGCGCGTACGCCAAGGTTGCGATGAAGGCCATGCCAAAGGCGAATGCAGGCTTGCCGGACCAGGCAAAGCTGAGTGCTGCAGCGCTCGCCGTCAGTACCACGGCAACGTAATAGACGTTGAACAGGCCCCGGATAAAGCGCGAGTCCAGCGGGGTGTCGTGCTTGAGCACCAGCAGTGGCAGCGAGCCCATCATGAAAAACCCCATCCAGACGAGCAGGATGACCGTCGCTATGAGCGCAATGACGATGGAAAGCATCTAAACCCTCCGCGTCTCGAAGCATACCCCGAGCCAAGTCGCATTCAAGCTGAACGGAAAAACCGACAGGCGCGTCGGCGTTGACGCCGCGGCCGGCCGAGGCATAGCATCTCGCCTGCGCGGTCTCCATGCGCCCGGCCGCGCGGAGGGATTGCCATGAGCACCACGTCTTCGACCTTCGTCGCCGCCGACGGCGATGGCTATGAACGGTTGATGGGCCGCTGGAGCCGCCTTCTCGCGCTGCCTTTTCTCGACTTCGTGGGCACCGCGGACGGAGACCGCATCCTCGACGTCGGATGCGGCACGGGCCATCTGGCCTTTGCCGTGGCCCGCCGCACGGGCGCGGGCGAAGTGCGGGGCGTGGACCTCGCGCAGCCCTACATCGAACATGCCAGGCGCCACAACGAGGATGCGCGCATCGCCTTCGAGGTGGCCGACGCCTGCGCGCTGCCGTACCCGGCGCAAAGCTTCGACCGCGTGCTCTCGCTGCTGGTGCTGCACTTCGTTCCGGAGCCGGGCAAGGCGATTGCCGAGATGCGGCGCGTCGCGAAGCCCGGCGCCGTGGTCGGTGCAGCGGTGTGGGACGCGCGCGGCGGCTGGATCTCCAACCGCATGTTCTTCGACACCGCTGCCATGCTCGACCCGGAGGCCGGCGCGCGCCGCGCCCGCAACTACACGCGGCCCCTGACGCGGCCCGGCGAACTGGCCAAGGCATGGCGCGAGGCCGGGTTCAAGGGCGTGGAAGAAACGACGCTCGCCATCCGGATGGAGTTCGCCTCGTTCGCGGACTATTGGGGCCCCTACGAAGGCAAGGACGGCCCCGGCGCGGAGTACGTTGCCACCCTGGATGCGCAGGCGCGTTCGCGGCTGCGCGAGGCCGTCCAGGCAGCCTATCTCGACGGCGAAGCCGATGGCGTTCGCTCGTACGCAGCGCTGGCCTGGGCCGTCAAGGGCACGGCGCCGGCTTAGCCGCCGCGGCGGCCGCGGTCTTCACTCATCGTTGACCGTCTCGTGCTCGGCGGGCACGAGGATCTCGAGCAGCTCGCAGTCGTCCGACCAGCCCACGACGGTGTGCCGTATGCCGGGTGGCTGCACCCAGCTCGAACCTGCGACCAGGCGCTGGCGCCCGACGCCCTCGAACTCGGTCTCGAACCAGCCCTTCAGGCAGTAGACCATCTGGAACTGCAGGTCGTGGTGGTGCCGCACGCTCAGTTCGGGGCGATAGGGGGCGATCATGCGGATCACGTGGGCATGCGCCAATCCGTGGGTGGCCTCGGCCACGCCGAGATCGCGGTAGGCCGAGTAGTTGCGCAGGCCCCCGGTCTTGAAGTCGGACTCCTTCAGGTGGCTCACGACGAAGTGCTGCTGCTGTGTGGGTTGTGGCTGGGCTTCCATGTGATCCTCGCGAGGTGGTGCGTGGGAGTGAAATGAAACACCCAAAACCCGCCGGGATCAAGTGCAGCGATGCGGCGAACGAGGTACCCCGCGCGCCGATGCGCCGCAACAGTTCGCGCTCACTGCGCCACGCGGATGTTGGCGTCCTTGATGATCTTGGCGTAGATGGCGGCATCCGCGCGCACCAGCTTCTGGAACTCTTCCGGCTTGCCGCCGGCCACCTGCAGGCCCAGCGCTTCGATCTTGGCGCTGACTTCGGGCAGGTGCACGATGCGGTTGATCTCGTCCGAGAGCTTCTGCACCACGGGCGCCGGTGTGCCGGCGGGGAGGAACACGCCGAACCAGCCGTACGGATCGAACGAGTGGTAGCCCAGCTCGGCAAAGGTCGGCACGTCGGGCAGGCCCGGCATGCGCTGCGTGCCGGTCACAGCCAGCGGGCGCATGGACTTGAGGTGCGGCCGGGCACTCGCACTGTCGATGAAGGCCGAGGCGAGCTGGCCGCCCACGAGGTTGGTCACCAGCGGTGCGGCGCCCTGGAAGGGCACGTGAACCAGGTCGATGCCGGCCTGCATGTTCAGCAGCGCGCCCTGGATGTGCGACGAGGTGCCGGCGCCGTAGCTGCCGAAGTTGTACTTGCCGGGGCTCTGCTTCACCATCGCGATGAAGCTCTTCAGGTCTTTGGCGGGCGAGTCCAGTGGCACGGCCAGCATGCTCGGGCTGCGCGCGATCATGGTGACGGGCGCGAGATCCTTCAGAGGATCGTAGGGAAGCTTCTCCATGAGCGATGGCTGCTGGATCAGCGCGGTGATGGCAATGAGCACCGTGTGGCCGTCGGGCGGCGCCTTCGCGACGAAGCTGTTGCCGATGGTGCCGCCGGCGCCGGGCCGGTTCTCCACCATCGCCGGCTGCCCCCAGGCTTCCTGCAGTTTCTGCCCGATGGTGCGCGCTAGCGCATCGGTGGCACCGCCGGCGGGGTAGGGCACGATCAGCTTGAGCGGCTGTGCCGGATAGGCTGTTTGCGCCAGGGCCGGCACGGCCAGCAGCGCGGCCAGGCCGGCCGCAAGGCAGAGTCGCATCTTCGATGTCTTCATGGTCTTGTCTCCTCGGGTGGATCGGAAAAACTCAGCGCATCGCTTCGCGCACCAGGTTGCGTGCAATGACGATCTGCTGGATCTGCGTGGTGCCCTCGTACAGCCGGAACAGGCGCACGTCGCGGTAGAACCGTTCGATGCCGTAGTCGGAGACGTAGCCGGCGCCGCCGAAGATCTGCACCGCGCGGTCCGCGACGCGCCCGCACATCTCGGAGGCGAAAAGCTTGCAGCACGAGGCCTCGGTGGCCACGTTGCGGCCCTCATCGCGCTGGCGCGCGGCGTCGATCACCATGCAGCGCGCGGCGTAGATCTCGGCCTGGCTGTCGGCCAGCATCGCCTGCACCAGCTGGAATTCGGCAATGGGCTGGCCGAACTGCTTGCGCTCGATCGCGTAGTGGAGCGCGTCGCGCTGCATGCGCTCGGCCACGCCGACGCAGATGGCGGCGATGTGGATGCGGCCCTTCTCGAGCACCTTCATCGCGGTCTTGAAGCCCTGGCCTTCGCGGTCGCCGATCAGCTGGCTCGCAGGCACCCTGCAGTTCTCGAAGATGACGTCGGCGGTGTGGGCGCCGCGCTGGCCCATCTTGCGGTCCTTGAGGCCGATGGTGATGCCCGGCGTGTTCGCTTCCACGATGAAGGCCGAGACGCCGCCCGCGCCCTTGTCCTCGGGATTGGTGCGCGCCATCAGCGTGAAGATGCCGGCATGCGGCGCGTTGGTGATGAAGCGCTTGGTGCCGTTGACGATGTAGTGGTCGCCTTCGCGGATCGCGCTGGTGCGCAGCGACGCCGCGTCGGAACCGGTGTCGGGCTCGGTCAGCGCGAACGAGGCGATGAGCTCGCCGGTCGCGAGAAGCGGCAGGTACTTTTTCTTCTGCGCCTCGGTGCCGTCGAAGAGAATGCCCTGCGAGCCGATGCCCACCGTGGTGCCGAACAGCGAGCGGAAGCACGGCGAGGTCTGGCCCATGGCCAGCATCACCATCACCTCTTCTTCCATCGTCAGGCCCAGGCCGCCGTATTCCTCGGGCACGGTCAGGCCGAAGAGGCCAAGTTCCTTCATCTCGCGCACGATGTCGTCGGGGATCTCGTCGGTCTCGGCCACGAGGGCCTCGGCCGGCACCAGGCGCTCGCGCACGAAGCGGTTGACGGCGTCGAGCAGGGCTTCGAGGGTTTGTGGGTCGCGGATCATTCTTCTTGATGCTTTCTCAAAGCGTTTCGGCCGTGCCGAGGATGGCGCTGGCCTGGCTGGACAACATGCCGCCGTTGCCATGCGCAATGGCGATGTGCGCGTTCTTCACCTGGCGCTCGCCGCATTCGCCGCGCAGCTGCCGCACGGCCTCGATCAGCGCGAAGATGCCGTACATGCCGGGATGCACGCACGACAGCCCGCCGCCGTTGGTGTTGACCGGCAGCTTGCCGCCGGGCGCAATGGCGCCATCGGCGACGAAGCGGCCCGCTTCGCCCTTGGGGCAGAAGCCCAGGTCTTCCAGGAACAGCAGCGTGTTGATGGTGAAGGCGTCGTACAGCTGCACGACGTCGATGTCCTTCGGTGCCAGCCCCGCCATGGCGAAGGCCTCGCGGCCCGACTGGCTGGCCGCCGTGACGGTGAGATCCGCCATCGAGGAGATCTGCCGGTTCCACACCGCCGTGGCGTTGCCCAGCACGTAGACCGGCTTCTTCGGCAGGTCCCTGGCGCGTTCGGCGCTCACCAGCACGCAGGCGCCGGCGCCGTCGGTGACCAGGCAGCAGTCGCGCACGCTCAGCGGGTCCGACACCATGCGCGCACCCAGCACCTCCTCGCGTGTGAGCGGCTCGCGCATGAAGGCCTCGGGGTTGAGCCCGGCCCATGCGCGTGCAGCCACCGCGACGTCGGCAAGCTGCTCGCGCGTGGTGCCGAACTCGTGCATGTGGCGCGATGCGGCCAGCGCGTAGGCCGACACAGGCAGCATCGGCTCGTAGGGATGCTCGTAGGGCTGCGGGTCGAGAAAGCGGCGCGCCGCCACGATTTCGCGCCGGCCGAAGGCGGCGCTGCGCTGCGCACTGCCGTAGCAGATGAGCACCGCGCTGCATTGGCCGGAGCGGATCGCATGCATCGCGGGCAAGAGGTGCGCGATGAAGCTGCTGCCGCCCAGCATCGTGCCGTCGATGTAGCGCGGGTTGAGGCCGAGGTACTCGACCACCGGCAGTGCCCACATCGCGGCCGAAGCGCTCGCGGTGCAGAGGCCGTCGATGTCGCGCATCGTGAGGCCTGCATCGGCCACCGCCGCATGGGCGGAACGGGCCAGCAGTTCCATGTCGGTGAAGCCGGGCTTTTCGCCGCAGCCGAAGGTCGCAACGCCGGCGATGGCAGCGCTGCCGCGCAGGGCTTTCAGGCCGGTGCTCATGCAGCGGCTCCGTCGATGGCATCGAACAGCACCAGACCGCGGCCGTCCTTCACCTGCACACGCGCCTTGACGCGCTGGCCGATGCGCACCGCCTCGGGCGCAAGGTTGTCCACGCGGCTCATGAGCCGCACGCCTTCGTCGAGATCGACCAGGCTGACGTTGAGGTCGCCGCCATCGGCGGGCTTGCGCCGCACGGTCGTCACGGCGTGCACGCTGCCGAGGCCGCTGGGCGCCGTCCATTCCAGCGCCGTGCTGCCGCAGTGCGGGCAGGTCTCGCGCGGGTAGTACACGTGGCGGCTGCATTCGCCGCAGCGCTGCACGAGAAGGCGGCCGGCATCCAGTTCGCCCTGGTGGAAGGCCTGCACGCCGGTGACGCCGTCGCTGGTGGTCTGCATCGACATGGCGGTGGTCAAATCGGGTCCCAGCTGAACACGTCGGCTGAGCGGTCCAGGTCGTAGAAGCTCGCCTTGAGCGCCGGCAACGCATGGCTCGCCACGGTCTGCGGGCTCCAGCCTTCGCTGCGGTGCACCGAGCGCACCGGCCGCGGCTGGCTCATGAGAAAGATCTCGTTGTTGCGCACGGCGAAGATCTGGCCGTTGACGTCCTTCGCAGCGTCGCTGGCCAGGCAGACGGCCAGCGGCGCGATCTTGGCGGGCGTCATCTGCTTGAGCCGATCGACGCGCGCCTGCTCTTCGGGCGTCTCGGTCGGGATGGAGCCGATCATGCGGCTCCATGCAAAGGGCGAGATGCAGTTGGAGCGCACGTTGAACTTCTGCATGTCGAGCGCAATGGACTTCGACAGCGCCGCGATGCCGAGCTTGGCCGCGCTGTAGTTGGACTGGCCCAGGTTGCCGACCAGCCCGGAGGTGGAGGTCATGTGCACGAAGCAACCGCTCTCCTGCTCCTTGAAGTGCGTGGCGGCGGCGCGGCTCACGTAGAAGCCGCCGTACAGGTGTACCTTGATGACTGCATCCCACTCTTCGGCGCTCATCTTGTGGAAGAAGCGGTCGCGCAGGATGCCGGCGTTGTTGACGACCACGTCGACGCGGCCGAAGGCCTGCACCGCCGTGCCGACGATGCGGGCCGCGGCGGCCTGCTCCGACACGCTGTCGGTGTTGGCCACCGCCTCGCCGCCGAAGGCCTTGATCTCGTTGACCACGGCTTGCGCGGGGCCCGCGTCCTGCCCTTCGCCGCCGACCGAGGCGCCGATGTCGTTGACCACCACCTTGGCCCCTTCGCGCGCCATCGCCAGCGCGATGTCGCGGCCGATGCCGCCGCCGGCACCGGTGACCACGACGACCTTGCCTTCCAGCATTTGGGTTTCACTGCTCATTCGCTCTCACTCCTTGTCGGTGCGCGCCGGCCACTGGAAGGCCGACGGCTGTTTGTCGAAGAACCGCTGCACCGCCTCGCGGTGCGGCGTGGTCTGGAAGCACAGCGCCTGGGCGTTGGCCTCGGCCTCGAAGGCGGCTTCCATGGCGCCCGCGTCGAGCGCGATGCGCTTGACCAGGCTCACGGCCAGCGGCGAGGCGCCGGCAAAGCTGTCTGCCAACGCGAGCGCCCGCGGCAAGAGCGCGGCCTGCTCGTGCTGCTCCATCGCGATGCCGAGCGCCAGTGCCTCGCGCGCATCCACTTCGCGGGACGAGAGGAACAGCTCGCGCGCACGCTGCGCACCGACGATGCGCGGCAGGGTGTAGGTGGCGCCGCAGTCCGGCACGAGCCCGATCCGCATGAAGACCATGCAGAAGCGGGCGCGCGGCGTCACCAGCACGAAGTCCGCCGCCAGCGCCAGGCTGAAGCCGGCACCGTAGGCCGCACCGTCCACGGCGGCGATGACGGGGCGGTCCAGCGACAGCAGCTCGCGCAAGATCGCGTGCATGCCGTGCATGCGCGCGCGCAGGCCGTCGCTCTCAAGCGTGCCGGAAGCGGCAATGCCGCGCAGGTCACCGCCCGCGCAGAAGGCGCCGTTGGCGCCGGTGATCACCACGGCACGGACACCGCTGTCGGCCTTGACCTGCGCGATGGCGGCGGCCAGGCCCTCCTTCAGATCGGGGGTGAACGAGTTGCGGGTGGCGGGGTTGTCGAGGGTCACCACGGCCGTGCTGCCAAGGCGCTCGAAACGAACCGGTGCGTCGCTCATGCGGACTCCTTTGCTGCAGCGGTGCGATGCTGCTCCTGCAGCTCGCGCCAGAGGATCTTGCCGGTGCCCGACTTGGGCAGCGCGTCCACGAATTCCACGAGACGGGGCGCCTTGTAGACCGCCATGCGCTCGCGTGCCCAATCGACGATGTCCTGCGCCTGCACCTTGCTGCGGAAGGCGGGCTTGAGCGAGACGATCGCTTTCACCGCCTCGCCCTGCCTGGCATCGGGCACGCCGATGATGCAGGCCTCGTGGATCGCCGGGTGCTCGTACATCATGTTCTCCACCTCGGCCGGCCAGACCTTGTAGCCCGAGCTGTTGATCATCCGCTTGAGGCGGTCGCGCATGTAGAAGTAGCCTTCCTCGTCCACGTAGGCGAGGTCGCCGGTGCGGAAGAAGCGCTTGCCCTCCAGCTCGAGGAAGGCATCGCGGTCGGCCTGCGGGTTGCGCCAGTAGCCGACGGTGTTCTGCGGCGCGTGGGTGACCAGTTCGCCCAGCTCGCCCTGCGGGAGTTCCTTCAGCGTCAGCGGATCGACGATGCGCGTGTCCACGCCCTGCGCCGGAATGCCCAGGCATTGGCGCTTGCCGCGCGCAAGCGGGTTGGCCTGCAGGAAGGAGGCGGTCTCCGTCAGGCCGTAGCCTTCGTTGTAGGTGATGCCGTAACGCTGCTGCATCATCGTCGCCACCGCTTCGGGCATGGCCGCGGCGCCGCCGGAGAGCAGCGTCAGGCTGGAGATGTCGCGCTGCGCCGCCTCGGGGTTCGCGAAGAAGTCCAGAATCATCGCCGGCGGGGCCGTCCACGCCGTGACGCGGTGGCGCTCGATCAACCGCGCGGCCAGCGCCGGATTCCAGCGCGGCAGCATCACCGAGGTGCCGCCCAGGAAGATCGGCATGTTCATGCCGTTCTGCAGGCCGAGCATGTGGAACAGCGGCGCGACGGCCAGCACCACCGTCTCGCAATGCAGGCCCTTCCAGACGTGCGAGGCGGCCAGGGACGCGATCACCGTCTGGTGGGTGTGCATGCAGCCCTTGGGGTGGCCGGTGGTGCCCGAGGTGTAGGGCAGGACGGCGAGGTCCGTGGGGCGCACGCCCGGGTCGGCACCATCGCCGGTGGCCGGCACGCCGGCCCAGCCCGCGCAATCGGACCGCGCGATCGGACGCAGCGGCTCGAGCACCCAGTCCGGGATCTCGTCGGAGGCATCCGCCACGGCCTCGCTGTACGCGTGCACGACGATGCGGTCGAACAGGCCGGGCTCGAAGTACTCCAGCAGCTCCTGCGCCACGAACGCGATGCGCGCGCCGCTGTTCTCTGCGTAGTACTGAACCTCCTGGGCCTTGCTCATGGGATTCACAGGCACCACGACGCCGCCCGCACGCAGGATCGCGTAGCAGGCAACCACGAACTGCGGGCAGTTCTGGCTGGCAATCAGCACGCGGTCGCCGCGCTGCAGCCCGAGCGTGTCGCGCAGCCAGGCCGACATCGCAGCCACGCGCTGCTGGAGCTCGGCGTAGCGGATGACGCTGCCGCAATAGACGATCGCGGCCTTGTCCGGATAGCGCCGCGCCGCGACTTCGAGGTACTCCGGCAGCGTTGCCTGCGGCACGACCAGCTCGCGTGCAACGCCCTTGGGCCAGAAGCGGAAGTGCGGACGTTCGGGAACAGTGCCCCCCAGGGGGGCCTTCGCGCCTTCGGGCGGCCGTGCGGCGCTCACCATCATTGCTTCTCCATGGCCCGCGCGATGATCTCTTTCATCACCTCGTTGGCGCCACCATAGATGCGGCCGACGCGCACGTCGGCATACAGCCGCGCGATCGGGTACTCGTTCATGAAGCCGTAGCCACCGTGCAGTTGCAGGCACTCGTCGACGATGCGGCAGCAGGCGTCGGTGGTCCACCACTTGGCCATGGCGGCCGTCGGCACGTCGAGCTCACCGCGCATCAGGCGGGCGATGCAGTCGTCCACGAAGGCGCGCGCCACCTGCGCCTGCGTCTCGCACTCGGCCAGCTTGAAGCGGGTGTTCTGCATCTTCAAGAGCGGCTGGCCGAACACCTGTCGGTCGCGCACGTACGCGAGCGTGTCGTTGATTGCGCGCTGCATGGTCGCCACTGCACCCACGGCGATCAGCATGCGCTCACGCGGCAGCTGCGCCATCAGTTGCGCGAAGCCGCAGCCCTCCTGGCCGCCCAGCAGGTTGTCGGCCGGCACACGCACGTCGTCGAAGAACAGCTCGGTGGTGTCCAGCGTCTTCTGCCCCATCTTGTCGAGCAGCGGCCCGCGGCGAAAGCCTGCCGTGCCTTCGGTCTCCACCATCAGCAGCGAGATGCCCTTGCCGCCGGCCGTCGCATCGGTCTTGGCCGCGACGCAGACCAGGCCGGCATGCATGCCGTTGGTGATGAAGGTCTTGCTGCCGCTGATGCGCCAGTGGTCGCCGTCGCGTCGCGCCTGCGTCTTGATGCGCTGCAGGTCGGTGCCGGCGCCGGGCTCGGTCATCGCGATCGCGGCCACCAGCTCGCCGCTGGCCATGCGCGGCAGCCAGCGGCGCTTCTGCGCCTCGGTGCCATAGGCCAACAGGTAGTGGGCGACGATGCCACTGTGCACGTTGTTGCTGAAGCTCTGCGCCATGGCGCGCATCTGCTCCTCGCAGATCACCGCCTCGTGCAAAAAGCTGCCGCCGCCGCCGCCGTATTCCTCGGGGATGCTGGCGCACAGCAGGCCGGCCCGGCCGGCCTGGGTCCAGATGTCGCGGTCGGCGTGGTGCTGGGCGCGCCAGCGCGGTTCATGGGGCACGCACTCGCGTTCGAAGAAGCGGCGCGCGCTGTCACGCAGCATCTCGAGTTCTTCGTTCATCCACGGCCGCGTGGCAACGGCCCCGGCGGTCATGGCCGGCCGCCTCCGCAGACCAGCACCTGGCCGCTCACGTAGTTCGATTCCGGAATGCAGAACAGGTAGACCGCGCCCGCCGCTTCCTGCGGCGTGCCGCCGCGCCCGAGCGGAATCATCGCTTCGGCGTTCTTGAGGATCTGCGGGTTGACGCCGACCCTGATCTGCCGGCCCTCGATGTCGATGCTCGCGCCCGCGCTCGCATCGGCTTCGGTCAGCCGGGTCTTGATGAGGCCGAAGGCCACGCTGTTGACCGTGACCTTGTAGCGGCCCCATTCCTTGGCCATCGCCTTGGTCAGGCCGTTGATACCGGCCTTGGCGGCCGCGTAGTTGGCCTGGCCCGCGTTGCCGTACACGCCGGAGGTGGACGAGATGTTGACCACCTTGCGGAACACTTCAAGGCCTTCGTCGGCTTCGCGCTTGGCGGCATCGCGGATGAAGTTGGACGCGGCGCGCAGGATGCGGAATGGCGCCGTGAGGTGCACGGCGAGCATGGCTTCCCACTGCTCGTCGCTCATCTTCTGCACCACGTTGTCCCACGTGTAGCCGGCGTTGTTGACGATGATATCCAGGCCGCCGTAGCTGTCGACGGCGGTGCGCACGAAACGGTCGGCAAAGCCGCTGTCCGTCACGCTGCCGGCGCAGGCGATGGCATTGCCGCCCGCGGCCACGATGTCGTTCACGGTCTGCGCGGCCGGCTCGGCGTCCAGGTCGTTGATGACGACGCGCGCGCCGTCGCTCGCGAGCTTGAGCGCGATCTCGCGCCCGATGCCGCGGCCGGAGCCGGAGACGATGGCCACCTTGCCTTCGAGTTTTCTGCTGTTGTTGCTGCTGTTCATGGGTTGTCTCCTCGGGGGATGTGTCAGAGCCAGGCGACGAGTGCCTCGCCGCTCAGTTTGATAACGCCGTTCGCGTTGGCGCTTGCGACCTTGAGCCGCACGCTGCGCCGGCCCTCGCGCTCGAACTTCTCGGCGACCGTGCCGGTGCAGCTGATGCGCTCGCCCACATGGGTGAGGGCGGCAAAGCGGACGTCGAGCGAGCGGATCGCGGGCTGCGGCACCCAGTTTGTCAACAGCCGCGCGAGCCAGGCCGCCGACAGCATGCCGTGCGCGAACACGTCCGGCATGCCCGCGGACTTGGCAAAGTCGATGTCGACGTGGATCGGGTTGTGGTCGCCCGAGGCGCCGCAGTACAGCGCCAGGTCGAGCCGGCTGATCGGCGGCAGTTCCAGCGGGGGCAGGGTGTCGCCGGGCTGCAGCGCATTCCAGTCGGGAAGGGTGGCGTGGGTCATCGCAGGGCTTTCGGTCATGGGTTGCGCACCACGGTCACGCAGCGCAGCTCGGCCACCAGTTCGCCCTGCTGGTTGCTGACGCGGGTCTTGCGCACGACGAACTCGAGCGCGCCGTTCTTCTTGTCGTAGATATCCTCGATGCGCTGGCGAAAGGTCAGCGTGTCGCCGGCGTAGGCCATGGTGTAGTAGCTGAAGCCCTGCTCGCCGTGCAGCAGGCTGCGGTAGTCCATGCCCAGCAGCTCGCGAATGGCGGCCGGGTTCGGCGCCTCCATCTCCAGGCAGAAGAAGAAGGTGGGCGGCACCGGCAGGCCCGGGTGCCCCGCATCGCGGGCCGCGGCCTCGTCGATGTAGACGGGATCGGTCTGGCCCGTGGCTTTGGCGAAGAAGCGCAGGCGGCCTTTATCCACCTCCACCTGGAACGGCGGGAGCTGGTGGCCGATGTGGCGGCGGTCGATCATTTCAGACGGCTTGGTACAGGGTGACGACGCAGGCGCCGCCCAGGCCCAGGTTGTGCTGCAGCGCGAGGCGTGCACCTTCGACCTGGCGCTGCTCGGCCCGGCCGCGAAGCTGCCACACCAGTTCGGCGCATTGCGCGAGGCCGGTGGCGCCGAGCGGATGGCCCTTGGACAGGAGACCGCCCGAGGGGTTGGTCACCACGCGCCCGCCATAGGTGTTGTCGCCCTCGACGATGAAGCGCTCGGCCGTGCCCTCGGGCGTGAGGCCCAGTGCCTCATAGGTGATGAGTTCGTTGGCGGTGAAGCAGTCGTGCAGCTCCACCACGTCCAGTTCCTCCGGGCCGATGCCGGCATCTTCATACACCTGTCGGGCCGCGGCGGCGGTCATGTCGTAGCCCACCAGCTTGCGCATGTCCTTGCTCTCGAAGGTGGAGGGCGTGTCGGTGGTCATGGCCTGCGCGGCAATCACCACGCGCATGTCGAGGCCGTGCTTTTCTGAGAACTCGGCCGAGCAGACGATGGCCGCGGCCGCGCCGCAGGTGGGCGGGCAGCACTGGAAGCGCGTGAGCGGATCGAACACCAGCGGCGAGGCCATCACCTCGTCCAGGGTCAGCGTCTGGCGGAACACCGCAAGCGGGTTGCGCGCGGCATGCTGGCGCGCCTTCACCGAGATGCGGCCGAAGGTGTCGCGGCGGATGCCGTGTTGCGCGATGTAGTCGCGGCCGGCGCCGCCGAAGAACTGCGCGGCGCGCGGCGCCTCGGGGATGAAGCCCTGCTTCTCGGCCATCACGTCGGCGAAGCGCGCCATCGGCGAGGGCCGGTCGTCGTAGGCACCCTTGAGGGCGCCGGGCTGCATCTGCTCGAAGCCGAGCGCAATCGCGCATTCGACCATGCCGCTCTCGACCGCCTGGCGCGCGAGGAACAGCGCGCTGGAGCCCGTGGAACAGTTGTTGTTGAGGTTGAAGACCGGAATGCCGCTGAGGCCGACGCCGTAGATGGCAGCCTGGCCGGCGGTGGAGTCGCCGTAGACGTAGCCGACGTAGGCCTGCTGCACCAGCGAATAGTCGACCCCGGCATCGTCGAGCGCGAGCTTGGCGGCGCGCGCACCCATCACGGTGTACGGGTCGCTGGCGCCGGGCTTGGTGAAGGGAATCATGCCCACGCCGACCACATGGACGGGGCGCTGCATACGTGTCATTGAAACTCCTGATGGGATGCGGTGACGATGGATGAAGTCTCGGCCGACGCGCCGGCATCAACAATCGCGGATCGGGCCAAAACGATTGGCCGAAACGTTCATTGGCGCGCCCTTGGCGCCGCGCTCATACGGGGTCGCGATAGCGGAAGGTGCCCATCGCGCGCGCCGCCACGTCGCCATTGGCGTCGGTGACGGTGGCCTCGCAAAAGCACACCGAGCGGCCGCCGCCGGTCGCGCGCCCCTGCGCCTGCAGCGGCCCGCTCGCGGGCCGCATGAAGGCGATGTGCATGTCGACCGTGACGACCTCGCGCGCGTAGTCGACGCGCGAGAGCGCGGCATGCGCCATGGCGCTGTCGAGCAAGGTCATCAGCACGCCGCCGTGGCCGTTGCCGTGGTTGTTCAGCAGTTCGGGGCGCAGCGCCACCGAGACCACGGATTCGCCGCCTTCGGCTCGCTCGACCGCGAGGCCCAGGTGCTCCGAGAAGGGCACGTAGCGCTGCGGTCCGCTGCGCGGCCGGTCGTTGCCTTCTGGCAGCGCGCTCGCGAGGTGCAGGCTCATGGCGTGGCTCCCCGCTTCGAGGCGGCCGCGGCCGCCGTGAAGTCGCGCGGCCCGGTCAGCGCAAGGCCGCCGTCCACGGGAATGACGGCGCCCGTGATGTAGGAGCCCCAGTCGCTCGCGAGCATCATCGCCGTGCGGCTGATGTCCTCGATGCGGCCCAGGCGCTTGAGCGGCACGCGCTGCGCCATCGCGGCCATCGTGTCGTCGGTGGGCGCGAGCCGCTTCAGGCCCTCGGTGTCGGCGATCGGCCCCGGCACGATGGAGTTGATGCGGATGCCCTGCGGACCCCACTCTAGCGCCAGCACCTGGGTCAGCATGTCGACGCCGGCCTTGGCCGCGCACACGTGGGCCTGGAAGGGCGTGGGCGTGAAGGCCTGCCCGGCGGAGATCTGGATCACGCAGGCGCCGGGTTGGCGCAGGTGCGCATGCGCGAGCCGGGCGACGTTGAAGCTGCCCAGCAGGTCGATGTCGACCACGGTCTTGAAGGCGTTGGGCGACATGTCGAGCGCACTGGCCAGGAAGTTGCCCGCCGCGCCCGAGACCAGCACGTCGATCGGACCGAAGCGCTGCGCGCCTTGTGCGAACGCGCGTTCCAGCGCCTCGGGCTGGCGCACGTCGGCCGATATGCCGATCGCTTCTGTACCGAGCGTCTCGAGCTGCTGCGCCGCCGTTGCCACCTTGTCGGCCGAGCGGCTGAGCACCGTGAGGCGCGCACCGGCGCGCGCGAAGGCCTGCGCGATGCCGAAGTTGATGCCGCTGGAGCCACCGGCCACGGCCACGTGGCGGCCCTTGAAATCGAATGCGGAAAAGTCCATGGGGTTCATCATTCCGATCACTCCGGTTTGAAGCCGATCTCGGCCAGCATCTTCCGCTCGCGCTCGAACTGCGCACGGGCGTAGTCGGCGTAGCTCTCGCCGGTCATCAGCTTGGGCTGCATGTCGAACAGCTCCAGCTGCTGGAGGTAGGTGGGGTCCGCCGCAGCCTTGCTGAAGGCCGCGTGCAGCCTGGCGGCAATCTTCGGATCGAGGTTCTTCGGCGCAACCAGGCCCACCGGCGATTCGATCACCATGTCATGACCCAGCTCCTTCACGGTCGGCGCGTCGTAGCGCTTCAGGCGCTCCGCGGTGAAGGTGGCGAGCAGGCGCACCTTGCCGCCCTGAACCTGGGGCCCGAAGCCGGGGTCGCCGTAGACGTCGAGATGGCGCCCGATCACCGCCTGGAAAGCCTCGCTGCCGCCCTTGTAGGGCACCAGGTTGAAGGAGGTGCCCGCCTGCCTGGCGAGCCGCTCGGCGTAGATGCGGTTGATGCTGATCGCACCGACGTTGCCCCAGCTGACGACGCCGGGACGCTTCTTCGCGTCTGCCAGCAGCTCGGGCAGCGACTTCCAGGGCGCATCGGAGGCCACCACGATGCCGGTGGCGAGCCCGGCCAGCCCGATCAGGTAGGTGAAGTCCTTGAGAGGGTCCCAGGTCACCTTCTGCACCAGCGGCGCGCGGATCACCGAGTTGTGCATGACCGCGATCGTGTAGCCGTCGGCTTCGCTCATGGTCGCCAGCGATGCGGTGCCGGTGACGCCGCCCGCGCCCGGCCTGTGCATCAGCACGATGGGCTGGCCCAGGTCCCTGGAGGCAGCCTCGGCCAGCGTGCGGAAGATCGGGTCGAAGGAGCCGCCGGGCGGAAATGGCAGCACGAGCTGGATCGGCTTGTGCGGGTAAGGGTCGGCGGCCTGCGCCAGCGGCGCGGCCAGCGTGCAGGCGGCCAGTGCGGCCAGGGCCGCGCGGCGATGCATCTTCGTCATGGTGTTGTCTCCTGTCGTTTGAAATTGCGGGTCAGGCGGCCTGCGGCAGCGGCAGGTAGCGGAAGGAACCCTGCGCACGCGCGACCACGCGGCCGCCTGCGTCGGTGACCGAGGCGCGGCACCAGGCCACGCTGGCGTCGTGCTGCACCACTTCGCCATCGGCCGTGAGCCGGCCGCGGCCCGGTTCGAGAAAGCTGGTGTTGAGGTTGAGCGTGACGGCGGTGCGCGCAAAGTCGAACAGCGACACGGCGGCGCTCGCCATGGCCACATCGAGCAGCGTGACCAGCACGCCGCCATGCACGGCGCCGATGACGTTGCCGAGCTCGGGCCGCGCGTCGATGACGAGACGCGCGCGGCCGGCCTCGGAATACTCGCGGCGCGCGCCCAGCAGCCGCGTGAAGGGCACCTGGCCGAACATATTGCGGCCGTCCGCGCCCGCGACGGGTTTCATGCGCGCACCTGTTCACGCAGCACGTTCTTCAGCACCTTGCCGGCGGCCGACAGCGGCAGCTCGCGCATGAAGCTGATGCCGCGCGGACACTTGTAGCCAGCCAGCCGCTCGCGGCACCAGGCGCGCAGCTCGTCGGCCGTGGCCGTGCTGCCGTCGCCGCCCTCGGCCATCACCACCGCTGCGTGCACCGCCTCGCCCCAGCGCGCGTCCGGCACGCCGATGACTGCCGCCTGCCTGACCTGGGGATGGCTGCGCAGCGCGGCCTCCACCTCGGCGCAGTAGACGTTTTCGCCACCGCTGATAATCATGTCCTTCAGGCGATCGACGATGAACAGGTAGCCGTCGTCCAGCATGCGGCCGGCATCGCCGGTGTGCAGCCAGCCGCCCTGCAGCGCGGCGGCCGTGGCTTCGGGGTTGCGCCAGTAGCCTTGCATCACCATCGGACCGCGCGCCAAGATCTCGCCCACCTCGCCGCGCGGCAGCTCGCGGCCGCTCTCGTCCGCGACGATGATCTCGGCGCCGAGTCCGGCGCGGCCGACGGCGTTCAGCCGGCCGAGCGCGCGCGCCTCGGGCCGGTGGTTGGCCGGCATATTGATGCACACGGCACCCGCGGTCTCGGTGAGGCCATAGGCCTGGAAGAACTCGGCATGCGGCCACGCGGCCAGCGCGCGGTCGAGCAGGTCCGGCGGCATCGGCGCGGCGCCGAAGGCGACGCGCGTGAGGCTGCGCACGCGCTCGGGCGTGAACGAAGGATCGTCCAGCAGCGACTGCAGCATGCTCGGCACCACGATGATGTCGCCGATGCGGTGCTCGGCAATGGCCTCGATCACCGCCGCGGGCCGGAACTGCGCCATTGTCACGCAGCTGCCGCCGACGATCAGCTGGCCCACCAGGCGGCCAAGTCCGGCGACGTGGAACAGCGGTGCCACGAGCAGCGACACCGAGTCTGGCGCGTTGTTGAGCTCGGCACCGCGCGTCATCGACGCGGTCCAGAAGTTCGCGTGGCTGAGCGTCACGCCCTTGGAGCGGCCGGTGGTGCCGCCGGTATAGAGGATGGCGGCGAGCGCGTCGCCGCCCGTGCGCGTGTCGGCCAGGGGCTCCAGCGTGGGGCTTTCTTCTTCCAGCGCACCGAGGCGCAGCAGCGGGGTCTGGCCGGCCGGCGCGAGCGCTTGCAGCGTCTCGTCGACGAGCAGCAGCGAGGCTTCGCTGTCTTGCAGTGCATGTGCGAGCTCGGGCGTGCTCCAGCGGATGTTCAAGGGGCAGGCGACGGCGCCCAGCCACCAGCATGCAAGGATGGCGCGCACCAGCTGGTCGCTGTTGGATGCGAGCAGCGCCACGCGGTCGCCGCGCGCGATGCCGCGCCGTGCCAGCGCAGCCGCCTGCCGGGCCACGCTGCTCACCAGCTGCGCATGGGTCTGGCGGCGCACGCCGCTGTCGCCGACGTGGGTGAGCGCTGCCGCGTCGGAGTTGCGCTGGAGCGCGCGATGCAGGCCTTGGGTCAGGTACACGATGAAGCCGCCGAGGGGTAACGAAGATGCGGCACAGCTTATGGCGCGCCGCGCTCCGCACCCATGGCGGGAAGCGCCAAAGGGCTTGGCGAAACCGCTCAGCGGTCCGGGCCGTGCGTCAGCCGGTATTCGCCGGGCGCCACGCCGGTCCACTGCTTGAAGGCGCGGTGGAAGGTGCTGGCCTCCGAGAAGCCCACGCGGTTGGCGATGTCGAGCAGCGGCAGCGGCGTGTGCAGCAGGTATTCGATGGCGGCGTCGCGCCGCAGCTCGTCCTTGATCTGCTGGAAGCCGCGGCCTTCGTCGCGCAGCCGCCGGCGCAGCGTCTGCGGCGTGACGGCGAGCGCATCACCCACTTCCTCGAGCGACGGCAGCTCGCTGCCCAGGCCCTTGCGCAGCAGCCGGCGGATGCGCTCGGTGAGGCTGCTGGTGTCGCGGTACTTCACGATCAGGTTGGCCGGCGATCCGGCGAGGAATTCGCGCAGGCTCTGCGGCGACTGCACCACCGGCAGGTCGAGCCAGCGCGCCTCGAACGACATGCCGACGTGCGCCTGGCCGTAGCGGATCGGCACCTGGTAGACGCGCGAGGTCTCGGTGTTCGTCTGCTCGGCCGTGTAGTCGACCTCGAGCAGCGGAATGCGGCGCGCCACCAGCCAGGAGGAGGCATTGAAGGCGAACAGCATGAAGGCCTTCACCGCGTAGTCCAGCCGCGCATCGGAGGCGCGGCGCAGCACGAACTGCACGTGCGCGCTGCCGCCCTGCACGGTGAGGCGCGGCACGAAGTCGTGCAGCAGCAGGTGATAGGCGGCGAAGCCGTCGCGCAGGGCGTCGCCGAGCGTGGCGCAGCGCACCAGCTGGCGCATGCACTGGCCGAAGCTGCCGGGCGGCAGCGGCCGGCTCAGCAGGCCCCAGATTTCGTCGCGCAGCTCGCGCCGCAGCGCGCGGATCAGCAGTGCGTACTGGCGCTGCGAGATGCGTGCGAGCGGCGACTCCAGCAGCGAGGGCGCGATGCCGGCCCGCGCCAGCACGCGCGCCGCGTCGATGCCGCGATGGCGCGCGCCCATCAGGATGCTGTGCACCTGCTGGATGGCAACGGTGTGGTGGGTGTGCGTCATCGAGGGGCGGCCGCTGCATCTCGGCCGTTGGGATTGTAGGCAGCGCTCCCGCGGGAGGAAGCGTCTCAATCGATGGCGCCGGCCGCCCGCAGTTCGGCCACGGCCGACGCGTCGAGGCCGGCCTGTCGCAGGATCTCGTCGGTGTGCTCGCCGGCGCGCGGGGCGGGCCGCGGAACGGCGGGCTCGAAGCCGGTCATCTTGATGGGACAGCCGAGTTGCGGCGCCGCCGCATCATCGCCCCCCACGCGCATGCCGCGCGCGCGGAAATGCGGATGCTCCAGGGTCTCGTCGATGCGCAGCACCGGCGTCACGCAGCCCACACCGTCGTGGAACAGGCCGCGCCAGTGCGCGAGCGGCCGCGCGCCGAATATGGCGGCCAGCTCGGCGCGCAGGCGCTCCTCGGTGGCGGCATCGCCGCTGCGGTGCAGCGGCGCGAGGTCGGGGCGCTCCAGCAGGCGGCACAGGTCGTGCCAGAACTTCGGCTCCAGCGCGCCGACCGCCACGTGCCGGTCGTCGGCCGTGCGGTAGTAGCCATAGCAGGCAAGGGAACCGGTCAGCGCGCTGTGGCCGATGCGCGCCACCTGGCCGTGCTGGTGCAGGCCGGCCAGCGGCAGCACCGCGTGGGCCAGCACGCCGTCGGCCATGGCGATGTCCACATGCCGTCCGCGGCCGCTGCGCGCGGCATCGAACAGCGCGGCCAGGATGCCCGCCACCGCGGTCATGGTGCCGCCCAGCAGATCGGCCACGGGCAGGTTCGACAGGGCAGGGCCCGCGGCGTTGCCGATCTGGTCGGCAACGCCCGCGAGCGAGGCGTAGTTCAGGTCGTGCCCCGGCGTGTCGCACAGCGGGCCGGTCTGGCCGAAGCCGCTGATGCTGCAGTAGACGATGCGCGGGTTCACCGCCGCCACCGCTTCGTAGCCCACGCCCAGCCGCCGCATCACGCCAGGGCGGAAGCCCTCCACCAGCACGTCGGCATTGCGGCACAGGCGAAGCAGCGTGGCCACGCCTTGCGCGTGCTTCAGGTCGATGCGGATCGCGCGCTTGTTGCGGTTGACAAGCGCGCGCACCGAGGGGCTCGCGTAGTCGCCGGCGCCGGTGTCTTCGATCTTGACGACGTCGGCGCCAAGGTCGGCCAGATGCATGGTGCCGAGCGGCCCCGGCAGCAGGCGGGTCAGGTCGAGTACGCGCACGCCTGCGAGCGGCGCGCCCTTGGATGCGCTCGCCGTGGATTCAGGGAAAGAGGTCATGTGGGCTGCAATCTAGGCGTTGCAAGACAACGCGGCAATGGCAGCACCGCTCCGGGCGATTGGCGAAAAGCGTCAGGGGGCCGCACGCATGCGGCCAGCCCCCGTGCTGGGTGAGCAAGGGCACCAGGCGTCCGGCGCGGATGTGCGAAGCGGCGGCGACATGACAACGCAAAGGAACGCGGCTCGCCTCATTCCGCCTGGATGCCGGCCTCCTTGACCACCTTGCCCCATTTGGCGAGGTCGGACTTGATCACCGCGGCGTACTCCTGCGGCGTTCCGCCCTGTATCTCGATGCCGGCCGCTTCCAGCTTGGTCCGCACATCGGGCAGCTTCAGCGCCGCGTTGATCTCGGCATTCAGCTTGGCGATGATCGGCTTGGGCGTGCCGGCCGGCGCCAGGAACCCGCCGTTCGTATTGGCGTCGTAGCCCTTGAATCCCTGTTCGTCCGCGGTTGGCACGTCGGGCAGGGACTTTGTCCGCTTGCGCGTCGACACTGCCACAGCCCGCGCATTGCCGGCCTTCACCTGCGGCAGGATGGCACTGATGGTGTCGATGAAGAGCGCGGTGCGTCCGGCCAGCAGATCGGGGTGCGCGGCCGATGAACCCTTGTAGGGAACCAGCAGCATCTGCGCACCGCTTGCCATGCGGAACATCTCGGCCGCCATTTCCTGCGCACTGCCGCGGCCGGAGGTGGCAACCTTGGCCTCCTCCGGATGGGCCTTCATCCAGGCCACGAACTCGGGCAGCGTCTTGGCGGGAAGCTGCGGATAGATGGCGAATACCAGCGGCACCTCGTGGGTGTAGACGATGGGATCGAAGCTTTTTTCCGGATCCCAGCCGAGGTTCTTGAACAGGAACTTGTTGGTGTTGTGGCTGCCGCCCACGATGCCGATCGTGTAGCCGTCGGGCACCGACTTGGCGAGCACGTCCGTGCCGAGGTTGTTGGATGCGCCGGGCCGGTTGTCCACGATCACCGGCTGGCCCATCGACAGTGCGAGCTTGTCTCCGACGACGCGGGCAATGGTGTCGATCGCGCCGCCCGGCGGAGCGGGCACGATGATCTTGATGGCGCGAGTCGGGTAGGCCGCCTCGGCCGACGCCGCGGTCGGCAGCGCGGCCAGCGATGCCGAGATTGCAAGGACCTTGATCAGGGATGCGAGCTGCATGGATGTCTCCTCTTGGGGGGTCTGTCGTTTGAAAGGCCGGCTTGTCGCGCTCACTCGATCGTGATCTTGCGGCTGCGGATGACCTGCGCGTAGCGGCCCTTGTCATCGGCGATCAGCTTGGCGAACTCCTGCGGCGAGGCGGCGCGTGGCACGCCGCCCAAACCCACGAAACGTGCCTTGACCGATTCGTCGGCCAGCACGGCGCGCAGGTCGCCAGCGATCTTGTCCACCACGTCCTGCGGCGTGCCCGCCGGTGCCAGCAGGCCGATCCAGGAGATCGCGTTGAAGCCGGGCACCACGCTTTCTGCGAGCGTGGGAACATCGGGAAACGCCGGCACGCGCTTGTCGCCTGTCACGGCCAGCGCACGCAGCTTGCCTGCCTTGATGTGGCCGGACGCTTCCAGCACTGTCATGAACGACAGCTGCACATGGCCCGCGAGCAGATCGGCGATGGCCGGTCCACCGCCGCGGTAGGGCACATGCAGGATGAAGGAGCCCGTCTGGTCCTTGAACATCTCGGCTGCCAGGTGTGGGGCACCGCCGGCGCCCGAACTGCTGTAGCTCATCTGGCCCGGCCTGGACTTGGCCAGCGCGACGAATTCGGCTGCGGTCTTCGCGGGGACCGACGGATTGACCATCATGGCCAGCGGCAGCTCGGCCACCAGGGACACGGGGGCAAAGGCCTTGTCGGCGTCGTAGGGCAACTTGGGATACAGCAAGGGATTGATCGCCTGCGTCCCGATGTTGCCCAGCAGCAGCGTGTAGCCGTCGGGCCTGGACTTGGCGACGAAGTCGGCACCGATCTGCCCGGCGGCACCACCCTTGTTCTCCACGATGACAGGCTGGCTCCAGCGCCGGCCCAACTGCTCGGCGATGACGCGGCCCCCGGTGTCCGTCCCGCCGCCCGGCGGGAACGGAACCACCAGCGTCACGGGGCGGGAAGGAAAGGTCTGCGCGAAGCTCGGCGCATGGCTGGCGCAGAGGGCGAGCGCCAGGAGGGGAATCGCAAGGTGTCGAGTGAACAAGAGTGTCTCCTTTTATGGTTTGGATGCGGTCGCTGCGCCGCGAGCGCAGAGGCTCAAGTGGTCAGGCTCATGGCCGGGCGCTCGCCTGCCAGGGCTTGGGCAACGCTGCCCAGCACCATCTCGGCCATGGCGGTGCGGGTCTCCCAGGTGGCGCTGGCGCGGTGGGCCTGCAGCGTCACCCTGTCGGACTGGCGCAGCGCCAGAGGCACGCGCGGTTCGTCGACGAACACGTCAAGGCCCGCACCCGCGATGCGGCCGGCGGCCAGCGCTTGTGTCAGGTCGGCTTCATTGACGAGCCGCCCGCGGGCGACGTTGACCAGGAAGCCGCGCGGCCCCAATGCGTCGAGCACGGCAGCGTCGATGATTCCTTCCGCCTGGTCCGCGGCTGCGCACAGCACCAGTGCGTCCGACTCGCGGGCCAGGTCCAACAGGCTCGGTATGAAGCGGTGCGCGACGTCGTCCATGGCGCGCAGGTCGGTGTAGCGGACGAGGCAGCCGAAGGCGGCCGCTCGCACTGCGACGGCGCGGCCCACGCGGCCCATTCCGACGATGCCGATGCGCATGCCGCTGAACCGCCGGGCGAGCGGAAGGGCGCTGGGCTGGGGATGGAGTTCCCACTGGCCGTCTCGCACAAAGCGGTCGCCGGCACACAGGTTTCGGCAAGCCGCGATCAGCAAGCCGATGGCCAGGTCGGCCACGTCTTCCGTCAGCGCACCCAGCGTAGCGGTAACGGGCAGGCCGCGACCCCGGCAGTACGCCAGATCCACGGCATCGGTGCCGACGCCATTGACGGCCACCACTTTCAGGCTGGGCAATTGCTCCAGCATCGCGCGCGAAATGCCGGTGTGCCCGCCGGTGATCACGGCATCGATCGATGCGCCATGTTCGCGCAGCCAAGCCGCCGGATCGGGCAGCTCGAAGTGTTTGTGCACGACGTAGAGCGAAGCGAGCTTCTCGTTGATCGCAGGAATCAGGATGGGATTGAGTTGAAGGACTTGCGGTTTCATATTCACTGTTCGTTCACGGTGGCCGGGGCCCAGCTGTGCGAGAGAGGCTCTCCACGACCTCGGACGCATGCTAGTAATGGATTGACATATTGGTCAATATTGATCTATATAATCAATGTAAATTGACTATATCGGCGCGGCCATGGCTTCCTGGATTTCGATGAGCGAGGCGTGCAACCTTCTGGGTGTGCAACCTCAGACGCTCTATGCGTACGTGAGCCGCGGCAAGCTGGAAGTCGCGCCGGATCCGGCCGATACGCGACGCAGGCTGTACCGCGCCGAGGACGTGGCCGTGTTGGCCAAGCGCAAACAGGCCGGCCGCAAGCACGAGACGCTGGCCGCGAATACGCTGTTCGGCTCGGAGCCCAGTATTCCGACGGCCCTTTGTGCGTTCTCTCGCGGGCGGCCGTATTACAGGGGACGGGACGCCGTGAGCATGGCCCGAACGGCCACGCTGGAAGATGCGGCTCAACTGTTGTGGGGCGCCGAGCGCACTGTTGATTTCTCCTGCCTGAAGTCAATGCGCTCCGGAAAACCTGGGCGAGACGCGGCTTTCGCCGCTTTGGCCAGCCTGGCGGCTGCCGGACATTCCACCGGCGGACGTCTGACCCGGGTGCTGCATGCCGAGGGTCAGAACCTGGTGGGCCAGTTGGCCAACGCGTTCGGTGCCTGGCCGGGCGCCGAACCGCTGCATCTGCGATTTGCGAAAGGATGGAAGCAATCTGCCAAGGTGGCCGAATTGCTGCGAACGGCCTTGGTGCTGCTGGCCGATCACGAGCTGACCAGTTCAGCCTTTGTCGCGCGAATCACCGCTTCGACAGGCGCCTCGCTGCCGGCATGCCTCCTGGCCGGATTGACCACGCTCTCCGGCCCCCTGCATGGCGATGCCTCAGGCCGCGTCCGTGCACTGTTCAACGAGGTGGAACGACTGGGCGAGGATCAGGTGCTGGCCCACTACCTGTCGAACGGCTTGTCGCCGGCCGGATTCGGCCATCACCTCTACCCCGACGGCGATCCGCGCGCGGCCGCATTGCTGGCCTTGTTCGAGCCGCCCAAGGTCATTTCACGCTTCATCGGCAAGGTGACGAAGCTGACTGGTTTGCAGCCGAACATCGACGTCGCCCTGGCCGCGCTGGTCGCTCACCACCGGCTTCCTGCCGATGCGGCCTTCGGCCTGTTCGCAACGGCGCGCAGCGTCGGGCTGTTGGCGCACAGTCTGGAGCAACTGGGTGTGGCGCAAGTCATCCGTCCACGCGGGCGCTATGTGGGGCCGATGCCCGAACCGCATGACCAGGACGCCTGAATGCGCACTGCCAAGCCGGCGCTCGCACCATGCGCCAGCGAACATCGCAGCTATGGTAAGCAATGCCGGCTTTTGCCACCGTACGGGCTGAGCAACAACAAGGCAGAAACCGTGTCAGGCTATGACGGTCCCTTGATGGAATACGATCGTCCAGCCCGCACTCGCTTTGCGCCAAAGTGTCGTTCGGCGCGTCAATCGCTCGGGCTGCTTCAAGACGTAGTTGAGTTGATAGAGATCCTCGGCAATTTGACGGATCGAGAATTCACTGCACGTTAAATCGTCGCGCTCTGGCGATTTGTAGCGCTCCAGAAGTTCGGAGATAACGAACTCACGCTCGTAAATCTTGCCGCTCGCGCCGATCTCCCAGAAGTCGCCAGCAGTCATTCGGAGAAGATCTTCACGACTGGTCCCGAATTCCCGACGATGAAAGATGGGCTCCCGTGCACGGAGTTCGTCCAAGATTTCTTCGAGATTCGAGCTGGGCATTACCGTTCCTTCAAGCAAGCGTGACGTTCAGCGAAAGCATCTCGATGAAGGTTCGCCCGGTCTCTTGAAAGCAATATCAATACTGCCTCGCCAGACGATGGCAACGCATTCAGGTAAAGCGAGCGTTGTCCGCGTGTAATCAAGACTGCATTCTGCCTATCACTACAGCCGGCACGCTGCGTAGATAAAGCAGTCGCGTGGTTCAGCGGAGATGTTCGGATGGATCGTGTGGCGGGCAAGGCGGCCCTCCGACAGGAAGCCACTTTTCTCCAGTGCTCGGGTAGAAGAGAGCGGTTGTCAACGTCGCAGATCGCTTCGACGCGAAAAATTCCTGGCACACCAAGGGCGTGGGCAGTAAACGCCCGTACGGCCTCGACCATCAGGCCTTGACCCCATTGGTTGCGTGCGAGCACGTAGCCGATGTTGACGATATGGCCGTGAAGACGTGCGTCGAGCATGCCGATGAGTTGGCCGCTCGACTTCAGAGCGACGACGTACGGAAGGGCGGTGCCAGCATCCCACTGAGCGACGCAGTCGGCAATGAATTCGCGTGTGGTCTCCAAGAAGGAATGCGGCCGCCAGACCATGTACCGAGCTACATCTGCATCCTGGGTGTATGAGTCGAACATCGCCTGTGCATCCGCAACATCTGGCGGGCGAAACTTCAGGCGGCGGTCTCGATGAAGTCCGGAAACGTCGCAGGTTTGTGGGCCATTGAAGGTGCCAATCGAATGTCTGGCTCAGGCCGCATTTTGGCCCGAGGCTGTGTTGATCGAAAGCCGGGGCCACCGCTCACCAAACCGTTTCGCCGCAACACGCTGCCGATAGGTTGCGACGCTCGCGCGGAGCGGGTTATGCCGGACACGCAGCTCGAACAGGTCATCAAGCCCATGCGGGGCGACGACGCCCAGCGCCCCGTCCTCGTTCAGGTAAACACCGACGCAGGTCGCATATTCCGGCCACGTCGCAACGCCTTCTTCCAGGGATGCGAGAGGCGGCACCACCTGACCGAGGGCGGCGGCAAACCAACGATGCACGCCCGCCTGATTCGTTACCTCCCAACGAAAGCCTGGCATGGCCGAACGAAGCCGGTTCTCGAGCTCGCCATCCTGCTCTGGACCGGCCTCTGCATCGAAGTAGACGACATCCATGTCTTCGACGGCCGAGCGTTGGTCGAACTCATGAAGGGCGTCCCATACCAGAGACCGGATGGCCCCAGCGCCGATACACCAAGATCGCAGTCCGAGCGAGCGGACGACTCGCAGAGCCGCCATCAACTCATCGGATGCAGTCACCATTGCAGCAAGCCTCTGCTCGTGGTCCGTCTTGGGGCTGAAAGTCATGCCTCGATGGTAAATCGGCGGACACGCGGGCACGGGTCATCAATGAGCGGGCCCAATGAATTCATTTGCTTTCCTCGTTGGACGCATCGCCTTTGACGACCTCTAATTCGTGGACTACCACGAATACGACGGAGACTCTTCATGCGTCACATGTACGGAAAGATCGCCGCCGCGGCCTGCGCGCTGGTGGTCGGCTACGGGGCAATCGGGGCGGCCGCCGCAGCCTCGATCGGCGGACCGCTGAACCTGGCAGACGAGGGCATGTTCTTCGTCAACGGAAAGCCCGCCACTTCTAAGCATCCGGGCGTTTCGCCGGCCGGCCCCGTGCCGCCGGGGACGGTGACCGTCGACCAGATGTACGTGCACTACCGCGTCCCCGCCAGCAGAACCAGTGCCACCCCCATCGTGCTGGTGCACGGCGGCGGGTTGAGCGGCATGAGCTACGAGACCACGCCCGACGGCCGGGAGGGCTGGGCGACCTACTTCGTGCGCAAGGGCCATGCCGTCTACGTCGTCGACACGCCCGGGCGTGGGCGCTCCGGCTTCAACGCCACAGCCATCAACCAAGCCAAGGCCGAGGGGAGTGCCTCCGGATTGCCTGCCAGTGTGTTGATGGTGACGGCCGAGCTGGCCTGGCCTCTCTTTCGCTTCGGGCCATCGCACGGGACGGCGTATCCCGATACCCAGTTTCCGGTCGAGGCCTTCCCGAGCTTCGCCTCACAGGGCGTGCCCTTTGCCGAGGCCATGCTCGAGGGCGGCGGCATGGGCACGGCGCCGCAGGCGCTCGCGGCGCTGCTGGACGACATCGGGCCGGCGATCGTCGTGGTGCATTCGCTGGCGGGGCCCTTTGCCGATGCCCTGGTCGGCCTGCGTCCGGCCCTGGTCAAGGCGGTCGTCAACATCGAGGGTGCGCAGTCGGTCGCTCCCACCGACGCGCAGATCGCGGCCTACCAAGGCGTTCCCGTACTGGAACTCTTCGGCGACCATCTGGATGCACCCGTGTTCACGGGCCAGCCCCGCTACGAGGCGCGCAAGGCCGTCGTCGAGCGGATCAACCGCCTTGAAGGCGGCAGGGCGACCCTGGTGCGGCTTCCCGACGCGGGCCTGAAGGGCAACTCGCACATGATGATGCAGGACAAGAACAACCTGCAAGTGGCCGACTTCATCCTGGGCTGGATCGCGGACAAGGTGCGCTGAGTCGTTCTCCGGTGCCGGGGTGATGGGCATGGCAATGACGAAGCAGCACCCGCTCATGGTCGACCTCGGGGCCGGCCGTTCGCTACAGGCGCGGCGCGTTGCCGCGATCTTCCGCCACGACATCGTTGCGCAGGATGCCGATGCCCTCGATCTCGACCTCGATGATGTCGCCCACCTGGATCGGGCCGACGCCCGCGGGGGTGCCGGTCATGATCATGTCGCCCGGCAGCAGGGTCATGTACCGGCTCAGGTACGCAATGATTTCCGGCACCGAAAAGAGCAGGTCCGCGGTCGTGCCGTTCTGCCGCACGGCGCCGTTGACCCGCGTGATGATCCCGAGCCTCGATGGGTCCAGCCCGGTGGCGATCACCGGCCCCATTGGTGCGAAGGTGTCGTAGCCCTTGCCGGCGAGCAAGCAGCCGAACTCGCTTTCGCGGCGCTGCAGCACCCGGTCGCTCACGTCGTTGCCGCAGGTGTAGCCGAGCACATGGCCCAGCGCATTCGCCGCGGACACGTGGCGCGCCTTCTTGCCGATCACGACGGTGAGCTCGCCTTCGAAGTGGATGTTCCGTCCGTCGTCGGGATAGACGATCGACTCGTCCGGACCGATCACGCTGGTGCTCGGCTTCATGAACAGCACGGGAATCTGCGGCACCGCCTTGCCGACTTCTTTCGAATGCGCGACGTAGTTGTAGCCGAGCCCGAACACGCGCGGCTGCTCGATGGGAGCGAGCAGGCGTACGGCCGAGGGCGGATCGATCGCGCCGCTGCGCTTCAGGCCGTGGAGCGGCGAGCTCTGCAGCCGAGCGATCGAGCCCTCGTTTTCGATGATTCCGTAGTGGACGCATTCGTCCAACGCGTATCTGGCGATGTGCATGGTGGTTCCGATTTTCTTTCGTTGTGGCCGATGTCTGATGCTAACGTTAGCTTTCGGAATGCAGCTTGTCAACGGAGACTCTACAAGCAGTTTCTTCTGAAAGCCGTTGACAAGCAGGATGCGCGTTTGCCAGAATATGCGCAAACGTTAGCACAAACAAGGAGACATACTTCATGAACAGAACTGGACCGCTTTTGCGGCTTCGGGTCAGGAGCTCACCATGAGCGCGACCCTGCTTGCCCAATCGGCCATTGGCGGCTTGCTGCTCGGTGGCATCTACGGATTGCTTGCCCTGGGACTCAGCGTGAGCTGGGGTTTGCTGCGCCTCGTCAACCTGAGCCACTTCGCCCTGGCCTTCCTGGGGGCCTACCTCACCTACCAGCTGGGAACGCAATTCGGCATTGCGCCGTGGTTGTCGGCGCTGGTCGTGGTGCCTGCCTTCTTCGTCGTCGGCATTGCCTTGCACGCGCTGTTCGTGCGCTTCCAGGTCAGCGAGTTCGCTTCGATGCTGGTCACGTTCGGGATCACCATCCTGATCGAGTCGCTGATCCAGTGGCTCTGGTCTGCGGACTACCGCAAGTTCGAGTCCGGCTACGCGCAGGCGTCGCTGCGCATCGGGCCCGTGTTCGTGCCCGTGCTGGAACTCGCCGCCTTCGCTTGCGCGGCGCTCCTTGCAGTCGCCGCGTGGGCCGGTCTGAACCGGACCCTGCTCGGCAAGGCGCTGCGCGCAGCCGCCCACGACGGTCCGATCGCGGCAGCCTTCGGCATCAATGCCAGGCGTCTTTCGTATCTGCTGGCCGGACTGTGCGCGGCCTCGGCCGGCATCGCCGGCGTGTTCATCGCGCTGACCTCGACGCTCGCGCCCTCCCAGATCGAAGCCTGGATCGGTGTCGTCTTCGCGGTCGTGATCATCGGCGGGCTTGCCCGGCCGCTCGGCGCCCTGGCGGCCGGCTGCCTGATCGGCGTCTCCGAGTCGGTCACCATGGCGGCGGTCAATCCGGCCTGGGCACCGCTGGTCGCCTTCTCCATCCTGATCGTCCTTCTGCTGTGGAGGCCCAGATGGCTCTGACCTCACGACAAGCGCGCGCAGCGGCGGCGGCAGTGGCCGGCCTGATCGCGCTTCCCTATGCGGGCGTTGCCGATTTTTACCTTTCGTACCTCTATGTCGTCTTCTTCTGGATCGCGCTGGCCACCAGCTGGGGCATCCTGAGCGGCTACTCGGGCTACTGGAGTTTCGGCCACGCAGCGTTCTTCGGTACCGGGGCCTATACGACGGCCACGCTGGCCGGCAAATGGGGCGTGCCCTTTCTGCTGACCGTTCCCGCGGCGGCGGCGATCGCGGCGGCGCTCGCGCTCGGCATCGGGTGGGTGGTGTTTCGCATCAACACCCTGCGAGCCGAGTTCTTCGCGCTGCTGACGCTCTCCGTGACCTACGTGCTGGCGGCCGTCATCTCCAACACGCCGCTCGACGGCGGCGGCGGGGTCTACCTGAGCAATGTCTCCATTCCGCAGTTCGGCACCACGGTGCCGGGGGCCATCTACCTCCTGGGACTTGCGCTGGCGTTCACCGCGCTCGCGGTCTCGCGCCGGATACTCCGCTCGCGCCTGGGGGCCGGCTTGCTGGCCATCCATGACGACGAGGACGTGGCGGAGGTCAAGGGCGTACCCACCCTGCACTACAAGCTCGTCGCCTTCGCCATCTCTTCGGCAATTGCCGGCGCGGCGGGCGCGATCCAGGCCGCCTACGTGGGCTACGTCACCGTGGGGGAGACCTTCTCGATCACAGTGCCGCTGTACGTCGTGCTCATGAGCATCCTCGGTGGCGCCCGCCATTGGGCGGGGCCGGCCATCGGCGCCACCTTGATCACCGTGGCGCTGAGCCTCTTCGTCGGCGGTGGGCATGCCGAGCTCGGCCGTGCCGGTGTGGCGCTCGCACTCGTGGTCGTGATCCTGGTTCTTCCCGAGGGCATCGCACCCAGCCTGTTCCGCCGCTTCGCTCGAGGCAAGAACGCTGCGCCCGAATCTGCATCGGCACCTGCGACCGCGAGCGAACCGGGCAACGTCGTCGTGATGAAGCCGCCGGCCGTCCATGCCGCCACGACCGCAAGGCCTTTGCTGACGTGCCGCGCGGTCGTGAAATCCTTCGGCGGCATCCGGGCGCTGCAAGGCGTCGATCTGCAGGTCGAGGAAGGCGAGATACTCGCGCTCGTCGGGCCCAACGGCTCCGGCAAGTCGACCTTGATCAACATGATCAGCGGGCACTTTCCGCTCAGCTCCGGCAGCATCGAGCTGCAAGGCGTGTCCATCGATGGCCTGGCGCCGCACGAGGTTGCGCGCCGCGGCATTGCGCGCACCTACCAGATCCCGCGCCTTTTCAATCACCTGACGGTGCTGGAGAACGTGCGGCTGTGCGCCTTCTTCGGTGGCGCACCGGACGCGGCCGGCGAGAGCCCCGATGAACTGGCCCGTCGCTGGCTCGCCTTCACAGGTCTCGAAGCCAAGGCCGACGTCCTGCCGCCCGCACTCAACCTGCATGAGCGCAAGTTCGTCGAACTTGCGCGCGCCCTGGCAGCGCGGCCGCGCCTGCTGTTGCTGGACGAGGTGCTTTGCGGATTGACCCCGACCGAAGTCGACCACGCCATCGCAATGATCCGCAAGATCAGGGCGGGCGGCACCACCATCGTCTTCGTCGAGCACCTGATGCGCGCCGTGGTCGCGCTCGCCGATCGCATCGCAGTGCTCGACCAGGGCACCTTGCTCGCACTCGGACTGCCCCGCGAAACGATGCAGGACCCCCGCGTCGTGGGCGCCTACCTGGGAACCGCCCATGCTGCTTGAAGTACGAAACCTCCATGTCTCCCATGGCGACGCGCCCGCGCTCTGGGATGCATCGCTCGACGTTGCCGCGGGACAGATCGTGGCCGTGGTCGGGCCCAATGGCGCGGGCAAGAGCACGCTGATCAACACCATCGCCGGCATCCTGCGCACGCGAAAGGGCGAGATCCGGATCGACGGCACCGACATCGCGAAGGTCCAGAGCCATCGCGTGTGCGAGCACGGCATCGCCATCGTTCCGGAAGGACGGCGCCTGTTCACGCACATGACCGTGCTCGAGAACCTCGAACTCGGCAGCTGGCGCGCCGACGCGCGGGCCTCGGGAGAAGGCTCGCTCGAAAGGGTGTTCTCGCTCTTTCCGATCCTCGGCGAACGCCGCCATCAGATCGCCGGCTCGATGTCGGGCGGGCAGCAGCAGATGGTGGCGATCGGCCGCGCGCTGATGGCACGTCCGCGGCTGCTCTTGATGGACGAACCCTCGCTCGGCCTTTCGCCGGCCGTGGTCGAGGACATGTTCCGGATCATCCGGACGATCAACGAGCGCGGCGTGGCCGTGCTGCTGGTCGAGCAGAACATCCACAAGGCGCTCGAGATGGCGCACCACGCCTATGTCATCGAGCAAGGCCGCATCGTGGCTTCGGGAAAGCAGGACACGCTACTCGGGAACCCTCGCATCCGGGAGGCTTATCTTGGCGTCTGAACTCTCATCGGGCGAGGGCGCACCGCTCGCCATCCGCCGCGTCGTCACCGGCCACGACAGGACGGGCGCATCCGAGGTGGCGCTCGACACCCGCGTGCCGCGTTCCCACGTCTTCCAGCACGTTCCGGGCATGGTGTCGCGCCTGGTGTGGGCGAGCGCGCCGGTGCCCACTCTGCCCTTCGACGGCCTTGATCCGACACCCTCCGTTGCCAACATCGTTCCCGCGGCGGGTGCCACGCGCTTCCTGATAGTCACGTTTCCGCCCGACAGCGTGTTTGTGGCGCGCGGCTTCGATCCGGCCGCTGCGGCCGCGGAAAACCTCGCAGTCAGCCCAGGCTTGGCCGAGTGCTTCGAGCCCGATGGCATGCATGCGACACCGACCGTGGACTACGCCGTCGTGCTCGACGGCGAGATCTGGATCGAGCTCGACGAGGGGCGTTCCACGCATCTTCGGCGCCATGACGTGGTGGTGCAGCACGGCACCCGCCACGCATGGCGCAACAAGAGCGAGCGTCCGGCGACGCTCGCCTTCGTGCTGATCGGCGCTTCGGCCGCGGCACGCAACGACACGCCATTCGACACAGGAAACACCCATGACTGACACAAGGATCACGCGGCTTCACGGGCGGCGCGTGTGGGATTCACGCGGACGGCCGACGGTGGAGGCCGAGGTCACTCTGGCCTGCGGCACCGTGGCGCGCGCCATTGCGCCCGCCGGTGCCTCCACCGGCAGCGGCGAGGCGCTCGAGCTGCGCGACGGCGGCACACGCTTCGGCGGGCTGGATGTCGCGAAGGCACTGGGCTCGATGCGCGAGATCGCGTCGTCGCTCGAGGGGCTCGATGCACGCGACCAGGTCGGAATCGATGCGCGCCTGGTGGCGCTCGACGGCACGCCCAACCGCAGCCGCCTGGGGGGCAACGCGATCGTGGCCGCATCGATGGCGGTGCTGCACGCCGCGGCGTCCGCGGCGGGGCAACCCCTGTGGCGCCATCTCGCCGGCGAGCGGCCGGTGCGCATGCCGCTGCCCGAAGTGCAGATCTTCGGCGGCGGCGCGCATGCCGCGCGGCGCGTCGATGTGCAGGACTTCATGGTGATGTGTCCGGCCGCCGGCAGCTTCAGCGAGGCGCTCGAATGGACCGCGGAGATCTATCTCGCCGCCGGCGCATTGATGAAGAAGCAAGGCAAGCTTCAAGGGGTTGCCGACGAGGGCGGCTACTGGCCGGCCTTCGATTCGAACGAACAGGCGCTGGACACGCTGATGCAGGCCATTGCCGATGCGGGCCTGCGCCCGGGCGAGCAGGTCGGCATCTCGCTCGACATCGCGGCCTCCGAATTCGGCCGTGACGGGCGCTACACGCTGGCGCTGGAAGACCGCAGCCTCGACACCGGCGAGATGAGCGCGATGCTCGGCCGTTGGCTCGACGCCTACCCGATCCTGTCGATCGAAGACCCGCTCGCCGAAGACGACGCGGCCGGCTTCCGGCAGTTCACCGCAGCCTACGGCGGCCGCTGCCAGGTGATTGGCGACGATTTTCTGGTGACCAACGCCGCGCGCGTGGCCGCTTCCGCAGCCGATGGCTGTACGAACGCGGTGCTGATCAAACCCAACCAGGCCGGCACCGTCAGTGAGACGCATGCGGCGCTCAAGGCCGGCAAGCAGGCGGGTTTTGGAACCATCGTTTCGGCGCGTTCGGGCGAGACCGAGGACGTGACCATCGCGCATCTCGCCGTCGGCTGGGACGCGGGCCAGCTCAAGGTCGGTTCGTTCTCCCGCTCGGAGCGCATGGCGAAGTGGAACGAGGTCCTGCGCATCGAGGAATCGCTGGGCCGCGACGCCGTGTTCAGCGGGTGGTCCGCATTGCCGTTTCGAAACCGCGCGCAATGAACGCCGCCCGTCACACCCCCCAAGGAAAGTCATCCCCATGAATATGATCAGGCTGGCAGGCATTTCAGGAAGTCTGCGAAAAGCATCCAGCAACACGGCCATTCTGCGCACGCTCCAGGCATCGCTGCCAGCGGGCGTGGAGATGGCGCTGCTGCCCCTCGACGGCATTCCCTCGTACAACCAGGATCTCGATGGGCCCGGGCTTCCGGATGCCGTGCGGGAGTTGAAGGCGACGATCGACTCGAGCGACGGCGTCGTGCTGTGCACTCCCGAATACAACTTCGGAATGCCCGGCGTCCTGAAGAACGCACTCGACTGGGCGTCGCGGCCGGCGTTCGCCTCTCCGCTGAAGGGCAAGCCGGTGCTGGTGATGACCAGCTCGCCGGCATTCACCGGCGGCGTGCGCGCGCAAGCCCAGTTGCGCGACACGCTCGGCGGCACCTTGTCGCGCGTGATCTCCAGGCCCCAGGTCGTCATCGCGGGCGTCAACGCAAAGATCGAAGACGGGCGGCTGGCAGACGCCGCGAGCCTGGCCTTCGCGCTCGAAGCCATCAATGACCTGATCGCCGAGATCGGTTTGCTTCGCGCGGCCCGAACTCCGGCGGCGCAGCCAGCCCACGGCTGAGCGGCAAGTCCTTTCCCCCTCAATCCAACCCTCCGCGAGGTTCCTCATGCTGCCCGCCGTCAATCTTCGTCCGCCGTTCAACATCACGCGTGCCAGTCACGTCGTCCTCCATGTCGCCGATCTCGCAAGGAGCCGAGACTTCTACGTCAACATCGTCGGGCTCGTCATCTCGCAGGAGGGCGAAGGCGTCTGCTACCTGCGCGGGCTGGCCGAAGCCTGCCACCACAGCCTGGTGCTGGTGCAGTCGCAGGCCGGCGAACAGACCTGCAAGCGAATCGGCTTTCGCGTCTTCTTCGAGGAAGACCTGGACAGTGCCTACGCGTTCTTCAAGGCCGAGGGCCTCGCTGCCGAATGGGTCGATGTTCCGCATCAGGGGCGCACGCTTCACGTGGAGGACCCGATCGGCACCAGGATCGAACTCTGCGCGCAGATGGAGACGCTGCCGCGCATGTACCTGAAGGTCGAGAGCTTCACCGGTGCGCATGCGCAGCGCCTCGACCACTATCAGCTGCTGGCACCGGACACCTACGCGCTGTGCGAGTTCTACAGCAAGCTGGGCTTTCGCAACTCCGAATACATCGCCCATGGGGACAAGCTGCTGGGTGCATTCATGTACCGCAAGGGCACCTGCCTGGACCTGGCCATCGTCCAGGGCCAGGGGCCCCGCCTGCACCACTTCGCCTACACCGTCTCTGAGTCGCACAACATCTTTACCGCCTGCGACCTGGCGGGCAACTACGGCTACGCCGCTTCGGTCGAGCGCGGCCCGGGCCGCCACGGACCGGGCGGGATGCTGTTCGTCTATCTGCGCGATCCGGACGGCCATCGCGTGGAACTCTTCAACAGCCACTACCAGACCATCGACATCGAGATCGAACCCGTCAGGTGGGAGGCAGCCTCGCTGAGCACCAATGTGCGCTGGGGGATTCCTGCCCCCGCCCGCTGGTACTTCGAAGCCACCGCCTTCGCCGGCGCCGCGCTCATCGAGCCGGCCGAGAAACCCAATCCCCAAACGCTGGAGAGCTACGCGCTGGCGCTCTCCATGCAGAAATAAAGACGAGAAAGGTCAACGCCATGGCACGAGTCAGATATCTCCAACGTTCGGACACCGACGCCGATCAAGCCCTGTTCGACAGGCTGGAACGTGAGCGCAAGGTGCCCACTGCCAACATCTTCAGTGCGCTGGCGAACGCGCCGCAGGCGCTGGACGGATTCATCTCCTATGCCAACACGCTGCGCGGCTCCAAGCTGCGCCCGAAGCTGCGCGAGCTGGCGATCCTCACCGTGGGCCACTGCACTGGGTCGGCCTACGAGATCGCGCATCACCAGTCGCATGGCCTCAAGGCGGGCATCAGCGCGGAACAGCTCAAGGCCGTGCCCGACTTCGAAAGCTCTGCGCTCTTCGACGACGAGGAGCGCGCCGTGATGGCGCTGGCGCGCGAGTCGACGCTGAAGGTCGACGTGAGCGAACCCACCTGGCGCAAGGCGGCCGCCTTCCTGTCCGAGCGCGAACTGGTCGAGCTGGTGCTCACGATCGGTTGGTACAACTCCGGCGTTCGCATCATGGGTGCTCTTGCCATCGAGCTCGAAGACGGATACCGCTAACAGCCGCCGCACGCCCGGCCGGCGCCGTCCGGCCGGTCTTCCGAAATTCCAGGAGACAACGATGAGCATCACCAGATTTCAACAACAGCGCCGAACCCTTCTTGCCGCGGCCGGCACACTGATGCTGGCCTATGGCTTGCCCGTGCATGCACAAGGTGGAGGCGGCGCAGAGCCGATCCGGGTGGGCGGCACGCTGCCCCTCACCGGGCCCCTTGCACCGGTCGGCGGCATCCACAAGGTTGCGGCCGAGGTGTTCGTCGATGCGCTGAACAAGCGCGGCGGACTGCTGGGCCGCAAGGTGGAGCTCATGCTGCTGGACGACCAGTCGCAGCCGGGCAATGCACGCACCTTGTACGAACGCCTCATCACGCGGGAAAAGGTCGACCTGTTGATGGGGCCCTATGGCACCAGCTCGATCATCGCGGCGATGGGCGTGGCGCAGCGCTTCAACAAGCTGTTCATCCAGAGCAGCCTCGGCGACCCGAGCCTGGCGCCTTATGAGATGCAGTTTCCGGCGCTCCCGCTGGGGCCGGAGCCGCGCCTGGCCGATACCGAGGTGCTGCTCGACGCCTATGCCAGCACCACCACGCCGCCGAGACCATCGCCTTCGTCACCAGCAAGTTTCCCTCGGCGCTCGACCTGGCCAAGGGCGGGCAGGAGATCGCGGCCAGGCGAGGCCTGAAGACCGTGCTGTCGCTCGAGTACGAGTTCGGAACGCGCGACTTCGGCGGCATTGCCGCGCGCATCAAGGATGCCGCGCCGGACCTGCTGTGGTCAGGTGCGGTCGGCCTCGAAGCGGGCCAGCTGCTCGATGCCATGAAGCGCATCGACTACCAGCCCGCGCGCCAGTTTCACCTGTTTCCCGCGCCAGGGCCGACCGTGTCGAATCCGCAGGCGGGCGGCCTGACCACGCTCACGTGGTTCGAGGACCACGCGCCTTTCACGCAGAACGCGGGCGCGGCCGAGTTCGTTGCTGCCTACAACGAGCGTGTGAAGGCCGCGGGCCTCGCGTGGCCGCACGTCGACTACCAGGCCGCGGCGGAGTTCGCGGCCTGGCAGATCCTGGAAGCCGCGGTCAAGGGCGTCGGCCGCCTCGACGACAAGGCCATGGCTGCATGGCTGCGCGCCAATCCGGTCGACACCGTGCTGGGCACGCGCCGCTTCGACGGCAAGTTCAACAGCGGCGCGGCCGACACCAAGATCAAGCAGGCACAGAACGGCAAGTGGGTCACCGTGTGGCCGCCCAAGTTTCGCCCCTCGGGTGCGGCATTCGTCGCCCCTTGAGTTTTTCAAAAAGAGGTTTTCATGAGCAGAACAATGACCGCAGCCCGGCTGCACGCGCTCGGCACGCCGATGTCGCTCGACACGATCCCGATTCCCAAACCCCGCCCCACCGACCTGCTGGTGAAGGTGATGGCATGCGGCATCGTCCCCAACATGGCCAATGTCATCAACAACTGGCCGACCTGGTTTCCGCACCAGCCCTTGCCGCGCTTCCCGGCCATCTTCGGGCTGGACGCCGTGGGTGTCGTCGAAGAGGTCGGCGAGGCCGTGATCAATGCCAGGCCCGGGGACCGCGTGTACGTGAGCCCGCTGCGCTCCTGTGGCTCCTGCAGCGCATGCCGTGCCGGCCAGCGCAGCCATTGCCGCTACTTCACGTTGAACGGCTACTTCAGCACGAGCCGCGACGGCCAGCGCATCTTCGACCTGTATCCGTACGGCGGCTTCAGCCAGTACATGACGGCGCCGGAGTACGCGATCGTCAACCTGCCGGACAACCTGAGCTTCGAGCAAGCGGGGCGCTTCGGCTATCTGGGCACCTCCTACGGCGCCTTGAAGAACGCGGGCGCCGGCCCCGGCCAGGTCGCGCTGATCGACGGCATCACGGGCACGCTGGGCGTCGCAGCCACGATGCTGGGCTTGGCCATGGGCCTGTCGCAGATCCTCGGCACCGGGCGCGACGAACGGCTGCTCGCCAGGATCAAGGCGCTGGCACCCGACCGCATCCAGGTGATGCGGCTCGGCGAGGGCTCCACCGGCGAATGGGCCAAGTCCCTCACGGGCGGGGAGGGTGCCGACTTCGCCATCAGCGCGTTGGGCGCGAAGGCGCCCGCGGCCACCATGCTCGACTCGATGAAGGGTGTGCGCCGCGGCGGCAAGGTGGTCAATGTGGGCGGCGTGGCGGAAGACCTGCCGATCGACGTGAAGTGGTTGATGGACGAGCAGATCCAGTTGATCGGGTCGAACTGGTTCACCACGGCACAGGGCCAGGAGATGGCCGAGATGGTTCGCACCGGCACGCTGGACCTGTCGTACCTGGAGCATCGCGCCTTCCCGCTCTCGCGCGTGAACGAGGCGATCTCCGGGCTGAAGGACCGCGACGGAGGTTTCAGCAACTACGTCGTGCTGCCCCAGGCAGTGGACGCGGCGTGAACGGCGCGGAATCCATGCTCGGCGCTTTCCTGGTGTCGCAGGGATTGGCCCGCGACGGGGAGCCGGCGCAATGGCACCCGCTGGCGGGCGGGGTGTCGTCCGATATCTGGCGCGTGGAGCTCCCGGGCCGATCGCTGTGCATCAAGCGCGCGTTGGCCAAGCTCAAGGTGTCCGCGGATTGGCAAGCCCCGGTGTCGCGCAACGCCTACGAGTGGGCGTGGTTGCAGTTCGCGGCATGCCACGCGCCCGACAATGCGCCGCGTCCGCTCGCCCATGATCCCGAGGCAGGGCTCTTTGCCATGTCCTTTCTCGCGCCCGAGGAGCATCCGGTGTGGAAGGAGCAGCTGATGGCCGGCGATGTCTCGGCGCGCGCGGCGCAAGCGGTCGGCCGTGTCCTCGGCGAGTTGCATGCGGCCAGTGCGGGCAGGGCCGAACTCGCCGCCGCATTCGATACGACTGACAACTTCCGGGCGCTGCGCCTCGAACCGTATTTTGCCGCGACGGCGCAACGCCATCCGGCGTTGGGCGCCGCGCTGACGGATCTGGTGGAACGCACGGCCGGGCTGCACATCGCACTGGTGCACGGCGACGTCAGCCCGAAGAACATCCTGGTCGGCCCCCGCGGGCCCGTGCTGCTCGACGCGGAGTGCGCCTGGTACGGAGACCCGGCCTTCGACCTGGCTTTTTGCCTGAACCATCTCTTGCTGAAGTGCCTCGTGCGCCCCGATCGTTGCGAGGCCTTGCTCGCAGCGTTCGCGGCGCTGGCCGGTGCCTACTTCGAGCAGGCGAACTGGGAACCGCGTGCGGAGCTGGAAGAACGCGCCGCCCGCTTGCTGCCCGCGCTGCTGCTGGCCCGTATCGATGGCAAGTCGCCGGTCGAGTACGTGAATGAAGAGGTCCAACGCGATGCGGTACGCGCGTTCGCCGTTCCGCTGGTGCTGCGTCCCGCGAGCCAGCTCTCGCACATCGCACGCGAGTGGGGCCGGGCAGCGGTTCGCTGATCCCGGCCTCCGCCGGGCGGCAAGGTTATCTTTGCGGCCCGGCGTTGCGCGGCTGCCGTGGTGCAACGCCCTGCAGCACCCGCACCACTTCCTCGGCCGCGCGCCGGCGCAGCTCGACCAGCGACGCATCCGACGAGAACGCGACATGGGGCGTGAGCATGGCGCCGGGATGGGTTCGGAGCTGGGCCGGAACCTCGGGTTCGGACTCGAGGACGTCGAGCGCGGCGCCGGACAGCTGGCCGCTGCCGAGTGCTTCGATCACGGCGTCCGTATCGACGACGCTGCCGCGGCTCACATTGATGAGGAGGCCGCCGTGAGGCATCTGCGCGAGCCGCTCGCGGTTGACCAGATGCCGTGTCGTTGCCGTCAGCGGCGCGTGCACGATCACGATGTCGCTCTGCGAGAACAGGGCGTCGAGCGTCACGCTCCGAGCGCCTTCGGCCTCGCCGGAAAAATGGGGATCGTGTGCCAGCACCCGGCAGCCGAACGCGCCGAGCTTGCGCGCGGTCGCGCGGCCGATGCGCCCGAAGCCGACGATGCCGCAGGTGAGCGCGGCGAGCCGGCGCAGCCTCGCCGTCGCGGGGTCCCAGCGGCCGGCACGTACTTCGCGGTCGAAGCGGACCAGGCCGCGCGTCCATGCGAGCGCGAAGCCGACCGCATGGTCCGACACTTCCTCCACGCAATAGTCCGGCACGTTGGTGACCCAGATGCCCCGCGCGCTCGCGGCATCGACTGCGATGTTGTCGAGCCCCACGCCAAGCCTGGCGACGATCTGGAGTTCCGGCGCGGCAGCGATGGCGTCAGCCGACACAGGGGCCCAGCAGGTCAGGATGGCCGATGGCTGGTGCCCGCGCGCCAGCGCTTCGATGCCCTCCGCAGGCAACGGCGTGGCCGGGCCGCTCACGAGGCGCATGCCGGCGGCTTCGACGATGCTCCGCTCGATGCTGTCGTCGGGCCAGGCGTAGTCGGTGAGCAGGACAGTGTGGTTCATTGTGAGATGGGGATAGAATGGCTAGTCGGCGAGCAGACGGGCCTGGCCGCGTTTGGCGCTGGCCGTTTCCAGCGCGCGGGTGCTGCCGCGCACCACGAGCGTGGGCGGCGAGACGGCGCTGTAGGGGGTCGCGCTTTCAGGCTTTTGCTTCAGCTGGTGAATGAACCAGAGCCCGCAGGCGGTGGCCAGTTCGGAGACTGGCAGGCTCACGGTCGTGAGGCCCGGGCCCCACCACCTGAAGCCCAGCTCGTCGCCGAAGCCGACGACCGACAGCTGTTCGGGCACGCGCACGCCGCTTGCATGCAGTTCTTCCAGCACGCCCTGCGTGTTCTGGACCGAACCCAGGACCACCGCCGTGGGCGGGGTGCGCAGCGCGAGCAGGCGGCGGATCGCGTCGCGGCCGAAGTCCGTCGAGGCGGGCGCGCCGAGTTCCTCGCGCGCATGCGTGGCCGCCTTGCTGCCTGCGAGAGCGTTGTGAAAGCCTTGCAGCCGCGCGGCGCCGGTGGGCAGATCGGTGGTGCCGCCGATGTAGGCGATGCGCTGATGGCCGAGTTCGACCAGGTGGCGCGTGGCCTGGAACAGCGCCTGCGCGTCGTCGATGCCGAACCAGTGCTCGCCCAGCGCCGCATGCCTGCGCAGCAGCTGGATGCGCGGCGTCATCTTGAGAAGGCGCACCGACTCCGGATGCGGCCGCGCGGTGGGCACGATGATGATGCCGGCCACGTTGACGCTGGTGAGCTCGCGGATATGACGCAGCTCGACCAGGCGGTCGTCGTCGGTCTCCGACAGCGTGAGCTGCAGATCCGCGCTCTCCAGGCATTTAGACAGCGCATGCGCGATGGTCGAGTAGAAGCTGTTGCGAATGTCCGGAACGACCAGGCCCACCAGGTTGCTGGAGGCCCCGCGCATCATGCGCGCCGCGCGGTTGGCGACATAGCCCAACTCGTTCGCGACCTCGGCCACCTTCTGCTTCATGGCGGAACTGATGCGCGGGTCGTCGGATAGGGCCCGGCCCACGGTGGAAGCGGAGACCTCGAGGCGCCGGGCAATGTCTTTGATCGTGACCATGTGCGAACTATATGCGCGAACAGTGTGCGGGAATGCACTAACGATAGCACGCCAGTGTCCGGATGCCAAGAAGAAGCCGTTTGACTTCATCTAGAAAGTCTCTCTAGAATCAATGCTAACGATAGCATAAATAGAAGCGAACCGCATCACAAGGCCGGACGGATTGATCCGCCGTCCGGCCACCTCGCCTGGATCGCAACGAAAACTGGAGACAAGACATGAAGCCCCACCCCTCTCTGCGCCATCGGGACAAGCTGAAAAGCTCATTGCTCGGCATGCTCGCCCTCGGCTCGGCCGGCGCTGCATGCGCGCAGTCGTCCGTCACCATCTTCGGCGTCGTCGATGCGTCGGTCAGCCACTACGCCAGCAAGTCGGAGGACCGCAACTTCGCAACGCCGGCATCGCCCTTCTACGTCAACCAGGGCTCGCGCACCGTGAGCCGGACCGCGCTCGCGAACTCGGCCTACAACAACAGCCGCCTGGGCTTCCGGGGCACGGAGGATCTGGGCGGCGGGCTCGCGGCCGGCTTCTGGCTCGAAAGCCCCATCACCAACGACGACGGCGCGACCGGCCTTGCGAACTTCAGCCGGCGTTCCACCGTGAGCCTCATGGGTGGCTTCGGCGAAATTCGCCTGGGGCGCGACTTCACGCCCACCTTCTGGAACGACACGGTGTACGACCCGTTTGCCGCGGTCGGTGTCGGCGCCAACCTGATCTCCGCAGCCAGCCTTTTCAACACCACCGGCGGTGCCGGCGGTTTCGGCGGCAATGCCAACTACCTGCGTGCGAGCAACTCGATCGGCTACTTCCTGCCTCCCAATCTCGGCGGGTTCTATGGCCAGTTCATGTACGCGCTGCACGAGAACAACAGCTACGACCCGGGCACCGCCACGCCGCCGGGCGTGAACCCGCTCACCGGCCAGGTCAACGCCGGCGCCGTCGCAAGCAGCCGCGCCGGCCGCTACGTGGGAGGCCGCATCGGCTATCTCAACGGTCCCCTGGACATCGCGCTCGCCTACGGCAGCAGCACGGCGGGGGACGACTATTTCGCGGGCACCACCGACAACGTGAAGACAATCAACCTGGGCGCGTCATACGACTTCGGCATCGTCAAGCTCTTTGGCGAACTGTCCCGCGTCAGCAAGACGCGCGACTACGCCGCCGTGCCATTGTTTCCCTTGCGCGACACGGACCTCAAGGGCTACCTGATCGGTGCGACCATTCCGGTGGGGCCGGGCCTCATCCGCGCCGCCTATTCACGCGTCAGTTACGACACGGATGCGGCGCCCACGGCCTTGGTGCCGGTGCCCGATCCCAAAGCCGGCAAGCTCAGCCTCAGCTACGTGCACAACCTGTCGAAGCGCACCGCGCTGTATGCCACCGTCGCGCGCATCAGCAACAAGAACGGCGCGGCATTGACGGTGGGCGGTCCGGCGTTCATCGCCACGAGCGTGTTTGCACCGCGAACCTCGAGCGGATACGACCTCGGTATCCGCCACGCGTTCTAGGGTACCTTGCGTCGAGGCGGTTTGGCCGGCGGGGGGTGCTGCGCTGCGGGCGGGGCGACGATGAAGTCGACGAAGCCCTGCGCCGCGTGCGAAAGCGAAACGCCCGCTCGCTGCACCAGCGAGACCTCACGGTCGATCGAAGGGTTCTCGATGCGGCGCCAGCCGATCCGCGCGGGGTCGGCCAGCTTCACCGCATAGCCGGGGAGGATCGCGACGCCGAGCCCGGCGTCCACCATGCCGATGAGCGAGCCCGCATAGTTGGCCTCCCTCGTGGGCTTCAGCATCAGCCCGGCGGCGGCGAAGCCTGCTTCGCTGAGGTCGCGGAAGACGCTGCCGCGGCGCAATGCGAGCACCGGCTCCTGCGCGATGTCCGCCCAGGTCAGTTTCTTCGAGCGGCTGAACGCGTGCCCGGCCGGGAATGCGGCTGCCATGGCTTCCGAGAAGAGCAGGGTGCGCTGGATGTCGACTTCATCCGACGCGAAAGTGCCGATGCCGACGTCGGCCGCGCCGCTGCGCACCAGCGGCAGCACCTGGTTGGGGAGCGTGTCCTGCAGCACCACCTCGATGCCGGGGTATTGCGCGCCGAAGGCAGACAGGATCGGCGGAAGGTAGGTGCTGGACAGCACCAGCGGGGCGGCCACCACGACGCGCCCGCGTTCCCGCGCCACGAGCTTGTCCACGCCCGCAATCGCCGACTCGAGCTCGGCCAGGATGCGTTCCGCGCGCGGGAAGAAGTCGCTGCCCGCCGCCGTCAGCGCCACGGTTCGCGTGGTGCGGTCGAACAGCCGGCTCTCGATGGTGCTTTCGAGTTCGCGCACCAAGAGGCTGAGGGCCGATTGCGTGACATGCATGGCCTGCGCGGCGCGGGTGAAGTTGCCAAGCCGCGCGACCAGCACGAAAGCCCGGAGCTGGCGGAGAGTCACATTCATGAGCGGAGCCAATCATTCGATTGGAAAGTCTCGATTGAATCACAGCCGTGTGCGTCTTCTAATCACTCCAACAGAGAAAGACCAGAGACATGAAACGCCGTGAACTCCTCCTCGCCTCCGTGCCGGCGCTCGCTGCCGCCGCCTTGCCCTCATGGAGCGCTGCGCAGCCTGCTTATCCAAGCTCGCCCGTCAAGGTGCTGGTGGGTTTCCCGCCTGGCACGGCGACCGACGTGGCGGTGCGGGCCGTCGTGGACCAGATGGCCCGGCGACTGGGCCAGCCCTTCATCGTGGACAACCGGCCCGGCGCCGGCAGCAACATCGCCGCCAAGGCCGTGGCCACGGCGCCGCCCGATGGCTACACCGTCTTCGCGATCACGATCGCCAACGTCATCAACGCCGCGTTCCCGGTCGCCAATGCGGTCGATCCGTTGAAAGACTTCAAGCCGATCACGCTAATCGGGAACGTGCCCAATGTGCTGGTGGTTCATCCTTCGCTGAAGGTGTCGAGCGTGGCCGAGCTGATCGCGCTCGCCAAGGCCAAGCCGGGCTCGCTGTCCTTTGCCTCGTCGGGCGTCGGTACCTCTCCGCACCTGTCGGGCGAACTGTTCGCGCGGATGGCCGACATCAAGATGGTCCACGTTCCGTACAAGGGAAGCACGCCCGCGGTGACGGACTTGCTCGGGGGCCAGGTGCAGCTCATGTTCTCGCCGGCCTCCACGGTGCTGCCGCAGGTGCGCGCGAACAAGCTGCAAGCGCTGGCCGTCACCAGCCCGCGCAGAACCTCGATCGCGCCGGAACTTCACACGCTCGACGAGCTGGGCTTGAAGGGCTTCGACACCTCCGTCTGGATGGGGCTGATGGCCCCGGCCCGGACGCCGGCCAGCGTGATTACCACGCTGCGCAACGCGGCCCACGCGGCGCTCGACTCGAGCGAGATCCAGGCGATCTACAAGGCGCAGGCCATCGACGTCCTGAAGACCAGCGACGAGGAACTGTCGCGCTTCCTGCGGAGCGAGGGCGCGCGGTGGTCGAAGTTCATCCAGCAGACGGGCATCAAGCCCGAGTGAAGAGAAGTTTTTTCAAAAGAGGAATACCGAAATGTCCAAGCTGCGCGTCACCGAGTGCCGAGAATTCATCGCCGCGGTCACCGAGAAGGCTGCGGAAATGGGAGTGCCCATCTCCGTTGCCATCGTCGGGCCCGAGGGCCACCTGATCGCGCTCGAGCGCATGGACGAGGCGGGCTTCATCACCCCGGACACGGCCCGCGCGAAGGCGTTCACCGTGGCCGCCTTCCGCTCGATGAGCCCGCGTTTCAGCGACGGCCTCGTCATTCAGCAGTGGTTCAAGGAGCGCAACCCGCAGATGCTGGTCAATGCTTCGGTCTTCACCAATGGCCAGGTGGTCGCCTCCGGCGGCTGTGCACCCGTGTTCAAGGGCAACGAGATGGTCGGCGCCTACGGCATCAGCGGTGCGACGGGCGACCAGGACGAGGAGATCGGCCAGCATGCCCGCGCGAAGGTGGGTTGGGCCCACATGCCGGTCGATGACACGACGCCCGAAAGCGTGAAGAAGCACGTGAACGAGATCTACAGCAAGGTCGGCCTGAAGGATCGCGCCCTCTGAGCCCTGCGCGGCAGCCGAGCCTGCCCGCGCTGACCCCATCCCCCCACTTTCAAACTGCCCGCCGCGCGCGGGCAACGGAGAACCCATGCCTTCCCAATCCGCCGTGCTGTCTGAAGCGGCCGACGCCCTGTGGCGTGCCGCCCAGACCGGCCACTTCATTCCACCATTGAGAGCCACCTATCCCGCCCTCGACGCGGCCGATGCCTACGCCATCCAGCGGATGAACACCGAGCGCCGGTTGGTCGAAGGCCGCCGCGTGGTCGGCTGCAAGATCGGCCTCACGGCACGTGCCGTCCAGGCGCAGCTTGGCGTCGACCAGCCCGATTTCGGCGTGCTGTTCGATGACATGAGCTTCGGCGACGCAGAGCCGATTCCCATGCAGCGGCTTCATCAGCCGAAGGTCGAGGCGGAGATTGCCTTCGTGCTCGGCCGGGACCTCGCCATGGCCAACCCCGGGCATGCGGACGTGATCAAGGCGGTGGACCACGTCCTTCCGGCCATCGAGATCGTGGGCAGCCGCATCGCGGGCTGGGACATCCGGTTCGTCGACACGGTCGCGGACAACGCGTCCTCCGGGGCCTTCGTGCTGGGCGGCTCGCCGCGGCTTCTCAGGGAGATCGATCTCAGGCTGTGCGGCATGGTCATGAACCGCCGCGGCGAGCCAGTGTCGGTCGGCGCGGGTGCCGCATGCCTGGGCCATCCGATCAACGCGGTGGTCTGGCTGGCCCGCACCATGGCCGCGCTCGGCCAACCGCTGCGCGCCGGCGACCTGGTGCTGTCGGGCGCACTCGGCCCGATGGTGCCGGTCGCACCCGGCGACGTTTTCGAAACCCACATCAACGGCCTCGGCAGCGTCAAGGCCGTGTTCGAAGCCGCTGCCAACGCGAAGGAATCCCAATGAGCCAGGCACACGAATTCGCGCATCTGCTGGACGATGCCGCCCGCCATGCCAAGGCCGTGCCGCAGATCGACCCGAAGGGCGAGCTCTCGCTGGCCGACGCCTATGCGATCCAGTCCGCATCCATCCAGCTTCGCCTGGCGCGCGGGGAGCGCCGCGTCGGCGTGAAGATGGGCTTCACGAGCCGCGCCAAGATGGTTCAGATGGGCATCGACGACGTCATCTGGGGGCGCCTGTCGAGCGGCATGCAGGTGGAGGAGGGCACGCCTGTGAAGTTCGCGCGCTTCGTGCATCCGCGTGTCGAGCCGGAGCTGGCCTTCGTGCTGAAGAAATCGCTGGCCGGCGACGTCACCGCGGCCGAGGCGCTTGCCGCGGTCGAGGCCGTGGCGCCGGCACTCGAAATCATCGACTCGCGCTACCACGACTTCAAGTTCAGCCTGCCCGACGTGATTGCGGACAACGCCTCGTCGAGCGGCTTCGTGATCGGCGCCTGGAGCGACCCGCGCCAGGATTTCAGCAACCTGGGCCTCGTGATGAGCATCGATGGGCGCGTGATGCAGGTCGGTTCCACCGCCGCCATCCTGGGCCACCCGTTGCGCTCGCTGGTTGCCGCGGCGCGCCTCTCGGCGGCGGCCGGCGAGCCGCTGCAGGCTGGCTGGGTGGTGATGGCGGGCGGCGCGACGCCCGCCGAGTGGATCAAGCCGGGCCAGTACGTCTCGATCGAGATGGAGCGGCTCGGCTCCGCCGGCTTTCATGTGGAGGAGTGAATCGTGCCCATTGCCTTGATCAAGATCATCGAGGGGCGCAGCCCCGAAAAAAAGCGGCGGCTGATAGAGAGCGTTTCGCGCGCCATGGCGGAGAGCCTCGAGATGCCGCTGGACGCGGTGCGGGTCCTTCTGCACGAGTACCCGTCGGGCCACTGGGGACGCGGGGGCCAACTTGTATCCGACATCCGGGCGGAAGCCGCCTCCGACCCATCCGGCGCAGAGCTCGCCGACGCGACGGCCAAGCTGCTCGCCAACTGAAAGAAGCCACGTGACGAACAAACTGAAGGTCGCCATCATCGGGCCGGGCAATATCGGCACCGACCTGATGATCAAGGTCATGCGCAACAGCAAGCACCTGGAGATGGGTGCGATGGTCGGCGTCGATCCGGCATCCGACGGCCTGGCGCGCGCCGAGCGCCTGGGCATCGCCACCACCGCGGAAGGCATCGAAGGGCTGCTGCGGCTCGGCGTGTTCCCGGACATCGACATCGTGTTCGATGCCACCTCGGCCGGCGCCCATGCGCGCCACGACGAGGTGCTTCAGGCCCATGGCGTGCAGGTCATCGACCTGACGCCCGCGGCCATCGGTCCCTACGTGATCCCCGCGATCAACCTCGATGCCGAGAACGCCAGCAACATGAACATGGTGACCTGCGGCGGGCAGGCGACCATCCCCATGGTGGCCGCCGTATCGCGCGTCGCCAAGGTGCACTACGCCGAGATCGTCGCATCGATCTCGAGCAAGAGCGCCGGTCCCGGTACGCGGGCCAACATCGACGAGTTCACCGAAACCACCCGCGCCGCAATCGAGAAGCTCGGCGGCGCGGAGCGCGGCAAGGCGATCATCGTGCTGAACCCGGCGGAGCCGCCGCTGATCATGCGCGACACGGTGTTCGTACTCTCCGAAGCGGCCGACCAGGCGGCGGTGGAAGCCAGCATCGCGCAGATGGTGGCGAGCGTGCAGGCCTACGTGCCGGGCTACCGGCTGAAGCAGCGCGTCCAGTTCGACGCGGTTCCCGCCGACCGGCCCCTCAACGTGCCCAGACTCGGCCTGCGCCACGGGCTCAAGACCTCGGTGTACCTCGAGGTGGAAGGTGCCGCCCACTACCTGCCGGCCTATGCCGGAAACCTCGACATCATGACCTCGGCCGCGCTCGCGTGCGCGGACCTGATGGCCGAGCGGCGCATCGCCAGCGGCATCGCCCGCGGCCTGAAGGAGTTCGCATGACCACCGGCAAGAAACTCTACATCAGCGACGTCACGCTGCGCGACGGCAGCCATGCCGTTCGGCACCAGTACAGCATTGCCAACGTCAAGGCGATTTCCGCGGCGTTGGATGCTGCCGGCGTCAACAGCATCGAGGTCGCGCACGGCGACGGGCTGGAGGGCTCCAGTTTCAACTACGGCTTCGGTGCGCATACCGATGTCGAATGGATCGCGGCCGTGGCCGAAACGGTGAAGACCGCGAAGGTCGCCACCTTGCTGTTGCCCGGCATCGGCACCACGCACGACCTGCGCAATGCCCACGATGCAGGCGCGCGCATCGTGCGCGTCGCAACCCACTGCACCGAGGCCGACGTGTCGCGCCAGCATCTGGAATACGCGCGCGAGCTCGGCATGGACCCGGTGGGTTTCCTGATGATGAGCCACATGACCACGCCGAGAAAGCTGGCCGAGCAGGCGCTCTTGATGGAAAGCTACGGCGCGAGCTGCGTCTACGTGGTCGACTCCGGCGGCGCGCTCGGCATGGACGACGTTCGCGACCGGTTCCGCGCGTTCAAGGACGTGCTGAGCGCCGAGACGCAGACCGGCATCCACGCGCACCACAACCTGAGCCTCGGCGTGGCGAACTCCATCGTTGCGGTGGAAGAGGGCTGCGACCGCATCGACGCCAGCCTGGCCGGCATGGGCGCCGGCGCCGGCAACGCGCCGCTCGAGGTGTTCATCGCGGCGGCCGAGCGCCAGGGCTGGCGTCACGGCACCGATCTTTACAAGCTGATGGACGCGGCCGACGACCTGGTGCGCCCGCTGCAGGACCGCCCGGTGCGCGTGGACCGCGAGACGCTGGCGCTCGGCTATGTGGGCGTCTATTCGAGTTTCCTGCGCCATGCCGAATCGGCCGCGAAGAAGTACAACCTGAAGACCGTGGACATCCTGGTCGAGCTCGGTGCGCGCAAGATGGTGGGCGGCCAGGAGGACATGATCGTGGATGTGGCGCTCGACCTGCTGCGGCGATCTGTGCCGGGACATGTGGATTCCGGACACCAGCCATGAGAGGGGCGGCACGACCTGGTCCGAAGCAGGCCTGGTGTTTTGCCAAAGCCATACGGTCCGCAACTTGGCCAGCGGCACCCTGTCGAACGCGGCGACGGTTGCCGCAATGCAGGCCCTCGACCTATCGATAGCCTGCGAGCTCGTGCTTGGCGATCGCGTTGCGGTGCACTTCATCCGGGCCGTCGGCCATGCGCAGGTGGCGGGCGTAGGCCCAGAAGTTCACCAGCAGCGTGTCCTGGCTCAGGCCCATGGCGCCGAAGGCCTGCATCGCGTCGTCGATCACCTGGATGCAGTTGTTGGGTGCGATCACCTTGATCATCGCGATCTCCTTGGCCGCCACCTTGCTGCCCACCGTGTCCATGCGCCAGGCCGCATGCAGCACCATCCAGCGGGTCTGGTCGATCAGCATCCGGCTTTTCGCGATGCGCTCGCGCCACACGCCCTGTTCGGCCAGCGGCTTGCCGAAGGCCACGCGCGACACCACGCGCTGGCACATCATCTCCAGCGCCGACTCGGCCATGCCGATCATGCGCATGCAGTGGTGGATGCGACCCGGGCCGAGGCGGCCCTGCGCGATCTCGAAGCCGCGGCCCTCGCCCAGCAGGATGTTGTCGACCGGCACGCGCACGTTCTCGAACAGCACCTCAGGATGGCCGAAGGGCGCGTCATAGTGATTGACCAGCGCCATGTCGCGCAGCACCGTGATGCCGGGGGTGTCGGCGGGCACGATGATCATCGACTGCTGGCGGTGGCGATCGGCATTGTCCGGGTCGGTCTTGCCCATCAGGATGAACAGCTTGCAGCGCTCGTTCATGGCGCCCGTGATGTACCACTTGCGCCCGTTGATGACGTACTCATCGCCTTCGCGCCGGATGCTGCAGGCGATATTGGTGGCGTCGGAAGATGCCACCGCGGGTTCGGTCATCGCGAAGGCGGAGCGGATCTGGCCGTCGAGCAGCGGCTGCAGCCAGCGCGCCTTCTGCGCGGCCGAGCCGTAGCGCTCGATCACCTCGGTGTTGCCCGTGTCCGGCGCGCTGCAGTTGAACGCCTCGGCGCTCCAGTAGCGCCGGCCCATGATCTCGCACAGCGGCGCGTACTCCAGGTTCGTCAGCCCGGCGCCATGGGCGGTTTCGGGCAGGAACAGGTTCCAGAGGCCGGCTGCCCGTGCCTTCTCCTTGAGTTCTTCCAGCAGCGGCAGGCCGGTGTAGAAGCCGCCGCTTTTCTGTGCGTTCAGCCAGGACTGGTGCGCTTCCTCGGCTTGGCGTTGCTCGTTCGGGTAGATGTGCGCGTCCATGAAGGCGAGCAGGCGGGTGCGCAGGTCCTGGACCTTGGGGGTGTAGGCGAATTCCATGCGGATGTCTTTCGAGTGAGGGGTAGTGAGGTCAGGATCAGGAGACAAGGCCGACGGCGATGGCCATCAGCGCAGGCTCGGGCTCGCCTTCCGGTCCAGCGCGGGCATGTGTGCAGTTCGATTGGACGTGCCTCGATCGTGCCCGGATCGGACCCGCCAGGCTGTCTCCTGCATGACGGAGCGCGCGTCCGGCAGGAATGCGGCGCCACGCTCCGCGACCTGCTCCACCGGCTCGCGCAGGGCCGTGCGCATGCCGATCACTCGGGGGGACGGTCTGGCTGATCGACCGGGCAGCAGCCTTTCGCCGGGACTGCGCTATCCCGCCGCCACGATGACGTGCGCCTGAATCTTGCCGGCCACCGGGCCCTTGCCGTGGCGGCTGGCGATTGCTTCCGTTGCGCGGTCCGTAGCGAGTTGAAGCAAGGTGGCATCGCGCGCCTCGATTTCGTTGCGCAGCGGCGTTCCCTGGCAATAGGCGGTGGCGACGTCGCGTGCCGAGGGCGCGCGACTCAGCTTCTCGCGCGTCTCGATCTCGATGTCGGTGAATCCTGCGCGGCTCAATTCCTCGCGGATCAGTGCCTCATCGTGATAGCCGTGCGGCGTGCGGGCGAGGAAACGCGGAGGGTCGTGCGGAAACACCGCGGCGAGGGCGTTGGTGACGTCGTCGGCAAAGGCGTTGTCTTCGATACGGTCCCAGACATTGAAGACAAAGCGCCCGCCCGGCCTCAGCACGCGACGCGCCTCGGCGTAGCCGGCGACCCGGTCGGGAAAAAACATCGCGCCGAACTGGCAGCAAACGACGTCGAACGAGGCATCTTCGAACGGCAGGTCGAGCGCGTCCGCCTGCCGCCATTCGATACGGCTGTCGGGCCCCTGCCGGCTCGCGGCATAGTCGATCATGGGCTGGTTGAGATCGGTCGCCACGTAGTGCGCGCCGGCGCCGAGCCTTGGTGCAAGCGCCCGCGTGACCACGCCGCTGCCGGCCGCCGTTTCAAGCACCGAGCCTGGCGAGGAGGCGGCGGCAAGCTCCGCCATGTCGGAGGCATAGGCCTCGAAGATCAGGGGGACCATCAGCGTGTCGTAGAACTTCGGGATCGAGCCCGCGAACACCTTGTCGCTCTCAGCCATAGGAGATCTCCTTGAGGTTCTGTACGGCACCCCTGCCAGCTTGCCGGCTACGTCTCATCGCGTTGGCACGGCAGGCGACAGGCGATTCTTGCGGTAGGAGTTCTTCAGGAGAATCTTGCCGGCCCGGAAAGTGAACAGATCGCAGCCTTGAACTTCAACGCGCGTGCCGTTCGTCCGCGTTCCCGTGAACGTCCATTCCGAGACGCCCCGGTCCCCGTGGACGAAATGGCGGGCGTTCCCCCAGTGGGCATCGGGAAAGACTGCCCAGACCTCCGCGAAACCCGCTCGCACGGCCTCGACGCCGACGTATCGGGTGCCGCACGCATCGGCGCCGGCAGACGATTCGAAGACGCAATCGTCCGTCATGAACGACATGAGAGCGTCGACATCGTGGCGATTCCACGCGTCGGCGAATGCTTGCAGCCCGTCCGTGGTCATTTCGGAGATCGCGATTTGCATGATGGGCACCTCTACAGAGCCTCCGCACCGATGTTCAGTGTAATGACTTCAGCTCGCCGCGGCGATGCGGAAATCGGGCGAGCGGCCGACCACCGCGCGGATTTCCTGCATCAGCGCGCGCGCACCCGGCGAGGGGAACGCGCCGAGGCGTTGGGTGAGCCCGATTTCGCGCCGAGTTTCGTCGAGCGGAAAGTCGAGCACGACGAGGCTGCCGTCGCGGATCTCGTAGCGCAGCTGGTGGGCCGAGATCGCGGTCAGCATGTCGCTTTCGAGCAGCAGGCCGCGCAGCACGGCAAGGTCGCCGGTCTCCACCGCGGGAATGGGAGGCGCCTGCCGCGCGGCGGAGAAAAAGCGCTCGAGCAGTTCGCGCGAAGGCGTGCCGTGCCGCGAGAGCGCCCAGGTCGCCTGCCGCAAGGCATCGAAGTCGACGCGCGCGGCGTGCTCGAGCGGATGGCCGGCGCGGGCGATCACCGAGATGTGGTCCTGAAACAGCGCTTCCTGCTGCAGGTCGCCGGCCTCGGCGCCGCTGCGCAGCGCGCCCAGGATGAAGTCGATGTCGCCGCTTCGCAGCAACGCCGCCAATGCGTCGTAGGGGCTTTCGACCGTGGCGACGTGCAGCCCCGGATGGCGCGCCAGCAGCGAGGCAACGGCCAGCGGCAGGATCTGCGTGCGGCCGAGCGGCAGCGCGCCGACGTTCACGCTGCCCTGCAGCATGCCCTCGCTGGCCGCGATGTCCGGGCCGATGTGGCGCAGCTCCGCGAGCACCCGCTTGAAGTAGAAGGCCACGATCTCGCCCACCGGCGTGGGCACGAGCCCGCGTGTCCTGCGCTCGAGCAGCGCGACGCCGAGCCCGCCTTCGAGGTCCTTCAGCGCGCGGCTGATGGCGGGCTGCGTGATGCCGAATTCGCGCGCGACCGCCGGCATGTTGCGCTTCTCCACCAGGCTCGCGATCACCGCGAGGCGACGGCCGTTGAGGATCGACGCGAAGAGCGAATGCACGTCGGCGGAGGCGCCGATGCCGCCGCGCGCCCCGAGCTGCGCGCGCGCATCCTCGAACTCGCGCTCGATGCGCCGCGCGCGCAGCAGCACCAGGTTGCCATACGAGTTCAGCGCCATGCCGCGCGAGCCGCGATCGAACAGCGGCCGGCCCAGCGCGCCTTCGAGCTCGGAGATGGAGCGCGTGACGCCCGAGGCGACGCGAAACAGCTGCTCGTCCGCGGCCCTCGCGATGCTGCCGGCCGCGGCCACGGCCGAGAACGCGCGCAGGTGCCGCAGGTTGATGCCGAGCGCGCTGGCGTGCGTCCGGTCGATAACTTTGTCTCGTGGGTGCACGGGCTCTGCTTTTTTGAGGATGTTCTCTCGCCGGAGCGGCCTGCGAGATGTGGGGGAAACCCTGATCGATAAAAAAGTCTGATGGTAGGGCAACCCGAACTCACCCCACGCGGCGGCCCCGCGAACCACACTTGCCGCAAGGGCTGGCGCACTCCCTCCACGCGCCAGCAAAGCATCACCCAAGCCATTCACGGAACTGCCAATGATCATCGACTGCCACGGCCACTACACCACGGCGCCCAAGGCGCTCGAGAACTGGCGCAATCAGCAGATCGCGGGCCTGAAGGACGCCGCGCTGAAGCCGCGTGCCGCCGACCTGCGGATCAGCGACGACGAGCTGCGCGAGTCGATCGAGGGCAACCAGCTGCGCCTCATGAAGGAACGCGGCAGCGACCTGACGATCTTCAGCCCGCGTGCGAGCTTCATGGCGCATCACATCGGCGATTTCGAAACGTCTTCGACCTGGGCCGCCATCTGCAACGAGCTGTGCTTTCGCGTGAGCGAGCTGTTCCCGGACCACTTCATCGGCGCGGCCATGCTGCCGCAGTCGCCGGGCGTGGACCCGCGCAGCTGCATTCCGGAACTGGAGCGCTGCGTGCGCGAATACGGTTTCGTGGCCATCAACCTCAACCCCGATCCCTCGGGCGGGCACTGGACCTCGCCGCCGCTGTCGGACCGCCACTGGTATCCGCTCTACGAGAAGATGGTCGAGCACGACATTCCGGCCATGGTGCACGTGAGCACCAGCTGCAACGCCTGCTTCCACACCACCGGTGCGCACTACCTGAATGCCGACACCACGGCCTTCATGCAGTGCCTCACGTCGGATCTGTTCACCGACTTCCCGACGCTGCGCTTCGTGATCCCGCACGGCGGCGGCGCGGTGCCCTACCACTGGGGGCGCTTCCGCGGACTGGCGCAGGAGATGAAGAAGCCGCTGCTCAAGGACCACCTGCTGAACAACATCTTCTTCGACACCTGCGTGTACCACCAGCCGGGCATCGACCTGCTGACCCGCGTGATACCGGTCGACAACATTCTCTTCGCGAGCGAAATGATCGGCGCGGTGCGCGGCATCGACCCGGAGACCGGCTTCTTCTACGACGACACACGGCGCTACATCGACTCCGCACCCATGCTCGACGCGAAGGCGCGGCACAAGGTGTTCGAAGGCAACGCACGCCGCGTGTACCCGCGCCTGGACCGCGCACTCATCGCCAAGGGGCTCTGATCTCATGTCTGCTTCCAACACCCTCCAACAGCTCGGCGTGGTTCACCGCCAGATCGCGCGTGCGGATGCCGCCGCGGTCGAAAAGCTTTCGCGCTTCGGCGTCTCCACCGTGCACGAGGCGCTCGGCCGGCTCGGGCTGATGCAGCCGCGCATCCGCCCGATCCATCCCGACGCGCGCTTCTGCGGCCCGGCCGTCACCGTGCTGCTGCAGCCCGGCGACAACTGGATGCTGCATGTGGCGGCCGAGCAGATCCAGCCCGGCGACGTGGTGGTCGCGGCCTGCACCAGCGACAGCACCGACGGCTTCTTCGGCGACCTGCTCGCCACCTCGTTCAAGGCGCGCGGCTGCAAGGGCCTCGTGATCGACGGCGGCGTGCGCGACGTGCGCGACCTCAATGCGATGGGCTTCCCCGTGTTCAGCCGCGCCATCCATCCGAAGGGCACGATCAAGGCAACGCTCGGCTCGGTCAACGTGCCGGTGGTGTGCGCGGGCGCCCTGGTGTATCCGGGCGACGTGGTGGTGGCCGACATCGACGGCGTGGTGGTGGTGCCCGCCGCGCGCGCGCAGCAGGTGGCCGATGCGGCCGAAGCGCGCGAGGCCAACGAGACGGCCAAGCGCGCGCGCTTCGCGGCCGGCGAGCTTGGCCTGGACATGTACGCCATGCGCGAGCCGCTGGCCAAGGCCGGCCTGCGCTACATCGACTGAGTGCGGCGCACCGCTGGCCCGGCAAGGATGCCCGCGCCGCAGACCTGGGGACCAGAAATCCCCGCAACCTGAAAATCGATGATGACAACTTTCATTCGCCGCCACGTGCTGGCCCTGGCCGGGGTGCTGGCGCTCGGCGCCTCCCTGAAGGCCGGTGCTGCCGATGCCTATCCGTCCAGGCCCATCAAGATGCTGGTCGGCTACAGCGCCGGCGGCGCGGTCGACGCCATCGCACGCTCGGTCGGCCAGCGCATGTCGGCCATCCTCGGGCAGCCGGTGGTGGTGGAGAACAAGCCGGGCGCGGGAACCAACATCGCGGTGAAGGCGCTCATCGCGAGCCCGCCCGACGGCTACACGCTGCTGCTCGCGGCCAACGCCTTGGCGGTGAACCCTTCGCTCTTCGAGCCCGCGCCCTACGACCTCGAGCGCGACCTGACGCCGGTCGCCTCGGTCGGCCGCGTGCCGGTGGTGTTCTCGGTGCGCGAGGGCTCGGCCCTCAAGACGCTGCCCGAACTGGTGGCCGCGGCCAAGGCCAGGCCGGGCGGCGTCACGGTCGCCACGCCGGGCAACGGCTCCACGCCGCATCTGGCGATGGAACTGTTCCAGCACACCGCCGGTCTCTCGCTGCGCCATGTGCCCTACAAGGGTGGCGCGCAGGCCCTCACCGATGTGCTCGGCGGGCATGTGGACGTGGTGGCCGTCAACGCCCTCGAGGTGCTGCCGCTGGCGAAGTCGGGCAAGCTGAAGGTGCTCGCGGTGATGAGCAGCGAGCGCGCCGCGGTGCTGCCGGGCGTGCCGACGGTGGCCGAGTCGGGTTACCCCGGTTTCGAATCGAGCGTCTGGTATGGCTTCGTCGCGCCCGCAAAGCTTCCGCAGCCGGTGCTCGCCAAGCTGCACGAGGCGGTGCAAAAGGCACTCGAATCGCCCGAGGTGCGCGACCAGCTTGCCGCGGCGGGCGGCGTCACCCTGCCGGGACCGGCGGCGCAGTTCGACGGGCTGCTCAAGACCGATGCGGTGCGCTACGGCAAGCTGATCCGCGAAGCCAACATCAAGCCTGATTGACCACGCGAGCGAGGCAACGAATGACGACACTGATCCAGGGCCTCTGCTCGATGGCGACTCGCGGGTTGCTGGACGAACTCGCGGCGGCCTATGCGCAGCGCACGGGGGTGCCGGTTTCCTTCCTGGCCATCGGCGGTGTCGAGGCTGCCCGGCGTGTGTCGGCGGGCGAATCGTTCGACCTGGTGGTGCTGGCCTCGGACGCCATCGACAAGCTGGTGGCCGCGGGCCGGCTCGCCGCCGCCGGCAAGGTCGAGCTGGTGCGCTCGGGCGTGGCGGCGGCGGTGCGCGCGGGTGCGCCGCGTCCCGACATTTCCACGGAAGAGGCGCTGCGCAGCGCCGTGCGGGCGGCACCTCGCATTGCCTACTCGACCGGCCCGAGCGGCGTTGCGCTGATGGCATTGTTCGAGCGCTGGGGCATTGCCGCCGAGATCCGCAGCCGCCTGGTGCAGGCGCCGCCCGGTGTGCCGGTCGGCTCGCTGCTCGCGCGCGGCGATGCCGCGCTCGGCTTCCAACAACTGAGCGAGCTGATCGGCGTCGAAGGCATCGAGCTGATCGGCCCGCTGCCTCCGGAGGTTCAGATCACCACCGTCTTCTCGGCCGCCCCCGGCATGGGTGGCGCGAAGCCGGAGGCGGTGCGTGCGCTGCTCGATTTCATGCGCTCGGCGGACAGCACCGAGGCCAAGCGCCGCCACGGCATGGAGCCCGCCTGAGGCATCGCGCCGGGCGCAGGGCAGGGCGGGCTATCGGCAGGCGAAGCTGGCGGCCGATTCGAGGCTGCCGCCCATGTAGACCGCCGTCTGCGGGTACGGGCACAGCGGCCGCGTGCGGGCAGGCGACCAGTCGGCAGGCACTTCGGCATTGACCACGTTGGCGCCGGGCCCGCGTGCATTGGCAACGACGGCCGCAGGCGCCTTGCCCTGTTCCACCCACGCGACGAGCGGCGCGAGCATGTCGAACTGGTCGGTGGCCGGACCGCCGCCGCAATGGTTCATGCCGGGTACCGGAAAGAAGCGAGCAAAGCCGGATGCATCGCCGCCGTTGGCCGCGCGCAGCTGCTCGTACCAGCTCGTCGTGTCGTCCGACGAGAACACCGCATCGCTGGTGCCGTGGTACACGATGAGCTTGCTGCCGCGCTCGCGAAGCGCCGAGAGGTTGGCGGGGTTCGGCGGCGTCATGAATGACATCGCCGACTCCGCATAGAGGGCCGTGCTCGCGAAGATGCCCGGCGCATCGGTGTCCATGTTGAAGCCCAGTGCGAAGTCGATGCCCGGTGGGCGGCTCGTGCCCAGCGGCGGCGTGCTGAAGACGAAGCCCACGGCGGCCGTGTCCAGGTTCTGCGAATTGGCAAATTCCCATTGGCGCCAGTCAGCGCCCTTGATGCCGGCGTCGTACGGAAAGCCGCTGTAGAGCGCCGTGCCCGCGCTGTTGCGCGCGCCCGAGAAGATGTTGTCGAGCACGGTCTTCTGCGTGGCCGTGAGGCAGCTGCCGGTGCGCGTGGCGCCGCATGTGGGCACGGCGCTGGCCAGGTCGAAGGCCTGCTTGCAGCTCTGCACGTCGGCCACGATGCCGTCGGTCGCGCCGTCCAGGGCGTCGCAGCGCGCGAGCACCGCGTTGGCCACCGTGGTCATCTCGGCCGGCGTGAAGGCGGTCTGCAGGTCCGGCTTGCCGGCCGGCGTGTTGGCGGTGGTCACCTTGGCATATTGCTGCACGCCATAGAGCTGGGCCACCGCGGCCTTCGGCAGGTTGAATCCGGGGTTGCCGGCCAGGATGCCGTCGTACTGGTTCGCGAACCGCGCCGCGGCCACCATCGCGTGGCGGCCGCCGTTCGAGCAGCCGCCGAAGTAGGAGCGGTCGGGCGCGCGCCCATAGGCCTTCGCGATCAGGTTCTTGGCCATCGGCGTCAGTTGCGCCACGGCGTTGTAGCCGTAGTCCAGGCGCGCCTGCGGGTCGATGCCGAAGGTCGGGATCTGCGCGCCCGAGTGCCCCGCGTCGGAACTGATCACCGCGAAGCCCCGGTGCAGCGCCGTGCTCGTGGGTGCGCCGCCGCCGATGCCGCCCGTTGCGCGCACCACGTTGCCGTCGAGCCCGCCATTGGCCTGGTAGAAGAACCGGCCGTTCCAGCTGACCGGCAGGCGCATCTCGAAGCCGATGGCGTAGGTCTTGCCGTCCACGCTGCTGGTGCGCTGGTTCATCTGCCCCTGCACCAGGCAGTGCTCCGGCACTGGCGTGCTCACGCCGGCGACGACGAGCGTACCCGCGGCCACCGAAGTGACGCTGGTGTAGACGGTGTTGCCGAACGCCGCCTTGCTTGCGAGATCGCTGCACGACTGGAGCGTGCCGGGGCGCGCCTCCGCCAACCCGGAGCCACCGGGGGAGAGCGTGGTTGGAACGAAGCCAAAGCCACCTGCGCCCCCGCCGCCGCCGCCGCCACCGCAGGCGGCGAGCAGGGAGGCCGCGGCCAATGCGGCCCATGTCGGGCGGCATGAAGAGAACTTGATCCGGTTCATCCGTGTCTCCTTGCCGGGTCGGGCCCGGCGGTTATAAAGTTATCGTGGATAACCAATATAGTTTTATGTGATAACTAAAAAATAGGGCAAACCCTGAAGCCCTGCCGGTCAGGTTTCGGCCCTGCTTTGCCCGATTCGAGGTGATCGGGGCACAGATGTGTCAAAGTGCGAGCGGCCGTTACGGCATCCCTTGAAAGTGCAGCGTGTTTCGCCGACCTTCCATCACCTTTCGGACGATGGCCTTCGTGGCCATCGTCTGCCTCAGCCTGCTGGCGATCGATTGCTGGAACAGCTGGCAGTCGCGCACGGTGCAATTGCGGCAGATGAACGTGGCGGCGTCGAACCTCGCGCGCGCCATGGCGCAGCAGGCGGACGACACGCTCAAGGCGGCCGACTCCGCGTTGGTCGGCATCGTCGAGCGCGTCGAACACGACGGCACCGGCCCGGCGGCCGTGGAGCGGCTTCGCAAGGTGCTTGCGGCCCAAGTCGATGAATTTCCGCAGCTCGACGGCTTGCACATCTATGACCAGGACGGCAACTGGGTCGCCAATTCGCGCCGGACACCGCCGCAGAACCTGAACAATGCAGGCAGGGAATACTTCATCTTCCACCGTACGCACGAGGAGCGCGGACCGCACATCGGCATCCCGGTGAAGAGCCGGACCAGCGGCGAGCTGCTGGTGCCGGTATCGCGTCGCATCAATCGTGCGGACGGCAGCTTTGCGGGGGTGGCGCTCGCGACCATCGACATCGACTTCTTCATGAAGTTCTACGACAGCCTGGACATCGGCGAGGCGGGCGCCGTGGCGCTGGTGCTCGACAACGGAACCATGATGACCCGCCGGCCCTACAGCCCCGAGATGGTCGGACGGGACATGCGGGAGACCGGGCTCTATCGCGCATACCTCGACCAGGGTGCGGCCGGCTCCGCGTACATCAAGTCGTCGCAGGACGGCACCATGCGCTTCAACAGCTTCCGGCGGCTCGAGAACTATCCGCTGTTCGTGGCCGCCGCCCTGTCCAAGGACGAGATCCTGGCCGACTGGTGGCGCGAAACGCTCTGGCATTCGGCCGGTGTCATGCTGCTCGCGCTGGGGGTCGGTTTTGTCGGATGGCGGCTGGTCAAGCAGTTCGAGCTCCAGGTCCAGACCGAGGACGAGCTGCGGCAGGCGCGCGACGCGCTCGAGACGCTGAACAAGACGCTCAATACGCTTGCCATGGAAGACGGGCTGACCGGGCTCGCGAACCGCAGGCAGTTCGACGTGACGCTCGACAACGAGTTCGGCCGCGCGATGCGCGATGCGAGCACGCTCGCGCTGATCATGATGGATGTGGATTGCTTCAAGCAGTACAACGACATCTACGGCCACGCGGCCGGCGACGAGTGCCTGCAGACGATCGGCCGCACCATCGCCAAGGTTGCAGGCCGTCGTCCGGGGGACCTGGCGGCGCGCTACGGCGGGGAGGAGCTGGTGGTGCTGCTGCCGAACACCGACGTGGCGGGCGCCGTCATTCTGGCGGAACGCATTCGCAGTGCCGTTCGCGACCTGAAGATCGTTCATGCCGGCACCGAAGACGGCTTCGTGACGTTGAGCGCCGGCGTGGATGCGTTCAGGCCCGAGCCCGGAGCGGCGCAGCCGAAGGAATTGATCCGCGCCGCGGACCAGGCCTTGTATGCGGCGAAGGCGGGCGGCCGCAACCGCGTATGCGCATCGATGCGGCCCGTGCCCGCCTAGGCTGAGCAGCGCCGGCGAGCGCCAGGGCAGGGTGCGCGTTGGCACGCATCGTGCACAAAGACGGCCATGTTTTCACTTTCCCTGGATGCCTTCCGCGATCGCCTTCGCCAACTGGCCGGGAAGGCCCAGCCGCTGCGGGTGTTGCTCACGCTGGGCAGCCTGATGGCAATCGGCAGCCTGAGCGGGCACGCCGAAGCCGTCACGCCGCTTTTCTTGGGCACCATTGCGAGCGCATTGGCAGAGACCGACGACAGCGCGCGAGGGCGCTTGCGCGCGCAGCTCGTCACGCTGGCCTGCTTCGCAATGGCCGCCTTCGCGGTGCTGTCCTGGATCGACAAGCCGGTCTTCTTCATCCCGGGGCTCGCGCTGGCCGCGTTCTCGCTCACGATGCTCGGCGCCATCGAGCCGCGCTACAAGGCCATCGGCTATGCCACGCTCATTCTCGCGATCTATGCCACGCTGGGCGCCGACGGCAACGCGGCCGCAAGCGAAGCCGGAAGACTGCGTGAGGTCCTGCTCCTGCTGGCGGGCGCCGCCTGGTATGGCGTGTTCTCGGTGGCCTGGTGCGCGTTCTTTCCAGCCCAGCCGGTACAGGTGCGGCTGGTGAAGCTGTTCTGCGTGCTCGGCGACTACGTGTGCTTCAAGGCATCGCTGTTCGAGCCGCTGCGCGGCATCGACGTGGAGCGCAAGCGGCTTTCGCTTGCGCAGCTCAACGCCGACGTGGTGGGCGAACTCAACGCGGCCAAGGAGGGCATCTTCCGGCGCATCGGCGCGCGCGCACCCAAGGGCCGTATCGCGCGCTACCGCGGCCTGTACCTGATCGCGCAGGACGTGCACGAGCGCGCGACCTCGTCGCATGAGGACTACAACGCACTGGCCGATGCGTTCTTCCACAGCGACCTGCTCTACCGCTGCCAGCGCGTGCTGAGCTTGCAGGGAGACGCCTGCCGCCGGCTTGCGCATTCGATCGAGCGGCGCGAACCTTTCGTCGCCGGCCCAGCGACGGGTCGCGCGCTGGCGGAGCTGCAAAGTGCCATCGACCATGAGCGCACGCAGGTGCGCGAACCGCGCCGGCTCGCACTGCTCGCGTCCGTCGAGGCGCTGGCGTGGAACCTGGCGCGCCTCGACGGGCAACTCGCCGGCGCCACCGAGCCGTCGGCCCGGGCGGGGCGCGCCGACATGGGGCTGTTCGACCGCTCGCCGCGTTCCTGGCGCGAGCGGGTGGAGCGCGTGCGGCGCCAGTTCACGCCGCGGTCGGCGCTGTTTCGCCATGCGCTGCGCCTGGCCGTCGCACTCATGGCGGGCTACGGCGTGATGCTGCTGATCCGCCCGGTGCGGGGCTACTGGATCCTGCTGACCACGTTGTTCGTCTGCCAGCAGGCCTGGGGCGATACCGTGTCGCGCATGAGCCAGCGCATCGCGGGCACGGCGGTCGGCGTGGTGGCCGGGTGGGCCTTGCTGGCGCTCTTTCCCCAGCCCTGGTTGCAGTCGCTGGTGGCCGTGGCCGCGGGTGTCTTCTTCTTCGCCACGCGTGCCACGCGCTACCTGCTCGCCACGGCCGCGGTCACGGTACTGGTGCTGATGTGCTCCAACCAGGTGGGCGATGGCGACGTGCTGATCGTGCCTCGGCTGGTCGACACCGCCATCGGCAGCGTGATTGCAGCGCTCGCGATGGTCCTGGTCCCGCCCCATTGGCAGTCGCGGCGCTTCGGCGATCTGGCTGCGACGGCGCTGCGCAACCACGCGCATTACCTGCGGCAGATCGTGGGCCAATACCGCTCGGGCGCGCGCGACGACCTGGCCTACCGGCTCGCGAGGCGCAATGCCCACAACGCCGACGCCACGCTGTCCACCGCCGTGTTCGAGATGTATCGGGAACCGGGCCTCGTGCGGCCGCGCGCGGGCGTCGCGTTGCGGTTCCTGATCCAGTCGCACGCGCTTCTGAGCTACTTGTCCGCGCTTGGCGCGCATCGCGTAGCGCTGAACGCACCGCAACAGTTCGCCGCCCTGCATGCCGAGGCTGAGGCGCGGCAACCGCGCTGGATGCGTTGGCCGCGTACATGGAAGGCGCGTCGCCGGATGGCGGCGAAGCAACCCGGAAGTCGATCGATCCCGCGGCAATGGTGGAGGTCGATGGCGACCAGGCCGCCAATCACGTGGCCCGGCTTTTTCGTGCCGAGCTCGCCATGGTCCGGGTGCAGATCGAATCGCTGCGCGACCATGCCGGGCGATGGATGCAGCCGCATGCCGACGGCGCAGGCCTTGCACGCTGAAGCGGTGTCTACCTACAACAGGCCTTGCGTGAAAGAGCGAGCTTCGTTCTGGCATGAACAAGCTCAAGCATCTGCTGCGCCTGTGCAAGGAGGCCGCCATGGCCTGGGTGGACGATTTCGCGCCGAGCATGGGAGCGGCGATCTCGTACTACACGATGTTCTCGCTGGCGCCGCTGCTGGTGATCGTGATCGCGGTGGCGGGCGCGCTCTTCGGAGCGGAAGCGGTGCAAGGCCAGATCGCCGCGCAGCTGACGGGCTTGGTCGGGCAGGAAGGGGCGCTGGCGGTGCAAGCGCTGGTCAAGAGCGCGAACGAGCCGTCGCGCGGGCTGATTGCCGGAGCCATCAGCATCGTGGTGCTGATCGTCGGTGCGACCACCGTGTTTGCCGAACTGCAAAGCGCGCTGGACCGCATCTGGCATGTGCCCGAGCGCGCAAAGCCCAGCGGCCTGTGGGGCATCCTGCGTGCACGGGTGCTGTCGTTCGGGTTGATCCTGGGGCTCGCTTTCCTGCTGATGGTGTCGCTCGTCGTCAGTGCCGTGCTCGCGGCACTGGGGAGCTGGAGCGTCGGGTTTTTTCCGGGGTGGGAGCTGCTGCTTCAGTCCCTCAACGCGCTCGTGACGCTGGGCATTCTGACGCTGCTGTTCGCGATGATCTACAAGCTCATGCCGAGCGCGCCGATCGCATGGCCCGACGTGTGGATAGGCGCGGCAGTAACCGCCGTGCTCTTCGAGGTCGGCAAGGTGCTGATCGGCCTCTATCTCGGCAAGAGCAGCGTCACCGAATCGTTTGCCGCGGCGGGATCGCTGGTGGTGCTGCTGGCATGGGTGTACTACGCGGCGCAGGTCTTCCTGCTCGGCGCGGAATTCACCAAGGTCTATGCCAACGCCCATGGCTCGGTCGCTGCGAGCAAGGCACAGGCCGCGACGGAACTCGCGGCGCAGCAAGCCAGGCAGGGCACCGAAAGCGCCGCGGTGCGGCAGCACGAAACGCCAAACCTCGAAGCATTCGAGAAGATCGAGGACACCCGGCGGGTGCTCGAGGAACGCACGAGGGTGGCCACTGCGAAGCTCATACAACAGGTTGCCGGGCTGTTTGCCATCAGCGTGGCAACCAGCTTGATGGCGTGGCACCGGCGCAGGTTGCGTCGTCGTGGCGCGGTCCGCCCGCGCGGCACGAGAGCAGCTCGGTGAGCGAGCCTAGAGCCTGATTCCTGCGCCCTGGACCATCGGGCCCAGCACGTTCACCTGCTCCTTCACGAAAGCGCTGAACGTGGCGGCTGTTTCCGGCTTTGCCACGATCCCCAGTTCGGTGAGCTTCTTCTGGATCTCGGGCATTGCCAGCACCTCGTTGCAGGCCGTGTTGAGCCGCGTCACCACGTCTGCCGGCAGCTTGGCCGGGCCGGACAGGCCGAAGAAGTTCTCGAGCACCAGCCTGGGCTGCTGGAGCTCGACGATGGTGGGCACTTCAGGCATCAATGGCGAACGCTGCGGGCCCGTCACGGCCAGGGGCACGAGCTGTCCGCTCTTGAAGAAGGGCACATAGGAAGTGATGACGTCGATGCCCAGCGGGATGGTGTTGGCGATCAGGTCGGTGGTCATCGGCGCGCCGCCGCGATAGGGCACGTGCACCATGTTGAGTCCCGTGACTTTCTTGAGCAGCTCGCCGTGGATGTGCCCGATCGAACCGGGGCCCCCGGAGCCGAAGTCCATGCGGCCGTCCTTGCGCGCGGTTGCCTCGAACTCGGCGTAGCTCCTGATGCCGGACGGCTTGCTGGCCATGATGGCCAGCGGCGCGGCACCCAGATGCGCGATGTGGCTGAAGCCCGCCACCGGATCGTAGGGCTGCTTGTCGAGCGTGAACGGACCGAGCGCGATCGGCGTGGTGTTGGAGAGCATCAGCGTGTAGCCGTCGGGCGGAGCCGAGGCCACCTGCGCGCCGCCGATCGTGCCGCCTGCACCGGGCTTGTTGTCCACGACCACCGGCTGCCCGAGCTTCTTCGACAACTGCTCCGCCATCACGCGTGCCAGTACGTCGCTGGAGCCGCCTGGTGGAAAGGTCACGATGATCTTGATCGCCTTGTCGGGCCACTGCGCGAACGCGGGAAGCGCGGCCGAGGCGACCCCGGCGGCCAGGAGGTGCAGCGCGGTGCGGCGGGTGGGTCGGAAATAAGGCATGGCGATCGATCTCTGCGGGCGATGAGGAACTCACCGGATAGCAGGAAGCGGGCCGGGCGACGCAAGGCTTCTCGATTTCACAGTTGTTAACACACGTCGAACGGTGTAAACAGCCTGTTCGCTGGGTTCCCTGCGCGTTACATTTTTAGGACTACGAGGCGTGACATGAACGAAGACGGCCCCAAAGCGACGCAGCCAATGTTTTACCTGTCGGTGTCGGCTAAATTCCTTATCGCCTTGATGGGCGCCAGCGCCTGGATGGGATTTTCAATATGGGCGGCGGGGCCTTGGTTCGCCGATCTTCAGCGTCATGTCGGTCCCGTCGTGGCGATTTTCCTGGTGTATGGCATTGCCATCATTCCGGGCTTCATGAATGCATTTCTCGCCATAAGCCTGATCCTGGACAGGAGGCCGCCGCATAGCGCTTTGGCCGTCTACCCCCCGATCTCCATTTTGGTTGCCGCGTACAACGAGGAAGCCTCGATCGGGGAAACGCTGGCCAGCATCGGCCACCAGAGATACCCCGGCGAATTGCAGGTCGTCGTGATCAACGACGGATCCACCGACAACACTTCACTGGTTGTGCAGCGTGCGCAAGATCAGTATCCATGGCTGACCTTCGTCGATCTGAAAAAGAACGGAGGCAAGGCTCGTGCGCTGAACATCGGGCTCAAGGAAGTTCTTCACGACCTCGTCATCACGGTGGATGGCGACTCGTTTCTGTATCGAGGGGCGCTGACCAATATCATCGAGCGATATCGGGCTGATCCACCGAATACACGCGCTGTCGCAGGAAAGATCCTGGTCCGAAACTCGCGGCAAAACTGGATCACCCGTTGCCAGGAATGGGACTACTTCCACGGTATTTCTGCAATCAAGCGGGTGCAGTCGCTGTTCCAGGGCACCTTGGTCGCGCAAGGTGCCTTTTCCGTGTATGACCGGGCCGCGCTGATCGAGGTGGGCGGATGGCCCGAGTGCGTGGGGGAAGACATCGTGCTCACGTGGGCTCTGCTGAAGGCCGGCTACCGGATCGGCCATTGCGAGGACGCATGCCTGTTTACCAACGTGCCCAGCACCCTCAGCCAGCTGGTCAAGCAGCGCCAGCGATGGGCGCGTGGCATGACGGAAGCGTTTATCAAACACCCGGGGATCCTGCTCAAATCCCGGCTGTCCACATTTTTTGTTTATTGGAATCTGCTGTTTCCATGGCTGGATCTGGCGTTCACCTTCGGATTCATACCCGGGATCATATTGGCGCTCTTCGGTTATTACTGGATCGTCGGCCTCATGACGCTCGCACTGCTGCCAGCCGCTTTTGCATTGAGTCTTCTGATGTTTTCCATCGAACGCCGGATGTTCAAGAAAACAGGCTTGGTCGTGCGAAAAAATGTTCAGGGATTCTTCGTCTATGTGCTGCTGTACAGCCTGATTCTGCAGCCGGCCAGCATTCTCGGCTACCTGGACGAGCTGTTGAAAAAGCCTAAAGCCTGGGGCACAAAATGACCCGGGTATTGAGATCCCTTGTTGCTGTTCCTTTGGGATTCATGGTGCTGACGACTGCTCCCTGCCGGGCGGAAGAAATAAAAGACAAGGAAAAAACAGCCGGCATGGCTTTTGGCACGGAATTTTATGTGACCAACGACAGCGATCATTTTCAATCGCGGCGGGTATCCGTGGAGTTTTTTCCCGCTTTCGAAAACGCCGATCGCTTCCTGGGGTTCCGGCTGGGGGATTACCAATACAAGCAGGACAACTGGCGAAGAAATGGGCAGAAGGTCTCGTTTCTCGCTCGCTCGATCGAAACCAGGACGGGCGACGGAGCAGCGATGGAGGCTGGCTTGTTCCAGCAGGGGGGGCATACGCTGCTGACGCTCGACGGCAGCTACCGTCTGTCCCCGACGAAGAGTACGGCGGTGGAGTTTCTTCTGACGCGCGACTGGGTCGAAACCCCGAAATCGCTGGACCGCGGAATCGACTTTTCCTTCGTCGGGGTCGCCGTGGATCAGGGGCTCGGGAGCCACGTGACCCTGGTGGGCCTGCTGGCGCAGCAGTATTTCTCCGATGGCAATCGACGCGACCACGGCCGCCTGCGGCTGATCTATCAGCCGTCGCTCGATCTGGGGCTGACCCTTCAAGCTCGCTATCGAACGTACCGAAGTACCCACGAGGACGTCGACCGAGCCTATTTCAATCCGAAGAGCTACGCCGAGTCGATGCTGGCGGTCAGCTGGCGGCACCGTTTCCAGGGATGGACCGCCGCTGTGACGGCGGGGCTCGGCAATGAGACCATCAATCACGATCTGAGCCAGCCAACGAAATTGCTGGACTTCAGTCTGCAAAGTCCCGTCAGAGGTTCGCAGGTGTTTCGATTGGGTGCCGGCTACAGTCGCAGCACCACCTTTTCAGGGCCCAGCTACCAGTACCGGTACATTCGCGGCGAATGGGTGATTCTGTTCTGAAGTGCCGCCCCCCGGATCGCTAGAAGGTGTGCCTCATGCCCACGTCGTAGCCCGTCGCTGTGCGGGGCGCATAGCCCGATACACCGGCACCGGTGGAAAGGTAGCCTCCCATACCGCCGGTCACGGCGCCCATGATGGCCGGATTGTTCTGTCCGTCCTTGATCCGGATGCGCGCCACGGTGGCATACAGGGCGGTGCGCTTCGAAAGGTTGTACTCGTAGCCGATGGCGAGCTTGCGCACCGACGCATCGCGTTCGGGCATGAAGGGGGCTGAAGCCGCACCCAGGTCGTTGTCGAACTTCACCCACGAGTAAGAGCCCTTGATCAGGCCGGCGCCAACGGGCACCGATACGCCAAGCAGCCCGCCCTCGTACCTGTCGGCCTCGCGCGTGGCGAGCAAGCCCACGACAGGCACGGCCACCGTCGAGATGGAGACATCGCGCACCTGGGACAGCTCCCCGAAGAGCTTGAAGGCGCCGAAGTTGTAGGAGGCACCGAGGTTGAGCGTCTTGATCTTCTCGCGCAGCCGGGCTCCGGTCGCCCACCCTGCGGCGTTCAGCGCCATCGCATCCGCGGCCGTGCTTTCACCATAGGCCAGCGCCACGTCCAAGGCCCCTGCGGCATATCCCAGCCGCCCGCCGGCGAAGCGACCCTTCGCGCTCGGCGTGCCCGGCACATTGCTCTGGCTCGCGTTCTCGTGCAGCGCGTACTGGACCTGGCCATAAAAGCCGCCCAGCCCCGGCGGCAGCAAGTAGCCGATGCTGTTGCTGGTGCGCATGTAGTTGTCCGTCGCCGACAGCGCGGAGCCGGGCCCTTTCGCGAGCTGCAGGTTGCTGCCGACGCTCGACACCACGTTGGTGCCCACGCCCAGCGTGCTGAAAGGGCTGAAGACGGCATCGTTCCAGTAGGTCGGGGTGTAGTCCCGGCCCAGGCGGACTTCACCGAAGGCGCCGGAAAGACTCACGGTGGAGCGCCGGTTGAAGACGATGACTCCGCCCGTTCCGGCGCCCGTGCCCGAGTCATTGGCCAGGCCGGCTTCCATCCAGAAGCTGGCCGCCAGGCCACCACCCAGATCCTCCGTGCCGCGCAAGCCCAGCCGGCTGGGCGTGGTGCCGCTGTTGGACAGCACGGTCTGGCTGCGCCTGATGTCTCCGGTTGGCACCAGCGAGCGGCTGGTGTTGTTGTAGAAGGAACTGGTCGTGCCGTAGTGGCTGACCGCCGCATCTACCGCACCGAACAAGGTGACGGACGATTGCGCGCCGGCTGCGCCGGCGCAGCACAGCGCAGTGGCTGCCGCGATGGTTCTCTTCATGAAGTCTCCTCGATGGTTGGTGCGGGAATGCGGTGGGCGCGGGCCAGGCGGATGCCACCTGATCGGCCGGGCGCGCCTTTAGTTCACTATTAGTGAATTGTGGAGCGAAATAGCCCGCGTGTCAGCCATACTTGCTACGCACTAACCCTAGCAACTCACCCGTGGTGAGCCCATTGAAGAATTGCCCATGAAGACAGCGAGCACGGCAGAAGCGAAGACGCGCGATGCGGATCGTTCACGCAAGGCCATCCTGGAAGCCGCGAGAAAGGAGTTCTCCGTCCACGGCCTGGGCGGTGCGCGGCTCGAGCGGATCGCGGTCGAAGCCGGTGTGCACAAGCGGCTGGTGTACTACTACTTCCAGGACAAGGACGGGTTGTTCTCGGCCGTGCTCGAGAGCGTGTACGAGGAGATCCGCGATGCGCAGCTGTACCTCGATCTCAAGGGCATGGCGCCCCTGGCCGCGCTGCGCCGGCTCGTCGAGTTCACCTGGGACTACTACATCGCGCACCCCGAGTTCATCATCTTCCTCAACAGCGAGAACCTGCACAAGGCCAGGCACCTGGCCGCCTCGCCGCGCATCCGGGCACTGAACTCGCCCCTGCTGCAGACGCTGTCGGACATCGTCGAGCGCGGGCAGAAGGAAGGCGTGTTCCGTGCCGGCATCGACCCCATGCAGCTGTACATCACGATCGCGGGCTGTGCTTACTTCTACCTGTCGAACATCCACACGCTCTCCGTCGGCTTCAGCTGCGAACTCGGCAGCCAGAAGATGCTGACTCAACGAATGCTGCACATCATCGACGTCGTCACCGCTTACGTGCTCCGGTAAGGAGCGGCCTCGTTCAGGGACCTTGCAGGTCCCATTTTTCCGCCTCATAATTCACTAAACGTGAATTGCGCCGTGCTGCGCTTTCTCGGGCCTTCACGGTATCTGACTGGAACCCATGTGAAAAAAATAGACAGCTACGCACACATCTTTCCCCGTGCCTACTTCGACAGGATGGCCGCCATGGCCAAGGACAAGGGGGCCATCAAGCGATGGCTGACCATTCCGGTGCTCTACGACCTCGAGGCGAGGCTCAAGATGATGGAGGGTTTCCCCGGCTACCAGCAGGTGCTGACCCTCTCGAATCCTCCCATCGAGATGATCGCGGGACCGGAGGAATCTCCGGAACTGGCGCGGCTTGCCAACGACGGCATGGCAGAGATCCGCGATGCACATCCGGACCAGTTTCCGGCCTTCGTCGCATCGCTGCCGATGAACAACGTGCCGGCAGCGCTCGAAGAGATGGAGCGCGCGATCACGGTGCTCGGCGCACGCGGCATCCAGGTGTTTACCAACGTCAACGGCCGGCCGCTGGACGACGAGGAGTTCCTCCCGATCTTCGAAGCGGCGGTCAACCGCTACGACGTGCCGATATGGATGCATCCGGCGCGCGGCGCCCACATGCCGGACTACGCAAGCGAGAGCAAATCGAAGTACGAGATCTGGTGGACCTTCGGCTGGCCCTACGAGACCAGCGCCGCGATGACGCGCATGGTGTTCTCCGGCTTCTTCGACCGCTGGCCGGAAATGAAGGTGATCACCCATCACATGGGCGCGATGATTCCCTTCTTCGACGGCCGCGTCGGTCCCGGACTGGACCAGTTCGGCAGCCGCACCTCCGATGAGGACTACGAAGGGATGCTCAAGCGCATGGCCAAGCGCCCCATCGACTATTTCCGACTTTTCTATGCCGATACGGCGCTGGCCGGAGGCCGCAGCGGCCTGCGTTGCGGGCTTGATTTCTTCGGCGCGCGCCAGGTCGTGTTCGCAACCGACTGCCCCTTCGATCCGGAGGGCGGGCCGATGTTCTTGCGCACCATCCCGAAAGCCATCGACGAGCTTGGCCTGACCGGATCGGAGCAGGAGGGCATTTACTTCCGCAACGCCTTGCGCTTGCTGAAGCTTCCCTGCGACTGCTAGCCACACCTCATACCTACGGAGACAAAAAAATGAAATCCATCGCCGCTTTGGCGCTTGGCCTCGCCATGCTGGGCACTTCGCTCGCCGGCCATGCCCAGAACTATCCTGAGAAGCCGGTTCGCATCATCGTTCCCTATCAACCCGGCGGCACCGTCGACCTTGTGGCGCGCGTGCTGGCGCAAAGCCTGACCGAGCAGACCGGAACGCAGTTCATCGTGGACAACCGTTCCGGCGCAAGCGGTGCCATCGGCAGCGAGGCCGTCGCCAGGTCGGCTCCGGACGGCTACACGCTGCTGGTGCAGTCGCCCACGCTGCTTGCCAACCCGCTGATCAGCCGCAAGGCCGGCTACGACCCGGTGCGCGACTTTCGCCCCATTGCCATGCTGGGGTCGGTGCCGATGGTGCTGACGATCCATCCCTCCATCAACGCCCGGAATCTGAAGGAATTTGCCGATGCGGCGCGTGCCGATCCGAAGAAGTACGCGCTGGGTACCTCCGCCATCGGCTCTCCCATGCATCTGGCCGAGGAAGCGATCAAGAAGGAGAGCAAGCTCGACATCCCCATCATCGTGTACCGCGGTACGGCGGGCGCCCTCAACGACGCCCTCGGCGGACAGATCAGCGGCATGATCGATGCCATCCCGTCTTCTGCGCCGCACATTGCGGCAGGCAAGCTGAAGGCACTGGCCGTCACCACCCATCATCGCGTTGCGAGCATGCCCAACGTGCCGACTGTCGCCGAGTCAGGCTATCCCGGCTTCGAGATGGTGACCTGGTACGGCTTGTGGGCGCCTCAAGGCCTGCCCGATCCGATCGCCCGGAAACTCGAAGTGCTGGCCCAGAAAGCGATGGCATCCAAGACGGTGACCGATCGCCTGGCCCCGCAGAACTTCGAGGCGCAGACCCTGTTGGGCGACAGCTTTGGCACATTCATCACCCGCGAGCTGGCCGGCTATGCGCGCATCGTGAAGGACGCGAACATCACGAGCGAGTGAACGACGAACGTGGCGCTGCGTGCAGGGGAGTACATGAACGAGCCCTCTCCCCGCGCCGCGCGTACCGGCACGTGAGGGAGAGGCGTATCGCGCAGTGGCAGGTCGAGTTCCTCTCGCGGCCTCGCCGCACACTGCGCACGACCTGTGCGATCAAGGAGTCCTTCCAAGCGAAGAATACGTAGTTCCCCTCGCCTCGGGGTCAGATTGCGATCAGCTCGGCGAAAGAGCATTCGATCGTCCGGAGTGCCACCCGGATGGAGACAAGCCCGGCCGGTTTCACCCGCGCCGGTTGCGTTCAACAAACCCACTGATCGGGAACGTATGAGAAACAGAAATCTTGTCAGAGGACTCTTCCTCATGGCAATCGCATTGGCCTTCGGCCTTACGGCGCTTCGCTACCCCATCGGAGATCTGAGCCGCGCCGGGCCAGGTCTTTTCCCCGTGATGGTGAGCAGCCTGCTGCTGCTGATCGGCGCCTCGACGGTGGTCCGATCGTTCTTCGTCGAGCCGGTGCGGCTGGACCTCCACTTCAAGAACATCGCACTCATCCTTGGAAGTCTTTGCGGCTTCGCATGGATCTCGATGTACCTGAACATGGTCGCGGGCATCGTCTTCATGGTGTTCTGCTCGGCCTTCGCCGGGAGTTCGAACTCGTGGGTGCGCAACGTCAAGATTTCGGCCGGCCTGATCGCCATGGCGTTCGCGCTCCAGAAACTCCTCGGCCTGAACCTGCCGCTTTTCTGAGGCCACGATCATGGAAGTCCTGAACAATCTGGCGTTTGGCTTTTCGCACGCCCTGACGTGGCAGAACCTGATGTTCTGCGCCATCGGCTGCACCGTGGGAACACTGGTGGGCCTGTTGCCCGGCCTGGGGCCGCTGGCGACCATCAGCCTGCTGCTGCCGCTGACCTATTCCATTCCCACGACCGGTGCGCTCATCATGCTGGCCGGCATCTACTACGGCGCCCAATACGGCGACAGCGTGAGCGCCATCACCATGAAGATCCCGCATGCGAGCAGCATCGTGGCCTGTATCGACGGGTACGCGATGACGCTGAAGGGCAAGACCGGCCTGGCGCTCTTCACGGCGGGGTTCTCCAGCTTCATCGGCGGCACGGTGGCCATCCTGGTGCTGTCGTTCTTCGCGCCCATGCTGGGTGAGGTCGCCTTCCTGTTCGGCCCCGCCGACTATGTCGCGATGATGCTGGTGGGCTTCGTGTGCGTGAGCTTCGTCACGACCGGCAGCCTGCTGAACGGCCTGGCGATGTGCATGATCGGCGTGCTGCTGGGAACGATCGGCACCGACGTGAACAGCGGCATGGCGCGCTTCACGCTGGACATGCCCTTCCTGACCGACGGCGTGGGCATCGTGAGCATCGCGCTGGGCTGCTTCGGCATCGCCGAGATCACCAAGAACCTCGATTCCCGCGAGGAGCGCTCGCCCTTCAACGGCAAGATCAACCTCATCCCCACCTGGGCGGAGTTCAAGCGGATCATCCCCAGCGCGCTGCGCGGCAGCGTGGTCGGCTCGCTGCTGGGCATCCTGCCCGGCGGCGGCCCCACCATCGCGCAGTTCGCTGCCTACGCGCTCGACAAGAAGGTCAGCAAGTACAAGCACGAGATCGGCTCCGGCTGCATCGAGGGCGTGGCCGGCCAGGCCGCGGCCGACGAAGCGGCGGCGCGCACCAGCTTCATTCCGCTGATGAGCATCGGCATCCCCGAGAACGCCGTGATGGCGCTGATGCTGGCGGCCTTCATCATCAAGGGCATCCAGCCGGGGCCGAACATGATCGGCGCCCACCCCGAGCTGTTCTGGGGCCTGGTGGCCAGCATGTGGATCGGCAACGTGTTCCTGCTGGTGCTGAACGTGCCGCTGGTGCGCTACTGGCTCTCGGTGTTCAAGATTCCGTACAGCGTGCTGTTCCCGTCGATCCTGTTCTTCTGCTGCATCGGCACCTACAGCGTGAACAACAACCTGGAGGACGTCTTCATCACCTCCGCCTTCGGCTTCATGGGCTACATGTTCATGCGCCTGGAACTGGACGCCGCGCCGCTCATGCTCGGCTTCATCCTGGGCCCGATGCTGGAGGAGAACTTCCGCCGCGCGATGCTGCTGAGCCGCGGAAGCTTTGGCGCCTTCGTGACGCGGCCCATCAGCGGCACCTTGCTCAGCCTGATCGGTGTCTTTGTCGTGTGGCAGTTGGTCGCTTTCGTGCTCCAGGCCCGAAAGAAAAGCGCCATTGGAGCGACTCCTATGGCACTGGAGCCGCAGGAGTAGCGCAAGACAGCCGCGTTGGCGAAGGGCTGCCGGCCAGCCCGCGCGGCGCGGCAGGTTCAGTCCGCCCGCCTGGCCAGCTCACGGCAAGCGCCGCCGCGCCTTGACCGCCGAAGCCAGGCCCTCGAGCACCGGCACCGTCTGAGCGAAGCCGATGCAGGCATCGGTGATCGAGACGCCGTGCTTCAGCGCGACGCCAGGCTTCAGGTCCTGGCGTCCTTCCTCGAGATGGCTCTCGATCATGATGCCCGTGATGCGCCGCTCGCCGGCCGCGATCTGCGCCGCCACGTCTTCGGCGACCACGATCTGCCGCTGATGCTGCTTGCTGCTGTTGCCGTGCGAGACGTCGATCATGACCTGGGGCCGCAGGCCGTTCGCCAGCAGCGCCTCGCAGCTGGCCGCGACATCGGCGGCCGAATAGTTGGGCGCCTTGCCGCCGCGCAGGATCACGTGGCAGTCGTCGTTGCCGCGCGTCTCGAAGATCGCCGCCATGCCCATCTTGGTCATGCCCATGAAGGCATGCGGTGCGCGGGCCGCGAGGATGGCGTCGGCCGCCACCTTGACGCTGCCGTCCGTGCCGTTCTTGAAGCCGACCGGGCAGCTCAGGCCCGACGCCAGCTGCCGATGGCTTTGGCTTTCGGTGGTGCGCGCTCCGATGGCACCCCAGGCGATCAGGTCGGCAATGAACTGCGGGCTCAGCAGGTCGAGGAACTCGGTGCCCGTCGGCAGGCCCAGGGTGGTCAGCTCGAGCAGCAGGCGCCGCGCGCGCTCCAGGCCTTCGTTGATCGCGAAGCTGCCGTCCAGGTGCGGGTCGTTGATGTAGCCCTTCCAGCCCACGGTGGTGCGCGGCTTCTCGAAATAGGCCCGCATCACGATCAGCAGGTCGTCCTGCAGGGAGTCGGCGACGGTCTTCAGGCGCTGTGCGTATTCGATGGCCTGGTCGTGGTCATGGATGGAGCAGGGGCCGACCACGACGACCAGCCGGTCGTCGCGACCGTGGAGCACGTCCGCGATGGCCGCGCGGCTGCCTTCGACCAGCGCCAGCGTGTTGTCGCGCACGGGCACGCGTTCCTGCAGCAAGGCCGGCGTGATGAGCGGCCGAACGGCGCCGATGCGCACGTCGTCGATCCGGGTGGTGTCGAGCGTGCTGTCGCGGGAGCCGATTTCGGCGTCGTGGAGGGGGTCGTCGAGACGGGGCATGGTCGTGGCTGTGATTTTCGAACTGGGCTTTTTCCGATTGTCTTCGAAGGTGCCCACAGCCGACATGCCTGCGAGGCGGCCGAGTTGCCTGCCGCAGCTACGCGTCCGGCACGTCCCGGTGTGGACGAAGATCGACCCGTGCCCCTGCCACCTTGCAGTTCCCGATATCGAGGATGAAGCGCATGTGCGGCCCGTCGACAACGAGCTGGAGCTTGAGCCGCGCCGTGATCCTGTCGCAGCCCAGCTGCGCGCCCCTCCAATCCGCCACTGCATTGGCGGCCGACAATGAAGCCATCTCGACGGCCAGGCCCTGGCCGAGGGCGTCGGAGTGCATGCCCACCGCATTGCGGCCTTCGCCGCGCCCCTCCAATCGCACTTGCAGGCCCGGCACGGCAAGGAGTCCATCGCCGAGTTGCACCTCGCCGGAAAGCGCGGTGCGGCCGAGCAACAGGCGCGCCTGCTCCGTCACCCCCTGGCCCGGGCCACCACCGCTGTGGCGCAGCATCGTCTCGCCGAAAGCCTTCAGGTACAGCTTGCCGCGTTCCGAGACCCACGGGCTCAGCAAGGCGCCGCGGTGTTCGAATTCCACCCCTGAGAGCGGTGCCGATGCGAACTGATAAAGATAGCTGCGCCCATTCGGCGCATCGACATACAGGCCCAGGCGACTCACGCCCATGCGCGAATCCGGTCCCAGATGCTCGACCGTCGCATCGTTGAAGTCGATCTGTCCCTGCCGTATCGGCACCGTGACCTCGGCGTCGAACAGCAGGTGCGCGTCGGTGATCTCTCCGCGGATCGTGCCGTCTGCCTCGCCGAGCGGGCCGAGGCTCCACGCGTCGGCCGGCGTGCCGGGTGCGGCCGCGCCCGCACTGCGCATCGCGTCCCATGCGCCGCGAATCTGCGGCGGCACGGTCAACGGCCCATGCAGCTTCACGCCCGAGAGCTCGGCTTCGCCCGCCTGGATGGCAGACAGATGCGGCACGCCGGCATCGATCCGCATCTGCGCCACCAGCTCACGCACGGCGATGCGGTCGATCTCCAGCACCAGTGCCCCGGAAGCAAGCCGGAGCGCGCTCGCCTCGAACTGCCGGGCGCCGACTTCGATCACGCCGTCTTGTCCGGGTTGCCAGGTGACGCCCTCGAGTGACCAGCGATCGCGAGCGGCCTTGTCGGAAGCTCCGAGTTCCAGCCCGAGCAAGAGATCGACGAGGGAGGCCGCGAGTGGGACGCTGCTCATGCGGCTTTGTACCAGACGTGGGGCAGAAGCGGATCCGCCCGTTCGATGGGCGCGTGGTTTGGCCGAGCACATAATTGTGACCTGATGAAAGCGTCTTCCATTGCCCTTGGCCACCACACTCTTCGTGTCGCGATGGTGGCGGTCGATGCTGGCTTCGAAGGCAGAAGCCATTCATGAAGCCCGGCCGCGGCGGTGGTTGCTGGGCAGGCCGGTGGATCGCAAAGCTGTGGCTCGCCTTGCCGATGGCAGCCTTGCCCTGCGCGCACGCGAATGAGCCACCGGCCGCGCAGGAGGTGCAGCAGCGCGAGGGCGTTCTCCACATCACGCAGGCCGAATTGCTGTCCGTTCCAGGTTCGGGTTATTCCGCCCCTCCGCGGCGTGCGGACGACGCCGGGTTGCCGAGTGACGGGTGGAAGGCGGTCGCTCTTCCGCATACGGCGGGCCGCGAACTGGTACCCACGTCGGCGGCCGGCGAGCGGACCATCACCGACTGGTACCGCATCGATCTGGCCCCGCTGGCGCCATCGACGCGGCAGCGCTTTCTCTACCTTCCGCGCTGGAAGACCCTGGGCCACATCGCGGTGTATGGCGACGGCGTCCTGCTCTATCAATCGCATGGCAGCCCCGTGCACAACGGCTACAACCATCCGCTGTTGCTGCCGCTCAATGCGGCGGCCCATGCGCTGTCCCCGACGTCCGTGCTGATTCGCGTCGACCGCCTGCGCAGCAGCGGGAGCGGATTCTCGACGGTGTGGGTCGGCGACCAGGACTCACTGATCTGGCGCTACCAGGCTCGCGAGTTGCTGCAGGTGCAGTTGCCGTTCATGGGCAGTGCCGCGTTCCTCGCGGTGGGTGCATTCGCCTTCGCGGTGTGGGTGGGCAAAAGGCGCGAATCGCTCTACCTGTTGTTCTTTGCGATCTCGACGATGGCTTTCTTGCGCACGCTTCACTACTACGTGAGCGGCGAGAACCTCCCGATCACCGATGAGTGGTTCGAGTGGGTCACCGTGGCCTCGTTGCTCTGGTTGATCATCCTCATCCACCTGTTCCTGCAGCGCCTGCACCAGCAGCCCTCGGCCTGGCTGACCCGTTCGTCGGTGGCGTTGGCGACGGTCAGCAGCATTGCGACGCTGCCTCATGCGTCGTTCGCCAGCCTGTACCTGTTCACGCCGCTGCTCAACCTGATGGTGCTGCCGGTGGCGGTCCTGATCTTTGCGGTGAACTTGCGCAAGGCGCTGCGCGCCAGATTGCCCGAGGGGCGGCTGGTGGCGGGCTGGGCAGTGCTCGCGGTCGCCTTCACCTCGTACGACGGGCTCCTGCAAAACAACCTGGTCAGCCCGGAGAGCGTGTACACCTCGCCCTACGCCATCATCGGCCTGTTTTTCATCTTCTCGTACATCATGTTCCAGCTGTACACGGGCGCGTTTGCCGAGGTGGCCCGGCTGAACAAGGGCCTGGCCCAGCGCCTGCAAGCGCGCGAAGCCGAGCTGGAGCAGAGCTACCAGCGGATGCGCGCGATCGAGAACGAGCACATGCTCGGTGCCGAGCGCAAGCGCCTGATGCAGGACATGCACGACGGGCTGGGTTCGTCGCTGATCAGCGCCATCCGTTCGGTGGAGCAGGGCGCCATGAACAAGGCCGAGATCTCGGGCGTGCTCAAGGGCTGCATGGACGACCTGAAGCTGGCGATCGACTCCATGGAAAGCGTGGACGCCGATCTGCTGCTGCTGCTGGCGACCTTGCGTTTTCGCCTGGCGCCGCGCATCGAGAGCGCCGGACTCGCGCTGCGCTGGGAAGTGCAGTCGGTGCCTGCGCTGCCGTGGCTGGACCCGAGCAGCGCGCTCCACATCCTGCGCATCATGCAGGAATGCGTGGCCAACGTGCTGCGCCATACGCAGGCCACCAGCATCTGCTTCAGTACCGCCACGGATGGCCAGGGCGTGCGCGTGGTGATCGAAGACAACGGGGCGGGCTTCGCCGTGGACGAGGCCCTGCGTCGAAGTGGCCGGGGGCTGCGCAACCAGCAGCGGCGTGCATCGGCCATCGGCGGCGCCGTGAGCTGGGAGTCGAGCAGCGCCGGAACCCGCTTCACGCTCTGGTTGCCTCTTCACCGCGGGGCCATGCCGAAGACGACGGCGTTCACGTCCTAGGCGGCCGCTCCCTCATTTGTCGAAAGACCCGCAGACATGGTCCGCCCATTCGGACCGGGCGATCTCGTCAAAGGTCGGATCCATGGATCCAAAATCGCCGAGCAGCGTCAGAAATCCCTTGCCCACGTCGGCCTGGTCGGCCGCGCGCAGCCACCCCATCCCGCAGTCTTCGCAGTGCGCATAGATCCGATGGTTCGTGATGTCGTGCTGCAACACCAGCCGGCCGTGCCCGCAGTTCTCGCACATGCGGGTCCAATAGGAGGAGGTCACCATAGGGCTATGCAGGCTGTGAAATGGCTGGCGCCCGGCCGTGCGCGGCCGCGGCAACCCGGCGCCGGCTGTCGCTTGCAGCTGCGGTCCGGCGGCTTCAGAGGCCGTGAATGAGGTAGACCCCCCGCGGGGACGAAGGCACCTTCAGCGTGTACTCGCCCACCTTGGAGAAGCGGTACTCGCGGCCGTTGAAAGAGGCTGAGGGGGTGTTGGTCCAGATGCGGTATTCGTAGCCGCCCTCCAGGGGCGTGACCTGCAATACGCGCATCACCGGGGGCACGACCACCTTGAAGCTCAGCTGGCGGGTGGCGCTGCTCGACGCCGCCACGAGCCCGGTCTGCGCGGTGCAGACCGGCGGCAGAAGAAGCAATGCGGACAGGGCGCCCTTCATGCACACCCCTGCAAATATCCTGCTCCCGGACATAAGGCTTACTCCCCGAAGAACACTGGGCTGGAGGCATCTGTGCGATGCCCGACCTTCGTATATCGGCAGCCGGCTTCAAAAATGAAGACCGGTGGAGCAAGTAAATACGGCAGGCGGTGTGAGCGCAACTGCCTTTCGTCGGATTCACCGGTCTTTCTGGATCGGGAAGTCGGTCATGGCGGCGTCTCGCACATAGACGTTGACGCGCCGCGATGGGGAACCCGCACTGCTCCAGGGCAGCGGCAGGTTGTCCTGGACCAGCTCGATCTGGTGGCTGCCGGCGGCCACGGAGGGGAAGCTGTAGAGGCCCTGGGCGTCGGTGCGGGCCACGTAGTTGCGATCGAGCACCACCGTCACGCCGGGAACGCCGCCTTCGCTGGCCTCGCGCAGGCCGTTGTTGTTCTGGTCGAAGAAGACGTAGCCCTCGAGCCTGCCCGCGCCGGCCCCGGGGGCGCCGCCGATCGGTGCGCTGGCCACGCCGGCGCGGCTCTCGTAGCGAAGCGCCACCATGAACGAGCGGTTGGAGGGCAGCACGCGCACGGCCTGCTGCATGGCTGTCGTCAGCGCCGACACCACGGCGGGGTTGAGCGACTCCTGCCCGCGTGCGGCCGCGTACTGGGCGATGAACGACCAGCCCAGGCCCAGCGGCCAGCTCAGGCGCGCGTTGGCGCTCAAGAAGCGCGAATCGGTGTCGCCGATGCCGTTGCTGCCGCGCAGGCTCAGGTCGAGCCGGGCGCCGGCGGCGAGCGGCGTTGTGCCCAGCACCCCCCAGTGCACGGTGCGCGAATCGATTCCGGCCTGGCGCGATTGCTCGTAGGCCAGCGAGGTCGAGAGCGTCTGGTCCTCGCTGACGCGCCAGGCGTGGTCGATGCCGGTGCGCAGCACGCGCAGGTCGGTGCCGCGCGCAACGTCGGTGCGCCACTGGCTGTAGCCCCAGTCGGACTTGTGCTCCCAGGTGAGCTGCGCCGACTGGGCGGCATAGCTGCCGGTGCGGGCGGCCACGTTGCCGGAGATCGAGTCGCGCGAATCGAAGCGAAAGCGGCCGAAGAGGTTGCCATACAGCGAGCGGCGCTGCAGCCCGCTCACGCTGTCGCTCACTTCGACGTTACCGCCCAGTTGCCATTGGCGGGAGGAGATGTCGCCGCGCCACGAGGCACCCCGCAGGTCGCTCGGCAGCGAGTCGCCGCCCCAGCGCAGCGAGGGCTGGAAATAGAACACGGTCGCGCTCTGCTGCATCAGCTCCGTGCGCCAGGTCGCGTCGACCCAGCCGCCGGTGGCCGAATCGCGCGCTGCGCGCGACGAGGCGTCGGAGGGCTGCCCGGTGCTGTGCGCCAGGTTGGCCTGGACGCGCAGGCCGCCCACGCGTTCGCCGACGCCGCCATAGCCTTTGCCGACCGACTCGGCCCAGGGTGCCTGGCCTTGCCAGGAGACGGCGCTCCACACCGAGCGGGTGTCCTGGGCAAAGCCGGCCACGCCGTTGGCGTTGAAATTGCGCGTTTCCACCAACTGGACCGCCGCATCGGTGCGGCCCAGCGCGTAGGGGCCGTCGCTGCCGCTCAGCTGGGTCTGGGCTCCGGCGCCCGCCGCGGTGCCCCGCCCGGACGTGAAGCCCTGGGACGAAATGCCATCGAAATAGCCCAGCCGACCGGCCGACGCATTCAACGTGGTGCGCCCCGGCTGCTCGATGCTGAGCGACGCGCCTTCGATCGGCAGGCTGGGCAGGTAGACCCGGCCGACACCGCGTGCGAGCGGCGTGCTCGCCATGTTGATGTTGCCGATGCTGTTGTTGCCGAACCAGCCGCCGTCGAAGGGCATGGCGCGCTGGTCGATGCGCCAGGTGCTGCCGCTGCGGTAGGTGTAGGGCACCTGCGTTACCGGTGTGCCGGTGGTGCCGTACAGCGCAATGCCGCTGACCGGGACGGAATCGCGGTTCAGGTTCAGGTTGGCGGAAAGGGTGCCGTAGTCGGGCGTGTCGAGGTAGCCCGAGAACAGCAGCGAATGGTTGCGTGAGCGCGAGGCTCCGCTTTGCTGGGTGGACTGGCCTTCGATGGTCCAGCCGCGCGGCCAACCGCTGCCCTGGACCTGGGGCTCATCGACCGGCGCGGCCTGCGGGCTGTCGTCGAGCACGCGGTCGATGTATTGCGCCGCCTCGGGCTGCGCCCATGCGGATGTGCCGCCCAGCACCTGCCCCGCGCCGCACAACCCGAGGGCGCCATAACGGAGCCAGCGCTTCATGGGGCGAAGCGTTGATTGATTGGCAGCGAGCCGCTCCTGCCCCACTCCAGCTTGCCGGTGATGGTGATCGGGAAACGCACCGCGACCGTGTTTTCGGTGTCGCCGGGCTTGTTGGCCACGAGCGCGATGTCGCGGGTTTCGCCGGCCATGATGGGCGTGGTGCCGGCCTGCAGTTCAAGGGCGGTGCCGCCCGCATCGGTGCCCGAGAGGAAGCCGGCCAGGCGGCCGTGCGCCGTGCCCGTGTTGCGGATCTTGAGCATGGGCGTGGGACGGCCGTCGATCGTCTGCACCGAACTGCCCACCAGTTCCAGCACCGGGGCCACGTTCCCCACGGCCACGTAGACGATCACGCCGATGCGCGCGCCCAGCGCCACCGGCACGCCCGGGGCCGTCGCGGGTTGCTGGCCTTCGATCAACACCGCAAAGCGGCATTCGGTCGGCGGCGCGTCGGCGGGCGGCGTCACCTCGAAGCGAAAGCGGTAGGGGCGTCCGGACGTGATGCTGAGTTCGCGGCGCTCGATGGCCACCCAGGGCCGGCAGCTGCCGGGCAGCAGCTCGTCGCTGAAGTCCACCGAGGCGTCGGGCCTGAAGGTCCAGTCGGCGGTCTTGAGCTTGTAGGCGCCGGATGGCGTGTCGCGGTGCGTGAGTTCGATCACCTCGCGCACGCGCTCGCCGGGCTTGGTGGACAGTTCGAAGCGCGGCGGCGATACGGCGAGGGAAAACTGCGCCTGCGCCGGTGCGCCAACCGTCAGGGCCGCCAGGCCGGTGGCAAGCAGAAAAAGGGCCGCGCAGCGGCCACGGAAAAGAATTGCGACTCGGCGCATCACGGGGATACCTCGATCTCGAAAAAGAACTGCAGGGACTGCGCGCTTTCGACCTTGCGGCCGTCGGCCGTGAGATCGAGCACGATGCTTTCCTGCAGGAAAGACTCGCGCACCACGCCGTCGAACACCAATGTGCGGCCACCGCCGCGGACCGTGCCCGGAAGCAGGCGGCCCTGCGTGCGCCACGTGGCGACCAGCTGTTCGCCGTCGGTCGGCGCCAGCGACAGGTAGATGCGCGCGGGCCGGTTGAGCCACTGCGACAGGTTGAGCCGCAGTGACACGGGCACGCGGCCCTCCACCGTGTGGTCGCCCGCGCGGCCCGGTGCCAGCCGGCGCCAGCGCATCTGCGTGACCGGTTGGCTTGCATAGGTGCCGGTGTCGTCGATGCGGAAGGTGGCGGCAGCCGCGGGGATCACGGTCCCCAGGGCCAGCAGGCCGGCCAGCATGGCAAGCGTGCGTCGGGCTTTCATGGGGCGGTCAGCGTGAAGGTCGCCCTGCCGGTGAAGGTGCCGGCCGGAACGAGCTCTGAATTGAGGTAGCGAAAGGCGAGACAGCTCTCGAACCAGGTGTTGCGGCTGACGGTCAGCAGGTCTTGCGTGCCGCCGACGAAGGTGCCGTTCGGAATGGTCGCCGTGGCGTCACCGATGCCCGAAGAGGTCCATGCAATCCTGCTGAACGGAATCGTGTCGCCGTTGCTGTTGGTCAGGGCGGCCGGTGTAGTGACCGTCAGCAGGGCTTCGTTGCCTCCGCTCCCCACGCCGGGCCGGCGGAAGAATCCGCCCACGTACACCTGCCCGGTGGTAGCGGGCGATGTGCAGAAGGCGGCCCCCTCCCAGGGACTGGCCGTGACGGTGCTGTCCGTCGTCATGAGCTGCGCCACGCCCGAGCCCAGCTGGGCCGCCGGAACCGTGACCGATGCGCTGTTGACCGTCGGGTTGTCGCCCGGCGTGCCGCCGCTGTTGAAATTGCCCCCGGACATGGTGCCCACGCCGACCTGCAGGAACAGCGAACGCTGCCCGGGCGAGATGCCGACCGTGAAGCCGTGCGCACTGGGCAGCCAGGCGCCGCACGCCAGGGCGAGCCCCAGCAGGGCACGTTGGGCGCGGGACAGCGGGAGTGACGAAGATTTCATGCCGCTCGTTCTCAATCAACAAATCGCGAAGGCGGGACCGGCCCGCCTTCGGTCATCGTGTGTCGAAAGCCGCGCGTATCGGAAGGTTGTGCTGGTGCTCAGGGGGCGGTCGCGGTGTAGGTCACGCGGCCGTTGTTTCCCGTCGTGTCGCCGTAGGTGCCGGCCGGCATCACGGACGTGTTGGCATAGGCGAAGGTCCAGCTGCCCTCGCGGCGCACGAGGCCGGCCGAAGCGGTCAGCGTGGTCGCCGACGCCGACGCACCCCCGGTAGCGCCGTTGTTGAACGGCGGGTGGGCGATGGCCGCGTTGGTATAGCCGGACGTGGTCGTCGACAATGCGCCGGCCGTCACGCTAATGTCGGTCCACGGCACGGTCGGATTACCGCTCACGCCATTGCTGAGCTGGCCCGTGGTCGCGTTGGTCAGGGTGACGTCGCCGCTGTTGCCGAGCACGCGAACCGTGACGGCGCCGGCAGTGAGGTCGCCGCCGGTGCCTGCCACCGCGGTGCCGTTACCGATACCGTTGGCGGGCACGGTGAAGGTGACCTTGTCCACCGTCGCGTTGTCCGCCATGCTGCTGCCCGTGCCGACCTGCAGGAAGAGCACCTTCGGAACGACGATCTTGAAGTCGAGCTTTGCGCTGGCGCTCGGCGTGCTCGAGCCGGAGGCCGTCACGAAATTGGATTCGGCCTGGCTGGCGAAGGGAGCCAGGGTGGCGGCCACTGCGGCGATCAGAAGAAGTTTTTTCATGAGAATGAATGCTTTTGGGCTAGGTGGAGGCGGAGGGGAGCCCGCAGTGTAACGAGAAATATACACTTGTGTGAGTTATTAAGTTCTCATTTTCAAATGTAGTGTTTCTAAAGGTGAACTTCGGTAATAAGTCACACAGATGGAGGGCCTCCGGCCGTCGCGCGGCTGCAACAGGTCAGCGCCAAGCCGCGCCGGATCTCCCCCCGACACGCCTCCCTGAATTTCTTTTTCCTCCCCTGAATCCTTTGCGCCACGCGCGGCCCTCCATGCAAGGGTCAACATCATTTGGAGAGCTGCAACGTGTTTCATCTCAAACGCAACATTCCGGCCTGGGAACGCATGGTCCGGCTGTGCCTGGGCGTCATTGCCGCGCTCGGCGCGTTCTACTTTCTGCCGACCGGAGCGATTCGAGTGCTGGGCTTCGCCGCGGCGGGCATGCTCGGCGCCACCGCCGTGGTCGGGTTCTGCCCGGCCTGCGCGATGCTCGGCCGCAGGGCCATCGGGCCGCTGAAATGATCCGCGCGTCCGCGCCGCTGATCGAGGCCGCCTGCGCGGGGGATGAACGGGCGCTGTCGCAGCTGCTGCGCGCCTGCCAGCCCGATCTCAAGCGCTTCGCGCGCCGCACCTGCGCCAACAGCGAGGACGCCGAAGACGCGGTGCAGGTGGCGCTGTGGCAGCTGCACCGGAAGATCGGCACGCTCGGGACCGTGGCGGCCTTTGCGACCTGGCTGTTCCGGATCATCGAGCGCGAGTGCTACCGGATCTTCAGGCGCAGCGCGGCCAAGGGCCGGCTGTCGGAGCCGCTGGCCGAGGAACCGGCGGCACCGCGGATTCCGGTCGACCTTCGCCTGGACCTGGCCAAGGCGATTGCCGCGCTCCCGGACGCCTATCGCGTCGCGCTGATCCTGCGCGACGTCGAGGAACTGACCGCCCCCGAGGTGGCGCAAAGCCTGGGCCTGAGCGTGGAGGCGGTGAAGAGCCGGCTGCATCGCGCCCGGGCCATGGTGCGCGCAAGCCTGATGAACGGCGGCTACTGGAACCAGGATGGCGGGCCCGGAGCCGCTTCGCGCTGAAGGACTCGCTGGAAGCGAAAAGCGCCTCGTGTCCGGGCGGACCGTTGGCTTACCATCCGCCAATGGCCGTTTCGCAGTTCCCCACATACCGCTTGCACGAGCACGCATCCTGATGCGGTTCCCCGATCCCGTTGCGCGGCTGCTTTGGCGCGTGCTGGCGGTGGTGTTCGTCGCCCTTGGCCTGATCGGCGCCTTTCTCCCCGTTCTGCCGACGGTGCCCTTTCTGCTCGCGGCCGCCTGGGCGGCGGGCCACGGCTGGCCCGCGCTGGAGCGCTGGCTCCTCGAACATCCCCGCTACGGCGAGTACATCCGGCGATGGCGGGAAGGGGGCGCGGTGCCACGCCGCGCGAAGTGGGCCGCGACCGGGATGATGATCCTCAGCGCGGCCGTGCTGCTCGCCACCAGCGCACCGGTCGCGGTGAAGATCGGCGCGCCGCTCTTCATGGCGGCCGTCGCAATCTGGCTATGGCGCCGGCCCGAGCAGTGATTGCTCCGGGCGGGTCAGCAGTTGCAGCAGCGTGTTGGCGACGACGACGGTCGCCTTGTGAAGCTCATCGAGCGGCACGCGCTCGTCGGCGCGATGGCCGTTGGCTTCGAGCAGCGACGCGGGACCGGCGCCGTACATCACGGTCGGAATGCCGGCTTCGCTGTAGAGCCGCGCATCGGTGTAGAGCGGCACGCCGATCGGCGTCACCGGCTTGCCCATCACGGCGCTGGCTTCGCGGCACATCAGCTCGGCGAAGGCCTGCGCGCCGGGGGCGGGCGCGAACGGCCGGGCCAGCAGGATCTGCCGGATCTCGACGGAAATCCCCGGCAGGCCGCTGCAGGCTTGCTCGATGAGTTGGCGCAGTTCGGCCTCGACATCCTCGGGCACTTCTTCGGGCACGATGCGGCGGTCGATCCGCAGGCTCAGCGCGTCGGCCACCACGTTGGTGTTGATGCCGCCTTCGATCAGGCCGACGACCATCGTCGGATGCGTGATGCCCGGCGTTTGCGAGGGCCGCTGCGCCAGCTGGTCGCGATAGCGGTAGAGCGCCGGCAGCAAGGTCGCCGAAGCCTCGATCGCGTCGACGCCGGTGTCGGGTCTCGCCGCATGGGCGGACTTGCCGCGCAGCGTCACTTCCAGATGCAGGCAGCCGTTGTGCGCCACCACCACGTGATGCGAGAAGGCGGCCGATATCACGTAGTCCGGCCGGCTCAGGCCCTGCGAAAGAATCCATGCCGGGCCGGTCATGCCGCCGGTTTCCTCGTCGTAGGTCAAGTGCAGCTCGACGGTGCCGGCCAGCGGCGCGCCCGATGACCGCAACTGCTTGAGCGCACGCATCGCGAAAGCGTAGGTCGTGAAATCCGACTTCGAGACCGCGGCGCCGCGGCCGTACAGCCAGCCGTCGCGCACCTCGCCGCCATAGGGCGAACCGGTCCAGCCCGAGCCGGGCGGCACCACGTCGCCGTGTGCATTGAGGGCAATCACCGGCCCGTCGCCGAAGCGCTCGCGCACGATCAGGTTGGTCACGCTGCGCATGCCGTGCTGCTCTGCGAACGCGGCCGGCACCGGATGGCGTTCGACCTTCAGGTCCATGGCCTCGAGCAGCCGGGCCGTGAGCTCCGCGTGCGGGGCGCAGTCGCCGGGCGGGTTGTCGGACGGGCATTGCACCAGCCGCGCGAGGGTTTCGACCTGTTGGTCGAAATGGGTGTCGATGAATTGGCGCAGCGTGTCGCGCGCGGTGGAACGGTCTGTCATGGCGTCAAAGAAAGCGGTCGATGTGGAAAGGAGTGATGTCGATGTCGGTGCGGCCGCGCGCGATCAGGTCGGCCACCAGGTGCGCGGTGATGGGTGCCAGCGTGTAGCCGTTGGAGGTCACGGCGTTGTAGAAGCCGGGCAGGCCGGCAACGCCGCCGATGATCGGCGCGCCGTCGATGTTGACGTTCATGCCAGCCCAGCAGCGCACCATGTGCAACCCGCTCACGGCCGGCAGCACCTGGCGCGCGACCCAAAGGCTTCCTTCGATGCTGGCGCGCTCCGCGCGGTTCAGGCGCATGCCCTCGTGAAAGGCGGCCGTCCAGCCGCCGCCGATGAGCAGGCCGCCGGTGGCCGCCTGCTTGAGGCTCAGGTGGCGGTCGGCATGCGCGACCAGGTGGTTGACCAGAGGCGGCGCCGGTTCGGTCACGATCATCTGCAGCGGCGCGCCCTTGACGGGGATCCTGATGCCGAGCATGTCGCCGACCGTGCTCGACCAGGCGCCGCTGGCGTTCACCACACGGCCTGCGTGGATGGTGCCGCGCGAGGTGTGGACCACGAAGCCGGCGCCGTGGCCCGGCCGGCGCTCGATGCGCTTCACGTCGCAGCCGCGGAGAAAGCGCGCGCCTTCCTGCTGCGCGCGCGACGCCACCGCGTAGGTTGCGCGCAAGGGGTTGATCTTGCCTTCCATCGGGCACAGGTCGGCGCCCAGCAGTTTTCCGGACAACGCAGGTGCGAGCCGGCGCAGCTCGGCGCCGTCGATGACGCGTGCATCGATGCCATGGCTGCGTTCGAGCGCGGCCTTGGCCTCGAGGAAACGCATGCCGGCCTCGCTGTCGGCCACCATCAGCCCGCCCGTGATCTTGATCTCGAGGTCTTCGCCGCAGTCGGCCTGGATCTCCTGCCAGAGCCGCACCGACATCGGACCGAGGGGCAGGGTGGCCGCGGCCGGGCCGCCGCCTTGCTGCGCCTTGGCGCCGAAGTCGAAGGACAGCAGTTGGACATGAAGGCTTCCCGCGTTGGCGCCGGAGGCCTGCAGGTTGATGTCGTCGCGGTCGACCACTGTCACCTCCTGGCCGGCCTTCGCCAGGTAGTAGCCCAGGCAGGAACCGAGCACGCCGGCGCCGATCACCAGCACGTCGGTGCGCAGGGCGTGAAAGGGCGCCCGTTCGACAGGGCGCGCGAGGTTCGGCGTGATCGCCGGCTTGTGGCCGCCCCATTCGGGCTTCTCGAAGCCGAGTGCGCCCGCGGGCACCGGCCTGGCCGGCGGCCGCGGCGCGAAATACTGCTCGACCTCGATCGGGCGCCGGGTCATCTCGCCGATCAATCGGGCCGCGGCGGCCGCGCAATAGCGGCCCTGGCAGCGGCCCATGCCGAGCCGCGTGTTGCGCTTCAGCGCGGCCAGCGTGTCGCGGCCGGCCCGGATCTGCTCGCGCACCGAACCGAAGCTGATTTCTTCGCAGCGGCACAGCAGCGTGTCGTCGCTGACCGTGGCCAGCACCACGGGCGGCGCCTGGTAGAGCGACCACAGCGCCTGCTGGAAGCACTCGGCCCGGCGCAACCGGTCCCCGACCCCGGACGGTACGGGAGCGATCAGGCCGATGTTGCGCGCTGCCGCCGCGCCCGCCAGCGTGCCGCGCGCCAGTGCGACGCGCGAGCCGCCCATGTCGGCACCGTCGCCGACCACGAACACCCCGGGCAGGCTGGTGGCGCCGTCGGTGCCCGTCACGGTCGCGAGGTAGCCCAGGTGCCGCTCGGCCAGGCGGTGCTCGCAGCCGAGCATGCGCGCCAGCTCGGTAGAAGGGATGAAGCCGTAGCCCAGGCACAGCGTGTCGGCCTCGAAGCGCAGCGCCGGCGAAGGCGTGGCACGGCCCTGGGCATCGAGCCGTGCGGCCTGCACCGCCTGCAGCTCGGCCGCGCCTTCGGCGGCGACCACTGCATGGCCCCACAGCAGCGGGACCTTGTGGTCGCGCAGCTGCCGCAGGTAGCCCCAGCCCTGGCGCAGCAGATCGGGCGCGGTGCGGGCGGCGGCGAGCAGCTGGCGCCAGTCGCGCGCGGACGGGCGGGCCGCCGATTCGAGCACCGCGACGACTCGGGCGCCGCCGGCGAGCAGTTCCGCGGCCAGCTGCAGGTTGAGCGGCCCGTTGCCGGCGATCACCACGCGCTGCCCCGGCGCGACGCGGTAAGCCCGCGCCAGCGTCTGTGCGGCGCCGGTGGTCATCACGCCCGGCAGCGTCCAGCCCGGGAAGGGCACCGGCCGCTCGTAGGCACCCGGCGCGATCACCAGCTGCCGGCATCGGATATGGGTGGCCTGCCCGTCGATCAGCGCGCTGACGTCGTGCGGCGAAAACGCGGCCCAGACCTGCGCGTCCTGCCGGATCGTGACGCCGGCGGCGAGCACTTCGCGCTCCAGCGCGAGGCCGTCCGCAAACTGCCGGTCCGGCGGTGTCGCGGCGTGGTGCGACGGTGCCAGCGGCTTGAAGAACTGGCCGCCGGACTGCAGCCGCTCGTCGAGCACCAGCACGCCGGCGCCCGCGCGCCGGGCCGCGAGCGCCGCCGAGAGGCCGGCCGGGCCGGCGCCGACCACCAGCACGTCGACCTCGCGCTCGAGCGGCCGGGCTGCCGCGTCGGGTGCCAGCGGCTGCAATGGATCGGCAGGCGTCCCGGCCGGCATGGCCGAGCGGATCTGCTGGCCGTCCGCGGCCTTCGTCAGGCAGGCGCGCTGGCTGGCCCGGCCGTCGATCGTGACGAGGCAGTCGAAGCAGGCGCCCATGCCGCAATACAGGCCGCGACGTCCGCCGCCCCGCGTGTGCCGCATCTGCCGGAGATGGCTCGCCGCGAGCGCGGCGGCCACGGTTTCGCCCTCGAGACCGTCCACGGGCTGGCCGTCGTACCAGAAGCGGATCGGGCGTCCGCCGGCAGCGATGGAGGGATGGGTCAGTCTGGCGCTCATTGAAACAGGTGCGAAGCAAAAAACCACTTGGACATGGTCTAATGTATACGTATACTGAACGTATACAAATACTTCGCCGCCCCAATTTTTTCAACAAGGACTGGAATGACAGCGTTCCGAGGCACCTATACGGTGCTCATCACCCCCATGACCGCCGACGGAAAGCAGGTGGACGTGCCGGCCCTGAAGAGGCTCGTCGACTGGCAGATCGAAGAGGGCATCCACGGGCTGATTCCCCTGGGCAGCACCGGCGAATTCCTGTCGTTGACGGCCGAGGAGCGGCAGCTGGTGATCGAAACCTGTGTGCAGACGGCAGCAAAACGCGTGCCCGTGCTGATCGGCACCGGCGCCGAGTGGACCGACGAGTGCGTGCGGCTGAGCCGCGAGGCGGAGAGCATGGGCGCCGACGGCGTCATGATCATTCCGCCGTTCTACAGCACGCCCACCGACGACGAACTGTTCGCGCACTACCGCAAGGTGGGCGAGGCGATCGGCGTGCCGATCATGGTCTACAACAACCCAGCCACGGCGAACGTCGATCTCAAGCCGGAACTGGTGGCGCGGCTTTCGCGCATCGACAACTGCAAGTACATCAAGGAGTCGACGCTCGAGGTGACGCGAGTGCGCGACATCATCGAACTCTGCGGCGACCGCATGACGGTGTTCGCAGGCATCCTGGGCTACGAGTCGTTCTGGCTGGGCGCGCAGGGCTGGGTCGCAGTCTGCTCGAACCTGATCCCGAAGATGTCGGCGCGGCTGTTCGAGCTGGTCGCCGACGAGCAGGACATGCCCGCGGCCCTCGCCCTCTACAAGGAAATGCTGCCGATCGTGCGCTGGGTCGGCGGCCACCGCTATGTCGCGGCCTCCAAGCACGGACTCGGAATGATGGGCCTGCCGGTCGGCCAGCCGCGCGCGCCGCGCCTGCCGCTGCCCGAAGCCGACGCCATCGACCTGCGGCGCGAGCTCGACCGCCTCGGCCTGCTCGGTTCGATCAAGGCTTGAGCAGCGCCCGTCCCTTCAGTCTCCCCTCCCTCGCCTCGCTCCATCTCCACCAGGAAACCACCATGAAACTGCTTCCCGCTCTCACGTCGGCCACGGTTCTTTTCATCCTCGGCATGGGCATCGCGAACGCCCAGGCCTGCAAGTCGCCGGTGCCCGACTCGGCGCTGATCAAGAAGGGCACGCTCATCATGTCGGTCAACCCGACCTTGCCGCCGATGCAGTTCGTCGACCAGACCGGCGCCCTCAAGGGCATGCGGGTGGAACTCGGCGAAGCGATCGCCAGGCGCCTGTGCCTGACGCCCGAATACGTGCGCATCGAGTTCTCGGCCATGATCCCGGGCCTGCAGGCTGGCCGCTGGGATGTGATCAACACCGGCATCTTCTACACCGAGGAGCGTGCCAAGCTGATGCAGATGCTGCCCTACGAGGACCAGGCGATCAGCATCAGCACCGCGCGCGGCAACCCGCTCAAGATCAGCAAGCCCGAGGACCTGTCGGGCAAGAGCATCGGCGTCGAGCTCGGCGGATTCGAGGAGCGCAAGGCGCGCGAACTCGACAAGCAGCTGACCGACAAGGGCATGAAGGGCATGACCATCCGGACCTTCGAGAACTTCGCGATGGCCTTCCAGGCGCTGCGCGCGGGGCAGGTGGAGGTGGCGCTGTCGATCGACTCCACGGGTGCCGAGTACCAGAAGCGCGGCGATTTCGACCGCGTGCTGAGCGGCCTGTTCCCGACCCCGGTGGCGCTGGCAGCAAAAAACAAGGACCTGTCGGTTGCGATGGCCAAAGCGCTCAACGACATGAAGGCCGACGGCAGCTTCCAGAAGCTGTTCGACCAATACGGCGTCAAGGCGATCGACGGTGCCGTCGTCGTCAAGGGCCCCGCCAGCTGAGCGCGCCGCACCACCACTGAGTTCGAGAGGGAAAGTCCATGGGACAAGGCTGGAGCTGGTCGGGGTTTGCCGACTACCTGTTCAATCCGTACATCCTGAACGGCGCGCTCACCACGCTGTGGCTCACCCTCGCATCGATCGCGGGCGGCCTGGTCGTCGGCTGTGCGCTGGCCCTGGCCCGCCTGTCGCGCCACCGCTGGCTGGTGGCACCGGCGCATTTCTACATCTGGGTCTTCCGCGGCACGCCGCTCTTGGTGCAGCTGATCATCATCTACACCGGGCTGCCGCAGCTCGGGCTCAAGATGTCGGTGATCGAGTCGGCGCTGCTCGGGCTGATCCTCAACGAGGCCGCCTACCTCGCGGAGGTGGTGCGCGGCGGCATCCAGTCGGTGCCGGTCGGCCAGACCAACGCGGCGCGCGCCATGGGCTTCAGCAGTGCGCAGAGCATGCGCTACATCGTGATGCCGCAGGCGATGCGGCTGATCATCCCGACGCTGGGCAACAGCATCAACGGCCTGCTCAAGACCACCTCGATCACCTCGGTGATCTCGATGGAAGAACTGCTGCGCCGCACCCAGGTGCTGATCCAGGAGAAATTCATGGTGCTCGAGCTGTTCATCGTCGCCGCCATCTACTACCTGCTGATGACCACGGCGTGGGATTTCGTCCAGCGCCGCATCGAGCGCCACTACGGCCGCGCCTACCGCAACGGCACCACCGCCGCCGACGCGCCGGTGGTGGCCGATGCCGTGCTCGAACAACGTTGACCGGAACCCGACGATGAGCTCCTACGACCTGATTCTCCGCAATGCCGACATCGCCACCGTGGGCGACCGCTACCGCGCCGACATCGGTGTGCGCGACGGGCGCATCAGCGCCATCGCCCACCAGTTGGACGGCAGCGCCGCGCGCGAGATCGACGCGGCCGGCCGGCTGGTGACGCCCGGCGGCGTCGACGGCCACTGCCATTTCGACCAGCCGACCAGCGACGGCTCGCGCTTCTCGGACGACTTCTTCACCGGCACGCGCTCGGCGGCCTGCGGCGGCACCACCACGGTGCTGCCGTTCGCCGCGCAGCAGAAGGGGCGCAGCATGCAGGAAGCCGTGGACGACTACCACCGGCGCGCCGAAGGCAAGGCGGTGATCGACTATGCCTTCCATCTGATCGTCGCGGACGCGACCAAGGATGTGACGCAGCGCGAGCTGCCGGCATTGATCGAGAAGGGCTATACCTCGTTCAAGATCTACATGACCTACGACGACCTGAAGCTCGCCGACCGGCAGATCATCGAGGTGCTCGCGGTGGCACGCCGGCACGGCGCGATGACGATGATCCATGCCGAGAACAGCGACTGCATCGCCTGGCTCACCGAGCAACTGCTCGACGCCGGGCTGACGGCGCCGCGCTATCACGGGAGCTCGCGGCCGATGGCGGTGGAGCGCGAAGCCACGCACCGCGCGATCGCGCTGGCCGAGCTGATCGATACCCCGATCCTGATCGTCCACGTCTCGGGCCGCGAGGCGGTCGAGCAGATTCACTGGGCGCGCGGGCGCGGGTTGCCGATCCATGCCGAGACCTGCCCGCAGTACCTTTTCTTGAGCGCGGAAGACCTGGGGGTGGACCCCGACGATCCGATGCACGGCGCACGCTGCATCTGCAGCCCGCCGCCGCGCGACAAGGCCAACCAGCAGTTCATCTGGAACGCTCTTTCGAGCGGCCTTTTCACGATCTTCTCGTCCGACCATGCGCCCTTCAACATCCATGGCAGCGACGGCAAGCGCGTGGCCGGCGAGGATGCGTCCTTCGACCGCATTCCCAACGGCATTCCAGGTGTCGAAACCCGGCTTCCGCTGCTGATGAGCGAAGGCGTGCTGACGGGGCGCATCGACGTCCACCGCTTCGTCGAACTCACGTCGACCAATCCGGCGCGGCTCTACGGGCTGTATCCGAAAAAGGGCACGATCGCGGTCGGCAGCGATGCGGACCTGGTGGTGTGGGACACGTTCGGCGAGGGCCACGAAAAAGTCATCCGCAACGACATGCTCCACCATGCGGCCGACTACACGCCCTACGAGGGCATGAAGATGCGCGCCTGGCCGGGAATCACGCTTTCGAGGGGGCGGGTGGTATGGGAAAATGGCGTGTTCTCGGCGGAAGCAGGTGCGGGACAGTTCCAGCCCTGCCTGCGCCCGCGCGCGCCCAACGCCGAGAATCCGCTCGCCAAATGGCTGTGAAGCTTTCAGCCCCGCCGCGGCTGGCCTTCCAGGCGTTTCCCCACCTTTCGTGGCAATCAACTTCTCCCGCATGCCAAGCCTTCCCAGCCCGGCTCAGCCAGCCACAATCACCATCGCGCCGCTCGAAGTCCGCTCCGCGAGCCTGGCCGAGCAGGCCTATGCGAGCCTGCGCACGCTGATCCTCGATCGCAAGATTTCGGCCGGCAGTCCGCTGCAGGAAGGCCGCCTCGCGGACGAGCTGCGGATTTCGCGCACGCCGATGCGTGAGGCGCTCGTCCGGCTTGCCGGCGAAGGTTTGCTCGTGCGCCGCGACGCGCGTTCCTACGCGGTGCGGGCGCTGGGCACCAAGGAATACTTCGACTGCATGCGGGCGCGCGAGATCATCGAGTGCGAGGCCATCGTGCTGGCGGTCGACAAGATCACCGACGCCCAACTCGACGAGCTGGACGCCGATCTGAAGACGCTCGACACCGGGGTGCATGACGAGATCGAGCACTGGCACTTCGACGACCGATTCCATCAACTCATTTCAGCGGCCAGCGGCAATGTGGTGCTGCCGCGCCTGGTCGAGGAACTGCGCGTGAACGCGCGCCTGTTCCGGCTGCACAGCCCGTTGCACCGCCAGCGTGAAAACCATGAAGAGCACGGCGAGATCATCTCGGCATTGCGCGCGAGGGATCCCGAACGGGCGCGTGCGGCGATGCGCGAACATTTGCGCAGTCTCCAGGAAGACGTCAAGCGCGCGCTCGTCAGCTGAGGCCGAAGCAGCGCCGCGCACTGGCGCTCAGATGACTTCGGCCGGACCCGTGAGCACGCGCTGATATTTGCCCATCGCCTCGGGCTCGATGCCGAGCCAGCGCGCCACCTGGTCGACCTTGGCGCCCCGGCGCAGCTGGCGCAATGCGAAGGTATGGCGCAGCAGGAACGACCCGCCGCCGGTAACGTCGATGCCCGCATCTTCCAGCACCTGTTTGGCGGCCACATACTGCGCTTCCTTGCTCCAGGGCTTGCCGGTGCGCGTGGACGGGAACAGGAAGTCGCCCGCGATCGGCGTCTCGGCGCGCACCTTCAGCCAGTGCTGGAGCAACTCGCCTGCCCAAGGAGCGATCGGTGCCTCGCGCGCCGGCGAGTTGCCGTTGCCCGGCACCGCAACCTTCCACGGACGTTCGCGCCGGCCGGCGATCTGCGACGTCGGCGCGTCGAGCCGCAGCACGCGGACGTCGCCGGGCGTGAGTCCCGCGCCCAGCTGCAGGGCGACCGCCACGCGATTGCGCAATGCCTGCCAGGTGAGCGCGGCCTGGCCGTGCCGGACGCCGGGCCGTGGCCGGGCGCTGGAGAGAAAGGTGATGAGATGCCGAGCCTCGGAGACCGAGAGAAATTCCGGCAGGGGATCCGCCCGCGCCGAATCCGCAAAGCGAACCTCGGGCTGTGTCGCGATCCATTCCGAGGCCGCGCCGTTGGCGGCCGTTCCGTGGGTCAGCGCGTGGTGGCGCAGCACTCGGTCGATCAGCCGGAGCAGGCGCAGTGCATAACGCGGAGACAGCGACAGGTCGTCGCTCTTCATGCCGAAGCGCGCCTGCTGGAACGCCGACAGATCGCCCGTGTCCAGCGACGCCAGCGTCACGGCGGGCGACTGGCCCAGGCACCAGGCCGTGAAACTGCCCCACATGTCCCGATAGACCGCGATCGAAGAGGGCTGCCGCAAGGCGCCGTTTTCCTGCTGCGCCGCAAGCCAGCGATCGAAAGCGGCTTGGTGCGACTCGCCGGAGGGCTCGGGGAAGAGTGGAAGTGACGGCATAAAAATACGCTAACGGCGGGACCTTGGTGTTGGGAAGCAAGTTCGCCGGCCGGCGCGGTGGTGGGTGGGTGTCGCGTGATTGGCTTGCCGTTAGTGTATTTACTTCTTGCGATGAAAGACATCACTGGGCGATGCTAACGAACAGTAAAAGCGTCGAAAGAATAAAGTCCGTCGGCGTGCTACTGAAAATTGGCCCCCTGGGGATGCGGACAAAAACTTGGACTGGTTTTATGTCGCGAGTCCGAGACTGTGCCGGTATTCGATGGGACTGAGAGAGCCCAGGGAGATCTAGAACCCCGGCCTGCAACACGCGCCAACAGCCCTGCCAACAGGGCCCAGCCTTCGGCGTGGGGTATTTCAGCGGCCTGCTAAGCCGCCTGTCGCAGGGACGCGCGCGCGCACGCCAGGAACGGCTCGATGAGAGGGCTGTCCCAATCGCTGCGCCAACAGGCGCCGACGTCCATCTTGGCGTCGACGTTGCGCAAGGGCCTGAACACCACGCCCGGCGGCCGGCCGATGCGTGCGCAGGCGGGCAAGATGGCCACGCCCTTGCCCGCCAGCACGAGCGCCAGCGCCGACACCGTGGTCCCGACCCGTTGCGCAATCGGCATGCTGACATCATGCCGCCGAAGCATCGAGGCGATGACGGATTTGTCGACGTCCCCCCCGGGGGCAGGGAGCCCGATGAGGGGCATGCCCGACAGCCGCGCCAGCGGAACGCTGGACGTCCGGGCCAGGGGCGAATCGGCCCGCACGGCCAGCATCAGGGGCTGGCTGCCGATGCGCTCGACCGCAATGCCTGTGTGGGCGATGGGCGGAATGCAGATGGCCACGGACACTTGCGAATCGGCGATGGCCGAGACGTTGTTGACGGCATTGAGCTCCACGTACTGGATCTCCACATCCGGCAGCTTCGCGCGCAGCGCGTTCGCCAAGCGGGGCAGCACCAAGTAGGAAAGCACGACCATGGTGCCGACCGTGAGCCGTCCCCGGCTGCCCGAGCCGATGGCGCGCGCGGCGTCGAATCCTTCATTGGCAAGCAGCAGCGCTTCCTTCGCACGCTGGAAGAGCGCATTGCCGGCATCGGTGATTTCCATGCCCCGCGCCGCCCTGCGAAACAGCGGCGTGCCCACCGCCGCCTCCAGATTCTTGATGTGAACCGACAGCGGCGGCTGGGCCATGTTCAGCCGCTGCGCCGCCTTTCCGACGCTGCGTTCCTCGGCGACAGCCACGAAGTAGCGGAGCGTTCTGAAGTCTGGTGCTGCCATACGCTGTGCATATGCCTTATCAAGAAAACAGTATTGGACCCGATGGTGCGGCGCATCAATCATTTGCGCCATGAAGAAGTTTCCCCGTCTTCCGAAGACCGAGATCCGCGAAATGTCCGCCGCGAGGATGCGCGCACTCGTCGCGCAGCGCAAACAGAAGGCCCACCCTGAGGAGGCGAAGGTCGTCACTACCGGCCGGGGCAGTGCGCAGGACATCAAGGAAAACCGGTTGATGCCAGAGTTCCTTGCTGCTGCGGTGGCGTCCACCAGTTCGATCCGAACGTTGCGTGCTTGGGTCATTCCGGGCACCGAAAAGGAATGTGCGATGGCCACCGAACGCGTTCGGCCTGGATGCAGCTCTGCCTGCATTGGCGCCCGGGCCGGGAATAAGTACCAGACGGGTTCGCAATCGTCCTACCGCCTCAGGGGAGTGGCTGCTTAGAGTTCATCTCTCTCCTCAACTCCGCCGCCGCGATGACGGCTCGATGCCGGCGATAAACAACTCCGCCAACTCGGTACGCGAGCATCGGCATGACCATGAAACCGGCGTTGGCCACCGCTCAGCCGGACTCGCAATTCACTCATGCAGTGTCTGAATTGGATCGCTCTTCCCGGTGAGATTTTCTCCTTGCAGATGATTTCGGCAAATGTCGGGGACCCGACATTCATATCACCGGAGCCGTGTGACTGTCCAGTGACGGTGTTGCAACTCACACGCTTTATGTCGCCGGATTGCCAAAAATTCCTCAAATTTCGCAGGATGCCGCGTTGTTACAGTGGTTAAGATTTGAATGCATTTCAATCGCCAGATAACACCATATTGGTGCGAGATGAAAATATGGAGATTGCATTTGGCGACTGAATTCGTTGAGGCATCTCATTGCGGATAAACGCATGAACTGTTTGCTCAGCTGCGTTTTGATAAAGGGTGAATCAAATAATAAATAGATTCCATGAGTTGAATTGAGTGCTGAACGGTATTGGGGCGCTTTGGTGTTGGAGGCAAATCAAGCTGGCTGCTTGATTGATTGTGGATGCAGGCCGGGAATGGTGCACCGTTCGTAGAAGCGGTTTTTGTTGAGCTGAACAATGCCTCTTTCCGGAAGAAAGGTGCGGAAGGGCACGCGTTGCACTCAAGTTCGAGGAAACATGGATTTATTGATGTCGGATGTGCGGCTTTTCGTGAAAGCCGTCGAGGTGGGAGGGTTGACGCAAGCGGCCGACGCGTTGAGCGTGCCCAAGGCATCCGCGTCCCGGCAGCTCAAGAGGCTGGAGGCCTTGGTCGGCCACACGCTCCTGCACCGGGGGGCAGGTCGTTTCGGTCTTACCGGGGAAGGGCGCGAGTTCCTTTCCACGGCGAAGGAAGTTCTGGAGGCAGTGAACCAGGCGCTCTCGCGGCTCTCCGACACCAACGAAGCCCTGACAGGCCAACTGCGGATCGCGGTTCCCGGCTATCTCGGCCGTGAACTGCTCTCCTCGCACCTGTCGGGCTTCATGGCCGCGCATCCCCTGCTCAAGCTCACCGTCGACGTGAACTACGATCGCGTGGATCTGTTTCGCGAAGACGCCGACGTGGCCATCCGGGTGGGGCTCGAGGGCTGCGAAGACCTCGTCGCGAGACGCATCAAGAGGCAGATCCTTGTCCTGTGCGCCGCACCCTGGTATCTCGAGCGCCATCCGGTGATCGAGAAGGTCGACGATCTCGCGGGACACTATTTTTTGACCTGTGGTCCGGAGCGGCAGGCCATGGAAATGGTCGTTCCGGGTCTCGACCGGGAGTACATCGTCAGGGCCGCGGGCGTATTCCGGGCCAACGATCCGGAATTGCTGCTGAGACTCGCCTGCTCGGCCGGCGGGATCGCCTTGGTCCCTCTTCTTTGTGCCAAAGCCGCGATCCAGGGCGGCTCTTTGGTCGCTGTCCTTCCGTCGTTCGAGCTGATGCCGGAAGAATTGAATCTGACGTATTTGCCCGCGCGGCGTAATACCCGAAAAATCAGAGCCTTCGTCGACTTCATATCCAAGGCGCTAGAGCAAGCCTGATTTGCGCCTGCCGCATCGGAGGCCTTCGTGGCTCCGGCGGTTTCTTCCACGTTCCATTTTTTAACGGCGATGCAGCCGGGCTTCCGCACGCCCCTGCGTTGCCGCAGGCAGTTCCACGCATTGACAGGACGGTACGCGGTCTCGGCGGGCAAATTGAAAAGAGGTTCCGAAATTGGAACCTCCACTTTCAAAAGTGGAACCCTGTTTTCTGTAGCCGCCGCAGGCAAAATCGGTGTTGGTTACAAGTGAAAGCGAACGTACATTTCCGCGAATTGAGAGGTTGACGTCGGTTGGACGCGTCCGCGGAAAAAAGTTTCGCTGCATTGTGACTTATTTCCAGGTATTTGTGACCCTGCTGGCGATTCGTGCCGAATTGCCGTGATCTTTGAACTGGAGCAATCATGCTTATACAAAAACTGACTCAATCTTTTTTCCGCTCCGCAGGCAGGCTGCCTGCTTTGGCTGCACGCTTTGGCGCCGGAATGATCGCCGTGGCCAGCCTGGCTGCGCCGGCCTCGGCGCAGCCTGTCGCAACCCCGTCCGCGCTCGCTCCCGAGAAAACCGTTGCGGTCGCCCTGACGCAATTCAAGGTGGTGAAGGCTGCGGACGGCAAGGAGCAGCTGCTGGATGCCTCCTCCGTCAAGCCGGGCGACATCCTGGAATACCGGGCAACCTACATCAACAAAACCGGCAAGGCGGTTTCCGGCCTGGTTGCCGATCTGCCGATCCCCGAGGGGCTCGAGTACCTGCCGCGCAGCGCCAAGCCCGGTGCCGCATTGGTCAAGGCGGCCACCAAGGACGGCGTTTACGGCGCCGAGCCGCTGACGCGGAAGGCCGCGAACAACAAGACGGAGCCCGTGCCCTACAGCGACTACCGCGCATTGCGCTGGACGCTCGGCCAGCTGCCCGCCGGCGGCGAAACCGCCGTGACTGCACGCGCCAAGGTCGAGGTCGTCGTTCCGCCCGAGCCGAAGACCTCCGCCGCCGCGCCGCAGGCGCCACCTGTGATGGTGCAGTCCGCTGCAGGCGCTGCCTCGCGCTGAGGTCGTGGTGGTTTCGCCTCCTGGCTTCCGTTCCCTTGCTTTCCTTTGCTATTGCGCGCACCCCGGCCAATGTCTTCCGCCCGCGGAATCCATGAGCCGGGCTTTTTTTGTTCCTTTTTTTGACAACCGAGGAGAAACCACGTGAGTCCCACCTTGCCAACCCGGCGCATCGGCTTGAGGCCGAGAGCCACATGGGCTGGCGCCGCAGTTCTGTCGCTGGGCTTCCTGTTTGGAAGCTCGAGCGCACTTGCAGCGCCACCGCCCGCCAATACCGTCATCGGTAACCAGGCTTCGGCCACCTATTCGGATTCGTCCGGCACCACGCAGCTGGCCACCTCCAACCTGGTGCAAACCACGGTGCAGCAGGTCGGCTCGTTCACGCTGGACACGTTCAACCAGGTCACGACCACGATCGTCAACACCAAGCTCGGCGCCGCAGGCTCGGTGGTGTACGCACCGCACATCTTGACCAACACCGGCAACGGCTCGGACACCTTCACCATCACGGTGGATGCCGACAACGATGCCTTCTCGAAGGTCGAGGTCTATCCCGACGCGAACGGCGACGGCATGCCCGACAGCACCACGCCGCTGTGTACCGCCGCGCCCGCCGCAGTCTGCAGCGTGCCCGCGCAGACCGTGCCCGGCAACAACGGCACGTTCCAGTTTGTCGTGGCCTACACGATCCCCGGCACAGCCACCACGCCGACCACGCCGTTCGATACCGCCACCATCACGGCCACCCCGGGCACGCCGGCGCTGTACACGGCGCCGAACACCTCGGCAGCGGACAAGGACCAGGTCAACCTGACGACGGTCGCCGCCTTCGGTGCCACCAAGTCGATCGGCGTTCCGGCAGTGGCCGGCCCCGGCGGCGCGGCCTGGCCGCTCGCGAGCACCGGCGGCCCGCGCTCGTCGTCGGCTTCGTGCTCGACGACCTGGGCTGCAGGCCTGGCTTCCAGCGCGACCTGCCAGTACACGGTCTACACGCTGACTTTCAACAACACCGGCGGAGCGCCCGGCAAGTTCGCCCTGTCGGACACGTTGCCATCGGGCTTCACCTATGTCGCGGGTTCTGCCGTCTGGAGCAGCGCCCCAGGCGTGGCGCTGGGTGACGGTGCTGGCGGCGATCCGGCCGGCATCGACTTCCAGGTGGCCGGCAGCACGCTGAACGCCGTCGTGAATTCGCTCGGCCAGAACGTCACGCAGACGATCAGCTTCGTGGTGTTGGTGAACAACACGGCTGTGGTCGGCACCTCGACCACGACCAACGTGGGCCAGTACAACCCGACGGATTCTCCGACCGCCACCGCAACGGCGATCGGTACCCTGGGTTCGAGCACCAACCCGGCTGCCTACACCGTCGTCGCCAGCTACGGCCTCGTCGTGGGTACCAACCCCTCGACCGCGGCAACGGCAGTCGACACGGTGGCTGGCACGCCCAACGGCACGGCGGCTGACACGACCACGCAGCCTTCGGTGGTTGCAGGCGGCAGTGTCAAGTTCCCGCAGACCGTGTTCAACACCGGCAGCGGCGTCGACAGCATCAACCTCAGCATCGCCAACGGAACGTTCCCGGCGGGCACGACCTTCCTGCTGTTCGCGGCGGACGGCGTGACGCCGCTGCTCGACACCACAGGCGACGGCGTGCCCGACACCGGTCCGATTCCGGTCGGCGGCAGCACCAACATCGTCGTGCAGGCCAACGTTCCGGCCAGCGCCACGGTGGGCTCGGGTCCGTTCAACGCGGTCCTGACCGGCCGCTCGGCGAACGACCCGACCAAGCTCGACGCCACGCTCGACCAGGTCACCATCGTTGTCGGTTCGCTCGTTGACCTGACCAACAGCGCAGCCGGTACCGGCTCGGGTTCGGTGGCAGGCGGTGACTTGGGCCCAGGCCCCAGCCCACAGCCGACCACGACCAACAGCACGGCTGCGGGCACCGGCACGATCTTCACGCTTTTCGTCAAGAACAACGATGCAGGCGGTCCGGCAACGCAGACCTACACGCTGGCGGCCAGCCAGTCCACCGGCTTCCCGGGCACGCTGCCGGCGGGCTGGACGGTGAAGTTCGTGGCAGCGGGCGGTACCTGTGCCGCCGCGGCCATTGCCAACGTGACCGTGGCTGCCGGTGCGCAGCAGCAAGTCGATGCCTGCGTGACGCCTCCCGCCACGCAAACGCCTGTGACGGCTCAGCCGATCTACTTCCGCGTGCAATCGACCGCTGTGGCATCGACCGGCGTGCTCGTGTCCGACGCCAAGCAGGACGCGGTGACCGTGACCACGGCAGCAACGCTGGGCGCCACCCTGACGCCCAACAACGTCGGCCAGGTCGCTCCGGGCGGCACCGTCGTCTATGCGCACACGCTGACCAACATCGGCAACCAGAGCTGCGGCGCGTACACGCTCACGGCCACCGTGCCGGCTGCCGACGCGACGCTGGGCTGGACCACCGCGATCTACCTCGACGTGAATGGCGACGGCCAGATCGATGCGGGCGACACGCTCGTCACCGGCCCGATCGCCGGTCCGCTGGCGGCAGGCGCAACGCAGAAGCTGCTGGTGCGCGTGTTCGCACCGGGCGGCGCCAGCGCCGGCGCAACCGATACGGCCACCGTGACGGCGACGTTCACCGATCCGGCACCGAACTGCGGCGCGCCTTCGGCCACCGACATCAGCACCGTGATCACCGGCCAGATCCGCGTCGTCAAGACGCAGGCCGCCGACATCGCCTGCGACGGTACGGCTGACGCCGCCTTCGCAGCGACGCCCCTGTCGCTGAAGCCCGGCCAGTGCATCGTGTACCAGGTCGTCGCGACCAATGAAGGCACTGCGCCGATCACCAACATCGCGATCAACGACGCGGCGCCTGCATTCACCAGCCTCACCGGTGCGACGCAGCCAGCCAACCAGTGCGTCTCCACGGGCGTGACCGGCACCGCGCTGGCCTATGCCCAGACCGCGACGGCGGTGAGCTGTGGCAGCGCGGCCAACACCGTGGCTCCGGCCGGTACGGCCACCTTGACCTTCGCCGTACGCATCAACCAGTGATGCGCGATTGAGTCGCCGGCAGGCCGCTTCGGGCCTGCCGGCTTTACGCGAGGCGCCGCCTTCACGGCTGCGCTTCGCCTTTTTCCCCTGCTGCTTTTGGCGCGTGTGCTCCCACACGCGCGCATGCCGGCGGCAGAGGAAAAAGACCCAGGTATTCACGGCCCCAGCAGGCGCCGACGGAAGGTTAAGCGGAGTGCAATTCTTGTCTGACTCATTGATGGGCTGCTGCTCGCAGCGATGGCGCCAAACCGGCGCCACGCTCGCGATCGGCCTGGCGCTGTTGCTGGCGCTCCTCCTGACGCTGTTCCTGGCGTCCACCGCGGTGCATGCGGCACCCGCGCCCGGTGGCAGTGTCATCCGCAACGTGGCAAAGGCCAGCTATGTGCCGGCCGGATTCGCACAGACCGAAACCTCCAGCTCCAACAGCGTGGTGGCGAACGTCCTCGCGGTCGAGGCGCTGGTGCTGACACAAGACCAGGCCGTCAACCGGCCGCCCGCCACCGTGGTCACGCTGAACCACCTGCTCACCAACACCGGCAACGTGCCTTCGAGCTATGCGCTGAGCTTTGCCAACAACGTGGGCGGCTGCGCGACCGACACGCTCGATCTTTCGACCCTGCGCGTCGTGCGCGACATCAACAACAACGGCGTGGCGGACCCCGGCGATCCGGTGCTGCCGCTCGGCGCGCCCGGCGCGCTGGCGCTGCGGCCCGGCGAAACGGCCTCGCTGCTGGTGCAGGGAACGGTTCCGGCCACCGGCGCCGGCGTTGCCTGCACAGCGCTGACGGCGACCACCGCGCTGCAGAACCTGAGCGCCTCCAACCGCGACACCGTGACAGTGGGCGACATGGCGGTGATCGCCATCAGCAAGAGCGCGAGCTACCCGGGCGTCATCGTTCCGGGGCAGACCCGCATCGACTTTGCAGTCTCGGGCACCAACATCGGCGCGCGCGATGCGCAGCCCGCCAACGTTGCCGCGCCGACGGGCACGCCGGTGCTGGTGAACGGCGCGCCCACCAGCCTGGTGCTGGTGCGCGACCTCGTTCCCGCCGGCACGCAGTACATCGCCGGCACGCTGCAGAGCACGGCGGCGGGCGCGGTGCGGCTGTTCCGCATGCCGGGCGACCCAGCCTTCAGCTACCGCACCGCGGACGACGCCGCGGCCGTCGAAGTAGCAATCGGAGTGCCCGCGGCCGTGTCGCGCAACGCCTCCATCGCCATGCAGTTCGCGGTGCTGGTGCGCGCGGACCAGACCGGCGACATCCGCAACACCGCGCAGAGCTACTACAACGACGGCACCGCACCGGTGGTGTCGCCGTCCAACACCGTGCTCATCACCACCAGCCAGAGCCGCATCGGCGTGGCCAAGACCGCATCGGTGCCGCGTGCGAACCGCGGCGCCGACGGACTGCTCGACGGGACCGCCACCGTGCGCTTCAGTGTCGACGTGCGCAACTATGGCGCCGTGTGGCTCTACGGCGTGCAGGCGGCCGACCTGCTCGAAGGCAGCAGCGCGACCCAGTTCGGCAGCTACACCGGCGCGGCGGTGCCGGGTCCCGGCCAGTACACGGTCGTGCCAGGCTCGATCGCCATTGCGGGCAACCAGGGCAACGGCGTGAGCGGAACCGTGGCCGCCGCGAACAACGGCTTCACCGGCACTGCCGCCGCGCAGAACCTGCTGGCGCCCGGTGCGGTGCTGCCCGTCGGTGCGCAGGTCACCGTGCAGTTCGACGTTCGCATCAACGTCAACGGCCGCAGCGGCACGCTTCTCAACAGCGTGCGTGCGCAAGGCGCCCTCGCGCCCGGCGGCGCGCCCGTGGCCTTCGACGATTCGGTCGACGGCGCCAGCCCGGACCCGGACGGCGACGGCAATCCGAACAACAACGCCTCGCCCACGCCGGTGTCGATGCAGCTGCCTTCGCTCTCGCTCGCCAAGACCGCCTCGCTGCCGCGGCGCGTGGCGCAGGGCGTCTACGAGATCGACTACCGGCTGCTCGTCACGAACACCGGCGTTGCCCCGGCGCCGCACGTGCGCGTGATCGACAACCTGAACTGCACCTTCGACATGGACAAGCCGGAAGGCCTGGTCGCGTCCTGGGAACTGGCAGCTGCGCCCAAGGTCCGCAGCGGGTTGCTCACTGCCGCGGGAAGCTTCACCGGGCGCGCCGCTTGCGACCGCGAGGCGCTTGCCAGCACCGACGCATTCAAGCTGCCGACCGAGGCGGTGCTCAGCCTGACCGACGGCAGCCGCGGGCTGGAGCCCGGCCAGAGCGAGGAAATCAGCTTCACCGTTCGCATCACCCAGAAGCCGGGGGCAGGGGACCGCCGCGTGGCGATCAACAACAAGGCATGGGCCGCGGCCTTTGACCAGAACACCATCAACGTCACGCCCGCGATGCTGGTTGCAGCCACTGCGAATTCAGTGCAGTCGCTGCTGGCCGACCCGGCCGGCACGGTCTACAACGCCGTCACGCGCGATCCTGTTCCCGGCGCGGTGGTCACGTTCACGCGGCAGTCGTGCAGCAGCGGGTCGGTGACACCGATGACCGAGGCCGAAATCTACGGTGGCTCCTCGGGCACCTACACGTTCAATGCGGACGGCAGCGTCTCGATGACGACCGGTGCCGATGGCAGCTATCAGTTCTACCTGCAATCGCCGCCGGCGACGGGCCTGTGCACGTACACGCTGCAGGTGGCGCCGCCGGCGGGCAGCGGCTATGTCTATCCGTCCCAACTGATCCCCGTGACGGCCGGCACCTTCGGCAGTTGCGGTCCGGTTGTGCCCAGTGCCCTGCCGCCCAAGGGCGCGGAGCCCACGACTCACTATTTCTCGGTCACGTCCGGCTTCAACGCCTCGAACGAAGCGTGCGACGTGCTACACAACCACATTCCGCTCGATCCGGGCAACGTGCTCGGTCTGGTGTTGCGCAAGGAAGGCAGCAAGCGGCAGGTCGAGTTCGGGGATTTCATGGATTACGCGCTGACGGTGACCAACAAGACAGGTACGCCGTTGACGGGGATCTCGCTCAGTGACAGCCTGCCGCCGGGCTTCGCCTATGTGAGCAACAGCGCCCGCCTGAACGGCGCGTCGACCGGCAATCCGGTCGGCGGCGCGGGACCGAAGCTGGTGTTCAGCTATCCCACGCTGACGCTCGGTGTCGACCAGATGGCCATGGTGCGCTATCGCGTGCGCGTCGGCGTGGGCGCTCCCACCAACGGAGACGCCATCAACCGTGCGCGCGCCTATTCGGGTCCGCTGCAATCGAACCTCGCGAACTGGACCGTGCGTGTCACGGGAGGCGTGTTTTCGGACGAGGCCTTCATGTTCGGCAAGGTCTACATGGACTGCAAGCCCGACGGCAAGCAGGAGGGCAGCGACGAGATCGGCGTGCCCGGCGTGCGCCTGTTCATGGAAGACGGCACCAATGTCGTCACCGACGTGGAGGGCAAGTGGAGCCTCTACGGGCTCAAGCCGCTCACCCACGTGCTGCGCGTCGACCAGACCACGCTGCCCGCCGGCGCGCGGCTGGAAGTGCTGGACAACCGCAACGCGGGCAGCCCCGAGAGCCGCTTCGTCGATCTGAAGAAGGGCGAGTTCCACAAGGCCAACTTCATCATCGGCAACTGCGACAGCAAGGCGACGCTGGCCGACGTGGTCGCGCGCCGCGCGGCCATCGCCGCGATTCCGGACACCGAAGCCGAAGCCCAGGTGCGCATGCGCCTGAATGCGGAGGGCCAGGTCGTCGTGGTAGGCGACTTGCGCTCGCTGCCCGCCAGCGGCCAGGCGCTCGCCAGCGGCAGCACAGGTTCGACCATGACCACCTCCGCACCGCTGATCGCGATGCCCGACGCGCCGGCCAATGCCAGCAGCTTCGTCGGTGCCGCGTCGGGCAGCATGAGCGGCACGCTGGGTGCTGCCGCTTCGGCCTCGCCGACGCCCGCCGGCAGCCTGTTCGCAGCGCTCAACGGCCTGCCGGCCGCCGCCCAGGGGGCATCGGCCACGGGCGGCGCGGCGAGCGGCGTCGGCGCGTTCGCCAGCCGGCCGGTCAACACCTCCGCGGCCATGCTGGAGCCGCGCGGCGCGCCGCTGCTGCCCGAGGCAGTGCCCAGCCCCATCGAGCTGGAGGTGCTGCTGCCGCAGATCGAAAGCAATGCGCTCGGCTTTCTCGGCCTGAAGGACGGCGACACCGTTCCCGGCCAGTCGATCAACGTGCGCGTCAAGGGCGAGGCCGGCTTGGCGCTGCGCCTCACGGTCAACGGCCAGGCCATCGACGGGCGGCGCGTCGGCAAGAAGACCCAGCTGCCGTCGAAGAGTATCGGCGCCTGGGAATACATCGGCGTGGTGCTGCAACCCGGAACCAACCGCCTGCAGCTCGATGCGGTGGACGATTTCGGCAATGTGCGCGGCAGCGAACAGATCGGCATCGTTGCGCCGGACAAGCTCGGCGCCATCCAGATCGATCTGCCCGAAACGGCGTACGCCGATCTGCGCACACCCGTGGTCGTGAAGGTGCGCCTGACCGACGCGGCCGGCGTGCCCGTGACCGCGCGCGCCCAGCTCACGCTGGAGGCTGACCGCGGCCGCTGGCTCGACGAGGACCTGAATCCGGCCGAACCGGGCACCCAGGTTTTCATGGACGGCGGTGCCGCCGAGTTCCGCCTGCTCCCGCCGGGCGAGGCGGGCGATGCGCGCCTGCGCGTGACGGCCGGCAGCTTCGTCAAGGAAGTGCGGCTCGCGCTGCTGCCCGAGATGCGCCCGATGATCGGCGTGGGCATCGTCGAAGGCGTGCTCGACTTCACCCAGCGCGGCAGCGTGCCGCTCGGCGCCATGCCGGCCGGCGCGGCGTTCGAGGCCGAGCTGACGGGGCTCACCGAGGAGCGCGAGAACCGGCGCGCCGCCGCTCGCGCCGCCTTCTTCTTCAAGGGCACCGTCAAGGGCGAGTACCTGCTCACGGCCGCCTTCGATTCCGACAAGGCGCGCAAGGACCGCCTGTTCCGCGACATCCGCCCCGACGAGTTCTATCCGGTGTACGGCGACTCGTCGGTCAAGGGCTTCGACGCGCAGAGCACGCAGAAGCTGTATGTGCGCATCGACAAGAACCGCTCCTACCTGCTGTATGGCGACTTCACCACCAGCAGCAGCACCGAGGTGCGCAACCTGAGCCAGAGCAATCGCGCGCTCACCGGTCTCAAGCAGGTGTACGAGACCAGCAACGTGCGCGCCACCAGCTACGTCTCCCGCACCGCGCAGACGCAGCAGGTCGAAGAGTTCCGCGCCGTGGGCACGTCCGGACCCTACTACCTGAGCGCGACCGGCGGCGAGTTCGTCGACAACAGCGAGCAGATCGAAGTCGTGGTGCGCGACCGCAACCAGCCCGACATCGTGCTGCAGCGCACGCCGGCCACGCGCTTCGTGGACTACACGGTCGAGCCGCTCACGCGCCGCATCCTGTTCACGCATGCCGTTGCGTCGGCCGACGCCAACCTCAACCCGCAGTCGATCCGCGTCACCTACGAAGTCGACAGCGGCGGCCCGAAGTTCACCGTGGCCGGCACCGACGTGCAGGTCAAGGTGGGGGAGCGCCTGCAACTGGGCGTGGTCGCCAGCACCGACCAGAACCCGGAAAACCACCGCAAGCTGCGCGCGCTGACGGCCGTGGCCCGACTCGGCGAAAACACCACGGCTGCAGCCGAGCTGGTGCGCACCGATTCCGACGCAAAGGGCAAGGGCGAAGGGGCCCGCGTCGAAGTGCGCCACCAGGACGAGAAGCTCGCGGTGGTGGCGCTGGCCAGCAAGACCAGCACCGGTTTCGACAACCCGGGCGCCAGTTTTTCGGCGGGCCGCACCGAGGTCTCCGGCCGCGCCGAATACAAGATCGACGACAACACCGCGGTGCGCGCCGAAGCGCTCTACAGCAAGGACGCGCTGCTGGAGGGCGACCGCAAGGGCGCCAGCGCGAGCTTGCGCAAGAAGCTGGACGACGACATCGTCGCGGAGGTCGGCCTGCGCCACGGCCAGAGCAGCAGCGGCCTCGCCTCGGGTTCCGGTTTCGACTACGGCGAGATCTCCACTTACAACGGCAATCTCGGCAGCCGCGTCGGTGCCGGCAACGTGACGGCGCTCGGCGCGGCGGCGACCGCGAACGCCAAAACCGAGACCGAGAGCCTGACCACCTTGCGCGCGCGCCTGTCGGCCCAGGTGCCCGGCGTGCCGCTGGCCCAGGTCTTCGTCGAGGGCGAGCAGGACCTGAAGCAATCCGACCGCCACACGCTGGCCGTCGGCGGCAACTACGCGATCACGGACAAGACGCGCGTCTACGCACGCTACGAGCTCATCTCCAGCCTGTATGGCAATGCCCAGCTGGACGCCACGCAATCCAACAACGTCGGCATCCTGGGCATCGAGAGCAACTACATGGACGGCGGGCGCCTGTACAACGAGTACCGGCTCGCCGACAGCATCGACGGCAGGACCGGGCAGGCAGCCACCGGCGTGCGCAACACCTTCAAGCTCACCGACCGCTTCAGCCTGACCGGCGGCCTCGAGCACACCCGCCGGATGGGCGGCTACACCAACAGCGCCAACAGCGGCACCGGCTACGCGGGCGGACTGGGCGAATCCACCGCCATCACGGCGGGCGTCGAGTACCTCACCGACACCTACAAGCTGAGCGGCATCCTCGAAGGGCGCAAGGGCGACGACGCGGATACCCGTCTCTTCAGCGCCGGCTTCGGCTACAAGATCTCGCCGGCCTGGAGCCTGTTGGCGCGCAGCGTGATGAGCGACAGCGAGGGGCGGGGCGTCAACGCAGGCAACGAGCGCCACCTGCAGCGCCACCAGATCGGCATGGCGTACCGCCCGGTCGACGACGACACCTGGAACGCCTTGTTGCGCTATGAGCGCCGCTCGGAGCGCATCGCGGGCCACGGCAACGCTGCCGGCGCATTGACCGGCGGCAGCGCCTTCGGCAGCGATTCCGGCAACGCCAGCTTGCCGGGCAGCACCAGTGCCGACATCGTCTCGGCGCACCTGAACTACAACCCGCAGCGCGGCAGCGTGCTGAGCGCGCGCTATGCGGGCAAGGTCTCGCGCGCCGACGACGGCTTCCTGGCCAGCAGCTACTGGGCCCACCTGCTGCACGCGCGCTACACCCACGACATCAACAAGGACTGGGACTTCGGCGTGCAGGCCGGCCTGCTCTACGGCAAGGGCGGCGCGCTGCAGAAGACCGTGGGCATCGAGTTCGGCTACCAGGTGGCGAAGGACCTGTGGATTTCCGCGGGCTACAACTTCGTCGGCCTGCGCGACCGCGACCTCACGGCCAACGAATACACCAGCAAGGGTGCCTACATCCGGCTGCGCTTCAAGTTCGACGAGACGGGGCTGGGCTTTCCATCGGCCGGTGCCGTTGCTCCGCCTGTATCGGCGCCCCCGTCCCCAGAAGAAAAAACCAGTTCAGAAAAATGAACATGCAAAGACTCAAGAACACGCTGCGCTCGATTGCGGGCACGGCAAGGTGGTGGCTCCTGTGCACGCTATGGCTGCTGGCCGTGCCGCTTTCCGGACATGCGCAGCAGGTGCTCAGGCCGCAGGCCGGTACGTTGATCAACGGCACGATGGTGGGCTCCAGTAACGGTTTGTCCATGAGAACCTACTGCGCCAGCGGGTTCCCGACCGGCCTGACGATGTGGGAGCGCTATCACAGCGCGGCGGTCAACGGCACCTTTGCCAACCTGACCGGCGGCTTGCGTGCGTACGAACTGCGCTGCTCTCCGTTCACCGTCACCGAGGGCGCGACCGCCGCGACCATCACCTGGGGCGCGCCGACCCAGCGCGGGGCCGCGGGCCGTCCCATCAACGGCATGACGCTGCGCGGTCCGCAGGCATGCCCGGCCGGCACGGTGATTGCGGTGATGGGCGGCGTCGACCGCATGTTCAACGGATCGTCGGGCAACATCTATCCGACGCAGCTCACCTTCACCTGCCGGCCGGTCACGGTGGTGGCGGGCGACTGGTTCCGCGTCGCGGCCACCGGAGGCGCAAGCTACACGCTGGGCATCACCACGAACGACGGCGGCACCGGTCCCGGCTCGGCGGTGCCAGGTCCCCTGCGCGCCCCGCGCACCGTTTGCCCCTATTCGGCCACCAACACCTGCAACGGCCTGGAAGACCACGGCGGCGGGGAGCTGATCGACGGCTTCTCCGGCGTGCGAAGCGAGTTTCCCGACGCACGCGTTTCGCAACGCATCAGCTTCGTCAACTACGCCTGGAGCCAGGCGCTCGGCCCCAGCACGAACACCGCCACCTGGCGCCCGACCGCGGGCCGTTTGCCGTTCTACCCGCCGACCGTTGCCAACAACATCGCCCGCTACCAGGACACCTACGAAAGCTACGCATCGGCAGGCACCAGCTACAGCGGCGGTGCCCTGGCACCCAGCGGCGTCAGCGTCCACAACGTCGTCAGGACCGGTACCTGCAACACCTCGCACACGCTCGCAACGCAGGAGGACTACACCTGCACGAACATCATCACCGGCCGGCCCGACCTGCAGGTGCGGGTCGCCGTGCCGCCGGACGCCTGGACCAGCCACGGGCAGGAACGCATCGTCAGGCTCACGGCCAAGAACTTCGGCCCGGGCCGCACCACGGCCACCGACAACTCCACTGCGGTGCTGGCCCTTCCCGCCGGATGGAACACCGGCACCTTGCCCGCCAACTGCGCAAAGGCCGGCTCGCCGGTGGTGGTGACCTGCCAGCTCAACCCCACGCTGCTCGCGGGCTCGAGCGGGCCCGGCATGACGGACGGCGGCGAAGCCAACTTCGACATCCCGGTGTTTCCGCAGCCCACAGTGGCGGCCGGCAGCTACCCGGTCGTCAATGGCGCCAGGGTTTGCGTTCAGGCGGCACCGTCCGGCAACCCGCACTACTGCACGGTGCCCAACGATGCGACCCCCAACAACGACGACGGCATCGCGGTGGATGAAACCGACACCATCGTCCTGGCCTACCTCACTCCGCCGCTGATGCCGCCCCGCGTCACGACCACCGTGGTCTCGAACGGCGGCGTGGGTTCCTTCGCCTTCACCGGCACCAACAACGCGGCGCCTGTCAGCCCCATCGTCACGACCGTGGCCGGCCAGGGGGAATCGGGGCCGACTCAGGAACTGGGGGTCACGCGGAGCGCGACGCTCCTGCAGCAGGCCGCGCCGCCTGCGGGCTTTGCGCTGCGCGCCATCTCGTGCACCGGCATGGCCGCGGGCGGCACCGCCACCTACGACCTCGCGCTGCGGCGGGTGACCCTGGATGCGGCGGCCACCGACTACGGCGCCAACATCGCCTGTACCTTCACCAACGTTCGCGTGGTCGTCACCGTCAGCAAGGTGACCGAGGGCGGAACGGGCAGCTTCTCCTTTACCGGCTCCAACGGCTTCGCCGCGCAGAGCATCACCACCTCCGCAGCCAACACGCCGGAGGAGGGCGATCCATCGGGCCTGACGACGGTAGGCGCCGCAACCACCATCACCGAAGGCGTGCCGCCTGTCGGCTGGCGGCTCAAGGCCATTGCCTGCACGGGCATGGGCGCGGGCGGCACGGCCACGGTGAATCTCGCCGCGCGTGCCGTCACCCTGAACGCGGCGGCCACGGCAGCCGGCAGCAACATTGCCTGTACCTTCACCAATACCAAGCTGCCGACGATGACGGTCAGCAAGGTGTCCATCGGCGGCACGGACAGCTTTGCCTTTACCGGCACCAACGGCTTTACCGCCACCAACGTGACGACGGAAGACGACGGCGTTGCCATTGCCGCAGCGGAACAGGTGCTCACGGCCGCGAACACCGCCACCAGCATCACCGAAAGCGTGCCGCCGGCCCCCTATGCGTTGACCGGCATCAGCTGCACGGGCATGGGCCCGGGAGGCACGGCCACGGCGAACCTGGCCACGCGCACCATCGCGCTGAACGCCGCGGCCACCGCACCGGGAAGCGACATCAACTGCACGTTCACCAACACCGTCCAGCCCCAGCTCAAGCTGGTGAAGACCGCCGGCGCCGCGAGCTTCGCGGTGGGCGTGCCTTCGAGCTACACGCTCACGCTGAACAACATCGGCCCGGTACCAACCTCCGCTCCCGCGACGATCAGCGACACCGTGCCCGCCACGCTGACTCTCGGCACCATGCCCGCCGGCTGCAGTGCAAGCGGGCAGGTCGTGAGCTGTACCGTGCCCGCGGGACTCGCCGCCACCAGCGGCACCACGGCCTTCGTCATTCCGGTCACGCCCTTGCCGGGCGCCTCGCCAAGCGTGGCCAATACCGCGACGGCCACGGGCGGTGGCGACCCGTCCTGCAACGCGACGGGCAATTGCACCAGCAGCGTGACCACGCCGGTGCTGGGGGAGCCCCGCATCACCCTGCGCAAGACCAAGACCAACATCACGGGCACTCACACCTTCGGCTTCACGCTGACCGGCGTGACCAACCCGACGGACAGCATCGCCGTGACCGCGCTTGCCACGCCGCAGGCCTCCACCACGGTGCACGTGGGCACGCCGGGCGTCGAGGCCACGGTGCAGGAGTCGGGCGTTCCCGCGGGCTGGCCGGCCAACCCGGTGTCGGTGTCCTGCCTGGACTCCGCGGCCGCGACGAGCGGCAATCCGACGACGCAGCTGGCCATACTCAACGGCAACACCGCAACCCTGCCGGCGAGCGTGATGCGGCCCGCGGCGGCCATTGCCTGTACCTTCACCAACACGGCCACCGCGCGCGTCGCGGTGAGCAAGACCGCGTCCGCGACCGCCGGAGCCGGCGGCAGCATCGTTTACGGCCTGAGCTTCGCCAACACCGGCCCGGTGGCCACCGGCACTTCGCTCGTGGTGAGCGAGCAATTGCCGCCTGGCGTGGTGGCCAATTCGGTGGTGCCCGGCACGGGTGTCACGTCGGTGAGCTGCGGCTCGCTGCCGAGCGCTCCCGGTGCGCTGCTCAACTGCACCATGACGCTGCCCGCCGGCGGCATTCCGGCCACCACGGGTGTGCGCGGCTTCACCCTGAACGCGACCGCGCCGATCGTCGACACGGGTACCGTGCTGACCAACTACGCCAGCACCAACGTGAGCGGCGCGGGCCTGCCGGTTACGACAGCCGGCGCCGCCTGCTTCTCCAGCGGCACGGTGAGCTGCGCCAACGCACAGACCACCATCGTGGTCGGCCCCGCGGCCGGCAGCCAGTCGGGCGTGCGCATCGTCACCGACAACCAGCTGGCCAACGGCACCGCACAGGACGTGCTCGAAGCGTTTATCCGCGACGAGTCCGGCAATCCGGTCCAGGCCGGTACGGTGGTGACCTTCGGCGCCACGCCGAATGTCGCGTTCAACGGCGGCGCGGTCGGCGCGGCCGGTAGCTGCACCACCACGGCGGCGGGTCTGTGCCAGGTGAGGGCAACCAGCACCGTGGCCGCGGTCTACAGCACCACGCAGGTCACGGTGGGCGGCGCTGTGCTGAGCGGCAACTTCAGCGTCGGCGAAGACAGCTACCTGCCGAGTCCGCAGCCCTACCGGTTCGGCAGCCGGCCGACCGTGACCATCCGCAAGACCTCGCTGGGAGGGGTCGGCACGTTCAGCTTCACCGGAAGCAACGGCCTGGTGGCACGGAACATCACCACCACCGTGGCCGGCACGCCGGTTGCGACGGCGGTGCAGACGCTCACGGCCGCGAACACGGCCACGACAATCACCGAAGGCGTGCCGCCGGCCGGCTACGCGCTGATCGATGCCTCGTGCACGGGCCTGGGTGCCGGCGGATCGGCTTCGCGCAACGGGCGCGTGCTCACGCTCGATGCGGCGGCCACCGCGCCCGGCAGCAACATCGTCTGTACCTTCACCAACGCATACGACGCGAATCCGCCCCCGCCGCCCGTTGCGCCAACCGTGATGTGCTCGACGAATGCCGCTGTGTTCAACACAGGCTTCGACGGCCCCGCCGGCCCGCCGGTGGCCACCGGGCGTGACCCGGTGTGGGAATCGGGCATCGGCACGGCGACCGGCGGTCCGGCCAGTGTGGCGGCATGGGCGCGCTCGTACGTCGGAAACAAGGCGCCCGCCAGTTGGATCGCGTCGCCGTTCGGCAATGCCAATTGGGTGTCGCAATACCCGGGCTCGCATACCGGCAATGTCGACATCTACCACCGCTTCACTTTCAACATGGCGCCGTCGGTCAATCCGGCGACCTTTGCGCTGAAGCTGGACTTCTATTCCGACAACTCGGTGGCGGCCATCTATGTCAACGGCGTGCTGCAGAGCGTTCCGGGCGTGCCGCAGGCCCCCACCAATCCGTACTTCTACGCCGGCTTCGTCGCGGGTGCCGCGGCCAGCACCAATCTGGTGAGCAACTGGCAGACCGGTTCCAACACGGTGATCGTCCACATCAAGAGCGGCGCGGGGGCCCAGGGCTTCCTGGCCCAGGCCACCACCAGCGCGCTGTGCGCGCCTGCGACAGTCAACCTGCAGAAAACCACCCTCAACGGTGCTGGCGGACCCTTCGGCTTCAACCTGACGAACACCACGCAGGCCAGCGGCACGGTCAGCACCATCGCTGTCGGTACGCCGGCGCAGGTGGACGGCAACACGGCGGCAGCGGGCATGCAGACCTTCAGCGCCAGTGCGAGCAACAAGGTCATCAGCATCACCGAACCCGCGGTACCCGGCTGGCATCTGACCGGTGCAAGCTGCACCGACGCCGGAGCGCCCGTCGGCAGCCTCGGCACCGGCGCGAGCGGGCGAACCTACACCATTCCCGCGGCCAGCGTGCAGCTGGGCAAGTCGCTGCAATGCGTGTTCACGAATTCCGCCTCGGCCACGGTGACCATCCGCAAGGTGTCCCTGGGCGCGACCGGAACCTTCGGCTTCAGCGGTAACAACGGCCTGACGGCGCAGAGCCTCACCACCACCGCGCTCGGCACGCCGGTTGCGGGCACCATCCAGACCGTGGCGGTGCCGAGCACGGCGACGACCATCACCGAAGACCCGCTGCCCACCGACTACGCACTGACCGGCGTCAGCTGTACCGGCATGGGGGCGGGCGGCACCGCCACGCCCGACCTGCCGAACCGCAGGGTGACGCTGGATGCGGCCGCCACGGCGCCAGGCAGCAACATTGCGTGTACCTTCACCAACGCCTACACGCCGCCGTATCCACGGGTGCAGATCGTCAAGACCACCATCGGCGGCAGCGGCAGCAACCTGTTCCGCTTTGCGCTCAGCGGCCTTTCAGTGGCAAGCGACAGCATCACCGTGGTGGGTGACGACAGCGTGGAGGGCGCTGCCAATATCACCGGCACGGCCGGTGTCGGTGTCACGATCAGCGAAACCTCGCCGCAGGGCTGGCCGGCCAACCCGGTAAGCGCCAGCTGCGTGGACTTGAACAGCGCCACCCCGGCCGCCGCGTTCGGCACGCTGACGGGCAATCAGCTGGCCATTCCCGCGGCCAACATGGTCGCTGGCGCAGCCATCACCTGTACGTTCGTGAACGGCTATCCGAAGAACGTGACGGGCCGCGTGTTCCTCGACAACGGCATGGCGGGCGGAACCGCGAACGACGGCCTCATCAATGGTGGCGAGATGGGGCTCAGCGGCATCGTCATGCGGCTGACCGACTGCGCGGCAACCACCCTGTCGACCGCCGTCACCGACGGCACCGGCAAGTACGCGCTGGCCGTGCCTTTCACCGTCGGCACGGGCGATGCGCTGTGCGTGGAAGAAACCAACACGGTTTCGCGCATATCCACCGGCGCTTCCCTGGGCGTCGTGCAGTTGCCCTCGGGCCAGGCCGTGACCAACACAGGCACCGCCTACACCTACACCCGCGAAGGAACGCCGGACCGTATTGCCTTTACCTGGAACAGCAGCGGCCACGCGGATCTGAACTTCGGCGACGTCGACCGCAACACGCTTGCCACGGACGGCGCCAAGAACGGCCTTCCCGGCAGCACGGTGAGCTATCCGCACACCTTCACCGCGCGCACCGGCGGCGAAGTGAGCTTCGACATCTCGAACTCGGTGGACACGCCGGCGCTCAGCGGCTGGAGCGGCAAGATCTTTGCCGACATCGGCTGCACGGGCGCGTTGCAAGCGGGCGCGGCGCTGCTCTACCCGCCGGCCGTCCCGGTGACGGTGGTCGCCGGGCAAAACGTGTGCATCGTGATGCAGGAGTTCATTCCCGCCAACGCGATGAGCGGCAACAACAACACCAGCACCGTGCAGGCCAGTTTCGTCTTCACCAACGCCAGCCCCGGCCTGAACGCCACCTACACGGTGACCGACATCACCACCGTGTCGACCAGTGCGCTGGAACTCAAGAAGGAAGTACGCAACGTGACACGCAGCGGCAGCTTCGGCATCAACAACCAGGCCAAGCCCGGCGACACGCTGGAATACCGCATCGCCTATACCAACAACGGAACGACCCCGATCAGCGGCTTGACGGTCAACGACACGACGCCGCAATACACGGTGTTCATTGCGGCGCAGGCGGACACGACGCCGACCACGCTCGCGAGCTGCCAGAAGAACACGCCCGCCAATCCGGCCCCGGCTCCGGCCGTGGAATGCAGTGCCGCGCAAACGGAGGGTGGAACGGGTGCGCTGAGCTGGAAGTTCACAGGGCCGCTGGACCCCGGCGCGTCGGGTACGGTCCTCTTCACTGTCAAGGTGAACTGAGCATGAGCAACCTCTTGCCAAGAGCCGTCGACGACAGCGGCGAATCGGGTGCACGGTCCACACCAGCGTGGAATCGAAGGGCGGTGCAATCGATGAGGTTCGTAACATCCGAAGGCGCGCGCATCGCGGTGCTCGACCCGACGCTGCGTACGCGCGAGTACGGACGCCGAGCCATTCGCAGGCTCGGGCATCAGCCCAAGGTATTCGCGAGCACTGCAGAGATGGCTCGCTGCGGTGCCGCGCTTGCGCCGAAATTCGACATGGTCTTCCTGGCTGTAGAGGGCGATGCCGAGTCTTCCCTCATGCAGCTCAGAGAGGTCAAGGCGCTGGTCGGGCATTGGACGCCGGTGCTGTGCCTGGCTTCGCGAGATCAAGTGCCGGTGCTGTCGGATCTGCATTGGAATGCGACGAATGAAGTGATCGTGAGCCCGACTTCATTCGTCGAATTCTGCTGTGTCGCGCGCATGTTCATGCGGCGCTTCGGTGTGAGCGTGTCCGAATCCGATCCGGCGTGGGATTGCTATCGCTTTTCTCTGTTGAGCGATACCGTGGAGGTTGCGGGTGAGAGGGTTCACCTTCGTGCGATCGACTCCGACGTTGCGTTCGAACTGTTCTCTCATGCAGGCCACACGCTCACGCGCGAGTGGTTGTACTCGACCGTCTGGGACAACCGCGAAGACACGCAGTCACGGTCCCTCGACGTCAGCATTTCCCGTTTGCGGCGCGTCTTGGATCTCGAGGCCAATGGCTGGGAGCTCCGGGCTGTCCACGGCAGGGGATATCGGTTGGACGGTCCGAGCGGGAAAAGCCGGGCTATCGCCTGACGCGAGGCGGGAGGTGCTTCGGCGAAGGATGCATCGATCGCCGTAGCTCCTCCTGGGGTCCCGGACATTTTTCACAATCGCAAACAAATGAATATCACCAATGTCGGGTAGCCGACACAGGCACTCAATCGGTTTGCACCTCGACGTTTCACAGCGATAGATTCCGCCCACTTCGAGGTCTTGCACGGTCGCTCTGCCTCGGAAAACGCGATCAACCGGAGATTCGAAGTGCAGCGCTTCAGTCCTTGGAGCAACTCACCCAGCACAACGTAGTCGGCGATCTATTTCTATCTAGCACGAGGGAGTAAATGTGAACAAGTCATTTCGCAGCATCTGGAACGAGGCGCTCGGCGCTTGGGTTGCGGCCAGCGAGGTGTGCACCGCGCGCGGCAAGAATTCTTCAAGCATCACGATCGGCGCGGCCCTTCTGGCGACGGCTGTTTTCGGCAGCGCATCGTCCGCCTGGGCGGCCAACGAATGCGGTGCGGTCGTTTCGGGCGGGACTGTGACTTGCCAGGGCGATGGAACGCCAGCGGGGGACGCAAACCCGAACACCACCGGCATTGCGTATGGCACCGACAACATCAAAGTCATCGTTGACGGCACGGCGGCGCCCATCACCATCGCGCCGGTCAACAACCATGGTATTTATTCGACCGGTAGCGGCGCAGGCGATCAACAGATTGAAGTGAATGGCCCTGTCACGATCAATGTGACCGCTCCTGCGGGCAATACCGGGGCCAGTCCTTTTTACGCTGTGCTGGCCGAAGCGAGAGTCGGTAGCGGTCCTACGGTTAGTACGGCCAGTACGAGGGTCGTCATCAATGGTGCGCAGATCACCAGCGTCGGCGAATTCGCACCTGGCGTCACCTCGGTCGCCTACGGCGACGGCAATGCAACGTCGATCCTCAATAGCGGCTCCATCTCGACCACCGGACAGCAAGGTTCCTCTGTCGGTCTGTATGCCGACACGCGCGGCACAGGCACGGCGACGGTCACGGTGAACGGCGGTTCGATCAGTACCGGCACTGCGGCAGGCGGGTCGCATGCGGCTTACGCCTTGGCGTATGGCAGTGGCGATGCTGTGGCCACCATGACGGGTGGTGTTGCCACCACGCAGGCCTTGAATAACTCGGTCGTTGTGGCCCAGACACTGGGCTCCGGCGATGCTTACGCCACCATTTCCGGCGGCACTGCGACGACCAACGGCGCCAGCTCGACCGTCATCGCAGTCGGCTCAGGGTCTGGCGACGCGATTGCCAGCCAGACGGGGGGAACGCTGATCGCCAACGGTTCGGGTGGCGTCGGGCTGGCCGCGTTGGCCATCGGAACGGGCGCCGCGACCGCGTCGATGACGGGTGGCAGTATCGCGACCCAGGGCAGCAACGGCTACGGAATCTGGGCCGCTGTCCTGAACCCAGCCAGCACGGCCGCGGCAACGGCAACCATGGATGCCGCAGCTTCGACGATCACTACGCAGCAGACCGGCGGCGCCGGTATCTACGCACGCAACGACGGCAATGGCGCGGCCATTGCCACGCTGCTGAACGGCCGCATCAGCACGGCGGGCGACTACGCTTACGGCCTGCATGCCGAAACGCGCGGCACTGGCGATGCGATTGCCAGCTCTTCGGCAGGCACTTCCATCCAGACCGGCGGCACCGAAGGCGCCAAGGGGATCCTTGCCCATGCCATGGGAACCGGCAATGCGACAGCGACGAACGGTGGAACCATACTGACGACCGGCGCCTCGGGTATCGATGGCAATTTTGGCGTCTATGCAGTTGCGGCAGGCGGTAACGCCAGCGCAGGCAACACCGGAACCGTCACGACCAATGGAACATTCGGCTGGGGCGTCTACGCGTTGACCATTGGCAATGGCACGGCGACGGCCACCTCGAGCGGCGCCATCACGACGAATGGTCCCTATTCCACCGGGATCGGCGCGCATATCGACAATGGTGATTCGTCAAAGCACGGCACTGCGATTGCGACGCTCCAGGCCGCAGGAACCGTCGCGACGAATGGGTCTCCCTACGGCATTGGCGTTTTTGCGGACGTCATGGGCTATGGGGATGCGATTGCCACCAACCAGGGGGCCATCGCAACCAAGGGGCAGTTCGCGAGTGGCACGGCAGCCCGCGTGCTTTATGGTGCAGGTGACGCCACGGCCGTGAATCAAGGGACGATATCCACCACTGGTATCGCAGCCCAAGGCATGCAGGCAGCAGTTGATCAGGGCGCTGTGGGCAATGCAACGGCATTGAACACGAGGACGGTCACAACGGTTGGCCAAGATTCGGTTGGTATTTCAGCGAGCGTCGGAACTGTTGCCAGCACCTCGACGGCGACGGCGATCATGAACGGCGGAACGGTGAGCACATCGGGCACCTCTGCCTCGGGCATCGTCAGCTCCAACGCCGGCCTTGGACTGGCCGCGGTTCAGATGAATGCGGGCACTGTGACGGCGACGGGCGCGGATGCCGACGGCCTGCGCGCCATCTCGGCTGGGGGCACCTACCAGGTCGATGCCACGGGCGGTAGCGTGACCAGTGGTTCGGGCCTGGCAGCGGCCCTCCACACCCTTGCAGCGGCCGGCGGAACCGTCAACATCGGCGCAGCCGCGACGGTCAACGGCGCCGCTTCCGGCATCGCCATCCGCGACGGCGACGCCGCCAACACCGGCACCGACACGCTCGGCGGCAATGCCGTCGTCACCACGGCGGGCACCGTGGCTGGCGATGCGATCCTCGGCTTGGGCAACGACAGCCTGACGCTCACCGGCGGCAGCTTCAACGGCACCATCCACGGCGACGACCGCGTTGCCAGCGCCGGCGACGGCAACGACAACTTCACCTGGTCGGGCGGTACCCTGTCGGGCGGCTTCCGCGGACAGAACGGCTCCGACACGGCACTCGTGTCCGCCGCCAGCTACAACGGCAGCACCCTCCTGGACGGCGGCGACGATGTTTCGGCCGCCGACGGATGGGTCGACAAGCTGACCCTGCAGGGCGTGACCGCGACGGCCGGCGGCGCCCAACTGGTCAACTGGGAAAGCATCACGCTGGACAACACCCGCCTCACCCTCGCTGGCGCCCCGCTGGTCGTCGGCGCCGGCGTCGATGGCAGCGGGACCCCGATGGGTCTGTTTATCCAGCCAACCAGCAGTGTGCTGATGGGCGCGAGCACTTTCGCCATCACCGGCGATGTGCACAACGCCGGCCTGGTCGACCTGCGCAGTCCCTCGGGCATGCCCGGCAACGTGCTCACGGTCAACGGCAACTACACCGGCACCAACGGCCTCGTGCGGCTGAACACGGCCCTGGGCGGCGACGCCAGCGCCACAGACAAGCTGGTCGTCAACGGCAACACCAGCGGCACCACCCGCGTGCTCGTGGCCAACGCCGGCGGCGCCGGTGCCGCCACCGTCAACGGCATCCAGGTGGTCCAGGTCACTGGCACCTCGTCGGAGGGCAACTTCACGCTGGCCGCGCCGGTGCAGGCCGGCGCCCACGAATACGGTTTGCACCGCGGCGGCCGCATCGACGGCGACGCCAACAGCTTCTACCTGACTAGCGTCTACATCCCCACGCCGATCCCGACCGCAGTCCCCGGGGCGAGCCCGGCGCCGACGCCGGTGCCAGCACCCGAGGTGTTCCGCCCCGCGGTTCCTGGCTACGTGATGGGCCAGATGGCCACAACCGAACTGGGCCTGGGCCTGCTGGGCAGCCTGCACAAGCGGGTGGGCGAGCAGCAGACGCTCAAGTGGGATTACTGCGGCTGCGACGCCAAGGCGCCCGGCGACCAGGTGTGGATGCGCCTGCACGCGCAACGCCTCGATGTGGACGGCAAGCGCCAGTTCGGCTTCGAACAGGAAATGCAGTATGTCCAACTCGGCAAGGACCTGGCGGTCACCTACAGCGGTGACGCCGGCGACAAGTCGCGCAGCCACACCGGCATCAGCGTGGGATACGGGCGCACCAGCACGAACTTCAGCGACCGCCGCCGCGGCCAAGCGGGCATGGGCTACGACACCGGAAAGATGACGGGCCAGATGACGACCCTTGGCGCATACCACACGCGCTACGCCGATAACGGCAGCTACCTCGACCTGGTTGGCCAGCTGCATGCGGTACAGAACAAGTACACCGACAAGTACGGCGGCGAGGGCACGCAAAAGGGCGCCGGCGCGGGGCTGAGCGTCGAAGTGGGGCGCCCCTGGCAGATCGGCGACAGCCAGTGGCTGATCGAGCCGCAGGCGCAGCTGAGCTACCAGGTCACGCGCTATCGCGGCTTTGCGGACAACGTGTCCTCGGTAGACGCCTTTACCAGCCAGAGCCTGCGCAGCCGCCTGGGCGGGCGGCTGGCCTGGAACGACAAGGCCGAGCGCGGCGACGCGCTCACGCGCACCAACACCTTCTACGTGACGGCCAATGTGCTGCACGAATTCAAGGATCCGAAGGCCGTGACCGTCGGCAGCACCGCAGTGAGCGAGGCGTGGGCCAAGCAGACCTGGGCCGAACTGGGCGTGGGAGCGCAACTGCCGCTGAGCAAGACCGCCTACCTCTATGGCGGCGTGCAGTACCAGCGCTCGCTCAGCGGCACCCACCGCGAGGGTGTCTCGGGGCAACTCGGTGTGCGGGTGGCGTGGTGAGCGCAGCGCAACCAATGGCAACGTCAAGGAAACAACACATGCAAACGAAGAACACACCGAAGCTGCTCGCGCTCGGCGCCTCGGCCCTCGCCACCCTCGTGCTCGCAGGCTGTGGCAGCCTGCATGACGAGCGCTACAACTGGTGCCAGGGGCAGAACTGCGCGCTCACGCCCGTCGTGACGCCAACCCCCACCCCCGTTCCGGAATCCGCACAAGCGACGACACGGCGCGTGAATCTCAGCGCCGACACGCTCTTCATCTTCGATCGCTCGAGTGCGGCAGACATGCTGCCCCAGGGCCGCGGCGAACTCGACGCGCTGGCCCGCGCATTGCGCAGCCAGGCGATGCAAGTGCAAAGCCTGACGATCACAGGGCATACGGACCGGCTCGGAGACGGAGCCTACAACGACCGCCTGGCGCTGCAACGTGCCAACACGGTGCGCGACTACCTGAGGGCAGCCGGCGTACGCGCACCCATGGAAGTGCGCTCGATGGGCGAGCGCGACCCCGCGACGCGCGATTGCCAGGGCACGCAGCGCACGCCGCGCCTGGTCGCCTGTCTGCAGCCGGACCGCCGCGTGGTGGTGGACATCCTGGGGCAGGCAGAGGGGAAGTGATCAGAGCGACTTTGGAGGACGCAGTGCTGGTGGAAGGCACGCTGCGCCTCACGCAGGGCTTCGCACGGTGGCCCGCCTCGGCGATGAGCAAGCTTCTCGTTAGCGCGCGCCTCGGCAGATACGCCAGGGGCGAGATGGTGTCGATCGAGCAGGGAATGCCTGAGACGTTTGTGATCGTGTCGGGACATCTGCTTGTCGGTCACATTCCACCTGGAGGACGTCGGACCCCTGTGGCACTCCTCGGGCCCGGCTATGTGGCCGGGTTCACCCGGACCATTGACCCAGAAGGGGGTGAGGAAGAGGAGGAGAGTCGCATCATCTACGACTTCTGTGCGCTGAACGACGTCACGGTCGTCCGGATGCCAACCCTGCTGGTTCAAAAAATCCTCGACGACGAGCCTGTCCTCTGGAAGGGAATGGCAAAAATGCTGATGAAGCAGCACAGGGTCGTGCTCGATTCGTTACTCAGTCAGGGCGTCGGCTCGTTTCAGCAGCGGCTGGTCGCGACGATCGAACGGCTGGCGGTGCTGTATGGGGGCAATGCCGGAAAGGGAATCAACCTGCGCCTGCGCTTGACACAGAAGGATCTTGCGGCCCTCCTGCAGGTCACCAGGCAGACAGTCAACCAGGCGCTCGGCGTGCTGGTGGCACATGGTGCGATCAGCTTGAACTACAACGCGATCACAGTCCTCGATCTGGATGCGCTGAGAAGGCTGACAGACAGCCCTTAGAACGTGTTTACGATCTTCTAAGCAAAAAGAGCCATGAATGCGAGATGGATGAATTGCAGGCTGGTGTCGAGCAATCGCTTGCAGTTCTTCCATAACCGCCTGTTCTTCTCCAGCCACGCAAAGCTGCGCTCGATGATCCAGCGCTTGGGCATGACCTTGAAGGTGTGCAGTTCGCTGCGCTTGGCAATCTGCACCGTGACGTGCTCGCCCAGAATGTCTCGCACGCCCTGCACGAAGGGTGCACCCACGTAGCCGGCATCTGCCAGCAGGCTCAGCACCCGTCCCAGGGCGGGCTTGCCGCGTTTGAGCGCCTGCAGCGCACCCTTGCGATCCGTCATCTCGGCCGTGGTCACTGCCTCCGCATGCGGCAATCCTTGGGTGTCCACCGCGATGTGGTGCTTGATGCCAGAAACCTACTTGCCCGCGTCATAGCCCTTCAGGGCTGCCGTGTCCGAGTTCTTCAGGCTCTGCGCGTCCACGATCAAGAACGCGCTGCTGGCGTTGCGCCCCAGTCTCGTACGGGCCGCGCCAACCTGATTTTTTTGAAGCCCGCTCCAGCACGCTCACACCGTGCGTCGGGATCGCTCCACTTGGCAAAGTAGGCATACACCGTCTGCCATTTGGGCAAATCGCTCGGCAGGAACCTCCACTGGCAGCCCGTGTGCAGCAGGTACAGCAGCGCGCAAAACACCTCATACACATCCATCGTCGCAGGCTTGGTGCGCCGGCGCACGCTGCTCAGCAGCGGCTCTATCTATGCGAACTTCTCTCGACTGATGTCGCTGGCGTATTTCTTTCTCTTCACTCAGCCATTTTCGCCAGCAACGGAGATCGTAAACACGCTCTTAGAACGTGTTTACGATCTTCTAAGCAAAAGAGCCATGAATGCGAGATGGATGAATTGCAGGCTGGTGTTGAGCAATCGCTCGCAGCCGCTCCAGCTTGCGTACTTTTCCACATATCGCTCACACCAATTCTCAAGAACTGACATGTGGAGGTTTGAAGAAGGATGTCGCCCGCTACATTGATCACCAAGATGCCTGCGCGCCTTGCGGACAAATCGTTCGTTCGCAAGATCAGAACCCTGTTAACCATTTTTCAATCCCAATTTTCATGACCACGCATCAATCAGTCTCGAGCAAATTGTTGGGCGCATGGGCACCTCTCGCTCATGCTGCCAATGCAGGCTCCACCAGTAGAGAAGCCCGCAAGGGCTTTCTGTTCAGGCACGAAAGTGAAGTTGGGGGGGCGAAGGAGTGCCGCCAGATCGTTTACGGCACCGAGGCGCTGGAGCAGTTGAAGCGCGAGTTCTTGAAGAACGTCCAGGTGCGAGAGCTTTCCAGTGAAGAGGCCCTGCAGGAATGCCTGCGCGCCCGAGTCGTTCCTTTTTGGCCCGCGCCCACTTCTGGTCCATCCAATCGGGTGACTAAGCCTCGCCGACCGCGGCTGCTGAATGCCGTCCAGTGTTGGCGCCGACTGAAGTTGAGCTCAGTTCTACTTCGACGCGGACGGTCTACATGGGCTTCAGCGATCCGCGCACCGTCGAGGCGACGGTGCCGGGCTGGCTGCCATTTGTCGATGAGATCGTGCTCGTGAAACCAAGTCCGCGCCGACTCCGATCAACGAAGTCCGGCGCCAGAAATTGGATCACCTGCTGGCCAATGCCTGCCTTCCTGAAGAGGCTTCAAGGAAGCTGTCGCGAATGGATCCCGTGATAAATGAATATGTGGGGCGCAGACCCACGGCATCCGTCACACCCTGATCGAGCCGGGACGGCCCTTGCAGAACGGCTACATCGAGAGCTTCAACGGCAAGTTCAGGGACGAGTGCCTGAACGAACAGTGGTTCGAGACGCTGCAGCAGGCCCGATCGGCCATCACGCTCTGGCGTCAGGACTACAACGAGGTCAGGCCGCACAGCAGTTGCCAGCGAATGCCTCCGTCGAAGTTCGCCGAGCTGCATCGCCAGCGCGTTGGCGATACAGCTCGATCCACCTCAACAACCACCGAGATCAATTAATCTTGCAACCCCGGACTTCCTCGTTATGAATGGCACGGCAGAAGGGGGCAGGTCAACGACCGCAGCCACACGCTATTCTATCTCGACCCGCCGTACTTGAGGAACCGGAGGCTATGACGTGCCATTCGGACTCGAGCCGCACGACCGCATGGCCGCACTGCTCAAGTCGATGAAGAGGAGGGCAGTGGTCAGCGTGAACGACATTCCCCAGATGCGGCAGGCCTTTGCTGGGTTGAAACAGCGGCGCTGTCGATCACCTACACGATGGGCTCGGCGGAACATCGCGCGGCATCACGCGAGCTGCTGATTTCGAACTTATAGGCCTTGTTCTTGCGGGCCTGTTGCTACGGCAGTGGCCGAGCATGGGGAGCTGTTCGTCGCGAGAAAGCGTGGGTCCGTACCGCCTTCGGAAGTCGGCCCTTCTTGCTTTTGAGCCTGTATGGATTGCTCTAGCGCCTCGAAGATGAAATCGACGAAGGTCCTGATTTTTCGGGTATTGCGCCGCGCGGGTAAATACATCAGGTTCAGTTCTTTGGGCATCAAATCGAGCGACGGAAGCACCGGAACCAAAGAGCCGCTCTGAATTGCGGCTTTGGCACAAAGAAGGGGAACCAAGGCAATGCCACCGCCCGCGCAGGCAAGTCTCAGTAGCAGTTCCGGATCGTTGGCGCGAAACACCCCCGTTGCCTCGACGATGTGCTCCCGGTCCAGGCCAGGAATGACCATTTCCATGGCCTGCCGTTCCGGCCCGCTGGTCAGGAAAGAGTGCCCCGCGAGATCGTCCACCGCGTTGATTGCGGGATGGCGATTTAGATACAACGGCGCAGCGCACAAGATGCGGCCCAGACTTTTGATGCGCCTGGCCACGAGTTCTTCGCAGCCCTCCCGCCCCGCCCGGATCATCACGTCAGCATCTTCGCGAAACAGATCGACCCGGTCAGCGCTCACGTCGACCGTCAACTTGAGCTGGGGATGCGCGGCCATGAAGGCGGCCAGGTGCGGCAAGAGCAACTCGCGACCCACATAGCCTGGAACCGAGATGCGCAGCTGGCCTGTCAGGGTTTCGTCCGTATGGGAGAGTTGTGCCCGGGCCTGGTCCACAGCCTCAAGTACCTCTTTGGCGGTGGGAAGGAAAAGGCGCCCTTCCCCGGTGACTCCGAAGCGGCCTGCTCCCCGATGCAACAGCGTATGGCCGACCAAGACCTCCAGCCTCTTGAGTTGTCGGGACGCGGATGCCTTTGGCACCCCCAACGCGTCGGCTGCCTGCGTCAATCCTCCCACCTCGACGGCTTTCACGAAAAGCCGTACATCCGACATCAATAAATCCATGATTTCCGAGGCTCCGCGTAGCTCTTTGCCCATTCCAGCTTCTCTTCTGGATCGGTGCGGTCTATCCGATAAAAATACTCCGCGAATGAGAACAGCGAGAAAGCGAATGCCAGATTTACTTTCGACGCCAAAACACCTCATTTGCCGAGAATTAACCCAGACTTTTTCATCGAGACTGAGCAATGTGCCGCACGACGATATGGACTCGACTTTGACCAAAAAATGACCCAAGTTGTCGTACAACATCGAGCACCGAAATGGTGCCCCACCAATGAAAAGTTGCGTAAATCTTAAACAGGTTGTCTGACAACCTCTGGGAAATTGTTGCGTTGCAGCGATATCATTTCTGCCAGCGGCAAAAGTGTTGCTGGACAGTCACACGGTTTGATTTGACTCACGCGCGTATCGCAGTCGCCGGCAGATGACGGCGCGCGATGTCGGGCCTTGCGTTTTCCGGCCGGCCCCCTCAAGCGTTGAGGATGGGACGGCACCTGTGTGCATTCGTCGGGGGAGGTCGAGGGCTGCCAAGCCCGCACGTGCGTAAGCGGCCATCCAAGACCCGTCCGGTTTTCGTACTGCCGAAGTCCCAGCTATACCCGTCTCGGACCCGCTGCCGGCGCTGATTGGCGCACGGCACCCCGCGCGGAATGGGCAGATACCTGCCGCGTGCAGACGGCCTTCAAGGAAACGCTCTTTCTGCCTAAGTGGTTTCCAGTGTGTTGCATCGATCGGTTGAATCCACGGCGAGGATGTCCCTCTCCTCGGTGACCCGCTCGAGCTCGGCCTTCAGCCGCCGCAACTTGTCTGTCTGCGACACCTGCGCTTGTCGATCACCGGCAGGCGTGCGCAGGGCCTTGATCCATTTCTCACTCCAGCCGGGCCGAAACATCCGCCACCTTGTGATGGCGCTCGGTGATCCGCTTGAGCGCCTCGGCCTTGAACTCTTCGGTGTATCTCTGCTTACTCATGGCCCTCCTATTGGTGCCTCAGGTTTGAGGCTCAGAGGTGTCTACAAAACCCGGGGCGATTCAAACGTCGAATAACCGTTGTAGATCAATACCTTGCGAAAACTTGACATCGGACGGACTTTATTGATTCTTGGCGGCGAAGGGCTTCCTCAGCCGATGCTGCCCAGCAGCAATGCCTGCAGCACGAAGCGCCTGTTGTCCGCAGCCGATGTCCGATCGTCGAGCCGAGCGGCAAGAACCGCAGTGGGATGGGTCGCGCAGGCGATGCCGTCATAGATGGGAATGGCGGCCTCCCGGCCGATCTGCCGCACGAGTTCCGGCGCCATCCCCTGGCATTCCACCGCGTCGTAGAAGCGGCTCAGGATCCGTGCCGTGTGCCGGACCTCATCGGGGCTGCCGAGGCTGGAGAGGGCGGGGCGAATGGTCGCGACATGCGCGCCCAGCGCCTGCGCCGCGCGTTGGAACAGCGCCCGGCTTTCGCTGCCTTCGCTTCCTTCGTCGCAAAAGATCCCGAGATTTTTCCCCTTGAGCTGCAGCGGAAAAGCGGCGCGCAACCACGCCGCCTGGAGCAGACGGGCACGCGCCAGCAGGGCCGCCTCGTCCTCTGGCAGCAAGGTCTGGAAGGCCGACGAATTGTGGATTTCGAAGGGAAAGCGCATGAACTCCCTTGTGGGACCCTGGGAGGCTAGCCCCAGCAGCCCAGCCGCTCTTGATGCAGATCAAAGCGGCGCGTGGGCGGGCGCTGTTACCCACCGGACACAAACCATTCACCCAGCGTTACCGACCGACTCCGAGCGTTGTCACTGTGTTGCCGCGCGCTTCCTAGCATCCCTCCATCGACCCGCGACACACACATCTCCAGGAGCTCTTCACATGTACAACCCCGCCCGCACCGAAACCGCCGCACCGGCGATGACCGGCTTTCTCGCAACGCGCGCGTTGCCGCAGGCAGGCGTGGCGGTCCACGAGCGGGCCTGCCAGAAGCTGGTGGAAACGCAGAAGCTCCTGCAGGAGCGCCTGGCCCCGCAGCGCCGCGTGGTGCACGCCGGCGACGTGATCTACCAGTCCGGCGAGCGCTTCGGCAACCTGTACATCCTGAACTCGGGCTTCTTCAAGATCGTGAACCTGTCCGCGGACGGCCGCGAGCAGGTGGTGGGCCTGAAGTTCCGCGGCGACTGGCTCGGCTTCGACGGCATCGCCGGCGGGCACTACTCGTGCGACGCCGTGGCCATGGACACGGGCGAGGTCTGGGTGGTCTCGTACGAATCGCTGCTTGCCGCCTGCCTGGCCGAGCCGGCGCTGCTGCAGGTGTTCCACACCGCGATGAGCCGCGAGATCGCCCATGACCGCGATTCGCTGATGTCCGTGTGCACGCTGCCGGCCGATGCGCGGGTGGCCGATTTCCTGCGCTACTGGGCCGAGTCGCTCGCCGAACGCGGCATGCGCACCGACCAGATCACGCTGCGCATGACGCGCGCCGAGATCGGCAATTACCTGGGCATGACGCTGGAGAGCGTGAGCCGGGCGCTGTCGCGGCTCGCACGCGACAAGGTCATCGAGTTCGTGGAGAAGGGTCGCCGCGACGTGCAGATTCCCGATGTGGGCGCCTTGTCGGCCTTCGTGCAGCGATGCCTCGCGCCGGCGCCCGCGATGCTGCAGTGACCGCCGCTACGGCTTTTCCGCGCCCGGGGGACGTGCGCCGCGCTTGATGGCCTGGGCTGATTGCTCAGCCGCATCCGCCGCCGCGCGCGCCGCATTGCGCATGGCCTCGGCGGCCTTGTCCAGCGCTTCGCGCGTGGCCTGGGCTGCTTTTTCCGCTTCTTCCTTGCTGGCCTGCGCGGAGCGCTTGACCGACTCATCGGCCCGATCGAGCGCCTCCCTTGCGGCGACAGAGGCCTTCCTGCTTTCTTCCTCGACGGCACGCGCAGCTTCCCGGGTACTGTCGATGGCCCTCGCGGACGAGGCACCCGCCTTCTCCTGGAAACGGTTGGCGGCCTCGGCCGCTTTGCGCGCGGCGCGGCGAATACCCTCCGCGAGGGCTTGCGAGATCCTGCCGGCGTCCGCCTTGCCTTTCTCTGCCGCTGCTTCGGCGGCATCGACCGCTTTCTTGCCGGCGTGAGCTGCGTCCTGCGAAGCCTTTCCAGCCGCCTTCACCGTGCTGCGGCCCGCTTGCGAGGGCGGGCTCAGCTGCCCAGGCACCATGTTGCTGTCGGCGGCAAACGCGGTAGCGCCAACGACAAGTGCGAGTGGAACGAGCAGGTCGCGAAATGTTGTGGAGCGCATGAAATTCTCCTGTTGAAGATGGGATGGAATCAATCAACGCAACACACACGGCGCCCGTTCACGGCCACTCCCAAAAGCGACCATGGATTCACTGCAGGAGCGCCTCGCCCGCAGCATTGCAGGGAATCAATTCGTGCGGCGGGAAGGGCCGCTGCGATGGGCAGATCCCCGGCGTCCATTCGCCTTCGGACGGCTCCCTCCCTGGTGCTTCGTTTCCTTGCGCCCCTCGAGCCATTCGAAAACGCCCATGCCAGCCAGCATCGCGATCACGAAGACCAGCGCCTTGGCTTGTCCCATGCCCACTGCCACCAATGCCGGCCCCGGACAGAAGCCCGCGATGCCCCAGCCGATGCCGAAAAGAACGCTGCCGACGATGAGGCGCCGATCGATCGCCCGCAGGCTGGGCAGCCGCATCGCCGCGCCAAGCAAGGAGCGCGTACGCCTCCTTGCCACTGCGAACGCGACGGCTCCGACGGCGATCGCACCGGCCATCACGAAGGCAAGCGACGGATCCCATCGCCCACCGAGATCCAGGAAGCCCAGCACCTTGGCCGGATTGGCCATGCCGGAAACGATCAGGCCCAGGCCGAACACCAGGCCCGCGAGAAATGAGGTGAAGAAGGCCATGGCAGTGTTCCTCAGAGGCCCAGCAGATGGCGCATCAGGAACACGGTCAGGAACCCGGCCCCCATGAAGGCCGCGGTTGCCGTGAAGGAGCGCGGCGACAGGCGCGACAGGCCGCAGACGCCGTGGCCGCTCGTGCATCCCGCCGCGTAGCGCGTGCCCACGCCGACCAGAAGACCGGCCACGACGAGCGTGCCATAGCCGGCCTCGATCTGCGGCTTCGGCCAGTCCGTGAAAAGCGCGTAGGCCATCGGCGCGCCGACCAGGCCGGCAATGAACGCCACGCGCCACGCCACGTCGCCGCTGACGAGCCGAAGCAGTCCGCCGACGATGCCGCTGATGCCGGCGACGCGGCCATTGAGCAGCAGGAACATCGCAGTGGCGGCGCCGACGAGCACGCCGCCCGCGAGTGCGGCCCATGGGGTGAATGAAGGCCAGTCGATGGTCATCGTTTTTCCTTCGGGCAGTAGATGCGGTAGAGCAGGGCCAGGATCTCGAGCAGCGCCGGATCGGCCACGGCGTAGAAGATGTTCTTGCCTTGCCGGCGCGTGGTGACCACGCCTTCGTTGCGCAGCACGCCGAGCTGCTGCGACAGCGTGGGCTGGCGAATGTCGAGCTGCGCTTCGAGCTCGCTCACGCACATCTCTCCCTGCGAAAGCTGGCACAGCAGCAGCAAGCGATCCTCGTTGGCCAACACCTTCATCACGCCGACCGCCCGCGCGGCGGCGCCGCGCAGCACCTCGGCGTCGAAGACGGGGTGCGGGGGTTTCATGGTTTGCACTGCAGGCATGAGTCGGTCGTCCATTTCATCGGCGTTGACAACAATATACCAATATATAGAATATTTTGTCATAGATCAATTGATCGACCCGCGAGAGACAGCCATGAACACACCCGCCGCCGTCCAGGCCTTCTTCGACCCCAGGACCGGGACTGTCTCCTACCTCGCATGGGACCCGGCCACGCTGCGGGCTGCCGTCATCGACCCGGTGCTCGACTACGACTTCAAGTCGGGCCACACCGGCACCGCCTGCGCCGACCGGGTGCTGGCGTGCGTGGCCGAGCACGGGCTGCAGGTCGACTGGATCCTGGAGACCCATGCGCATGCCGACCACCTTTCGGCAGCCGGCTACCTTCAGGCGCGGATCGGCGGGCGCATTGCCATCGGCGAGAACATCCGCATGGTGCAGGCCACCTTCAAGAAGCTCTACAACCTGGAGCGCAGCTTCCTGCCCGACGGCAGCCAGTTCGACCATCTCTTCAAGGATGGCGAGACCTTGCGCATCGGCGGGATCGAGGCCACCGCCATCCTCGTGCCGGGGCACACGCCCGCCGACATGGCTTATCTCATCGGCGGCGCCGTGTTTGTCGGCGACACGCTCTTCATGCCGGACCTCGGCAGCGCGCGGGCCGACTTCCCCGGGGGCGACGCGCACCAGCTGTATGCATCGATGCGGCGGCTGCTCGACCTGCCGCCCGAGACGCCGATGTATGTCTGCCACGACTACCCGCCCGCGTCACGGATGGCGCAATGGCAGACCACGGTCGCGGAGCAGCGCGCGCGCAACATCCATGTGCGCGACGGCATCACCGAGGAGGAATTCGTCGCCATGCGCCGCGCGCGCGACGCCACGCTCGATGTGCCGACCCTCATCCTGCCGTCGATCCAGGTCAACGTGCGTGCCGGCCGCCTGCCGCCCGCGGATGACAACGGCGTGTCCTACCTGCGCATTCCGCTGAATGCGCTGCCGGTTCGCCGCGCCGACGGCGGGTGAGCCCCGGGCTCGACGCGTCGGCGCATCAGGTACCACGCGGCGGGAACCACGAGCAGGCTCAGGAGCGGCGCGGTGACCATGCCGCCCACCATGGGCGCGGCAATGCGCGTCATCACCTCGGAGCCGGTGCCGCTGCCCCACAGAATGGGCAACAGGCCCGCCATCACCACGGCCACCGTCATGGCCTTGGGCCGCACGCGCAGCACGGCGCCTTCGCGGATCGCGGCGAGCAGGGTCTGGTCGCTCATCGGTTCTCCGGCTTCGAGGCGCCGCGCAAGCGCGTTCTTCAGGTAGACGAGCATCACCACGCCGAACTCGGCCGCCACGCCGGCCAGCGCGATGAAGCCCACCGCCGTGGCCACGGAGATCGAGTGGCCCATCGCCCAGATGAGCCAGAAGCCGCCGATGAGCGAGAACGGCACGGCCGCCATCACCAGCGCCGCATCGCCGAAGGACCTGAACAGCAGGTACAGCAGCACGAAGATGACCGCCAGCGTCGCCGGAACGACCAGCTTCAGGCGCTCGGTCGCGCGCTCCAGGTATTCGAACTGGCCGGACCATGACACCGCGTACCCGGCAGGCATCTTCACGGCCCTGCCGACGGCCGCCTGCATGTCGTTGACGGCGGAGCGCAGGTCGCGGCCGCGCACATCGACGTAGACCCAGCCCGACAGCCGCGCGTTCTCGCTGCGCAGCATGGGCGGCCCGTCGGCAATGGCAATCTTCGCGACATCGCCCAGCAGCAGCTGCGCGCCCCTGGCCGTCACGAAAGGCAGTTGCCGCAGGCGCTCCAGCGAGTCGCGGATCTCGCGCGGATAGCGCAGGTTGATGGGATAGCGCTCGCGCCCCTGGATGACCTCGCCGACGTTCTCGCCGCCGATGGCCGTCGACACCACGGCCTGCACGTCGGCCACCGAAAGCCCATAGCGCGCCGCCGCGAGCCGGTCGACGTCGACATCGATGTAGCGTCCTCCGGTGAGCCGCTCCGCCAGCGCCGACGACACACCCGGAACGTTCTTGACCGCCGCCTCGATCTGCGTGGTCAGCGCGTCGATGGTGACCAGGTCGGTCCCCGCCACCTTGATGCCGACGGGGCTCTTGATGCCCGTGGCCAGCATGTCGATGCGGTTGCGGATCGGCGGCACCCACACGTTGCTCAGGCCCGGCACCTTCACGGCGCGGTCCAGCTCTTCGACCAGCCTGTCGGCCGTCATGCCCGCGCGCCACTGCGCCCGGGGCTTGAACTGGATGGTGGTCTCGAACATCTCCAGCGGCGCCGGGTCGGTGGCCGTGTCTGCCCGGCCCGCTTTGCCGAACACGCGCTCGACCTCGGGCACGGTCTTGATCAGGCGGTCGGTCTGCTGCAGCAGCTCGGACGCCTTCGACACCGAAAGCCCGGGCAGCGCAGACGGCATGTAGAGCAGGTCGCCTTCGTCCAGCGGCGGCATGAACTCGCCGCCCAGTCGCGCGAGCGGCACTGCGGTGAGCGCCAGCAGCACGGCGGCCAGGGCCAGCGTTCCCCTGGGAAAGCGCAACACCAGCTCCAGCGCGGGACGGTACGCCGCCATCAAAAAGCGGTTCACGGGATTGGAGGCCTCGTGCGGAATGCGCCCGCGGATCAGATACCCCATGAGCACCGGGATCAGCGTGACCGACAGTCCCGCGGCAGCGGCCATGGCGTAGGTCTTGGTGAAGGCCAGCGGCGAGAACAGCCGACCCTCCTGCGCCTCGAGCGAGAACACCGGCACGAAAGACAACGTGATCACCAGCAGCGAGAAGAACAGCGCGGGCCCCACCTCCACGGACGCATCGCCCACCAGCTGCCACCGCTCGGCCACCGAAGGTTGCCGGCCCTGCGCCGTCTCGAACGCCTCGAGGTGCTTGTGCACGTTCTCGACCATGACGATGGCGCCGTCCACCATGGCGCCGATGGCAATCGCGATGCCGCCGAGCGACATGATGTTGGCGTTGACGCCTTGCCAGTGCATGACCACGAACGCGGCCAGCACGCCGACGGGCAATGCCACCACCGCCACGAGCGCCGAGCGCAGATGGAACAGGAAGACCGCGCAGACCAGCGCCACGACGATGAATTCCTCGATGAGCTTGGCGCGGAGGTTTGCCACGGCGCGGTCGATCAGCAGCGACCGGTCGTAGGTGGGCACGATCTCGACGCCCGGCGGCAGGCCGGGCTTGAGCGCCTCGAGCCTGGCCTTGACGGCCTCGATGGTCGAGCGTGCATTCTTGCCGGATCGCATGATGACGACGCCGCCGGCCACTTCGCCCTGGCCATCGAGCTCCGCGATGCCGCGCCGCATCTCAGGGCCGATCTGCACCGTGGCCACGTCGCGCAGCAGCACGGGCGTCGTGCCTGCCACCGAGAGCGGTATCGTTCGAAAGTCGTCCAGCGAACGCAGGTAGCCGCGCGAACGCACCATGTACTCCGCCTCGGCGAGTTCCACCACCGAGCCGCCGGACGCCTGATTGGCTTTCTGCAAGGCCTCCACGACCGCCGACTGCGTGATGCCCAGCGCGCGCATGCGGTCCGGGTCGAGCACCACCTGGTACTGGCGCACCATGCCGCCGATGCTGGCCACCTCGGCCACGTCGGACACGGTCTTGAGTTCGAACCGGAGGAACCAGTCGTTGAGCGCGCGCAGCTGCCCGATGTCGCGCGTGCCGGTGCGGTCGACCAGCGCGTATTCGTAGACCCAGCCCACGCCGGTGGCGTCAGGGCCGAGCGCTGCAGCCGCCCCCGCGGGGAGCCGGCTCTGCACCTGGTTGAGGTACTCCACCACGCGCGAGCGCGCCCAGTACGGATCGGCCTTGTCGTCGAACAGCACGTAGACGAACGAGTCGCCGAAGAACGAGTAGCCGCGCACGGCCTTGGCGCCGGGCACGCTGAGCATGGTGGTGGTCAGCGGGTAGGTCACGAGGTCCTCGACCACCTGGGGCGCCTTGCCGGGGTAGGGCGTGCGGATGATGACCTGCGTGTCCGAGAGGTCGGGCAACGCATCGAGCGGTGTGCGGGCCACCGACCACCATCCTGCGGCCACCACGAACAAGGTGGCGACCAGCACCAGGAACCGGTTGCCGATCGACCAGCGGATGAGCGCGGCGATCATCGTTGTGCGCCCGGTTGCACGCGCTGGACCGTGACGAGCTCATAGCCCATGGGGCCGCCCTCCCTGAACTCGAAGCGCACCTGGTCGCCGGGCTTGATTTCGGGAAACGCGTTGGGCGATATCTTGCCAAAGCCCATCGTCATCGAGGGCCACTGGAGCGTCGCGACGGGCCCGTGCGAAATGGTGATGCCGTCGGGCGCCACGCTCTCGACCTTGCCTTCGGCCTTGTGCAGCGCCGCGGCCGGCGTGGATGCCGGTGCCGATGCCGCAGCGCCTGTGGCGGGTGCCGCCATGCTGCCGAGCACGGAGCGCAGCCGGGCTTCCGAGTCGATCAGGAACTGGCCGCTCGCCACCACCTGGTCGCCCTCGGCCAGGCCCGAGACAACCTCGGTGTCGTCGCCCGCGTCCGCACCCAGCGACACGTCGCGCGGCTCGAAGGCGCCGTCGGCCCTGCGCACGATGACGACGGCGCGTCGCCCGGTGCGAATGACGGCCTCCGAAGGCACCACCAGCCGCGTGCTGGCCGGGCCTGCCACCTGAAGGTGCAGCAGCATGCCGGGCGTGAGCTTTCCGTTCTTGTTGTCCACCTCGAAGCGGGCCTTCAAGGTGCGGGTGGACGTGTTGATCTCGGGCAGGATCTCGTCGAGCGCCCCGTCGAACGACTGCGAGGCATCGGCCTGCAGAACGGCCTTGGCCTTCTGGCCGCGCACGAGGCGCACCGCCTGCGCTTCCGGAATTTCGGTCACGGCCCACACCTTGTGCAGGCCCGCGATGCGGAACAGCGTGGTGCCTGGCGCGACCGCAACGCCCTCGCGCACGCCCAGCTCGGCCACCACGCCATCGATTGGCGCGGTGAGCACGTGGCGCGCCTGCGCAGTGCCGATTTCCTCGCTGCGCCGGATGAGTTCAGCGGGGATGGAGAGGGCGCGCATGCGGTCGCGGGCCGCCGCAATCAGATCGGCCGAGACGCCCGAGCGTTTCAGCGCGAGCCATTCGTTCTGCGGCCCGAGCCAGTCGGGTGCGAAGACGGTGGCCAGGGCCTGGCCCTTGCGCACGCGCTCCATCGGCGCCCGCACCGACAGCTGCTCGATGTAGCCGGCCACGCGGGTCTGCACCGCAACGTTCAGGCGCTCGTCGAACTGCACCGTCCCAATCGCATCGAACGACGAGGAGGTTTCGGTCCGCCGCACGCTGGCATAGCGGATGCCGAGGTTCTGTTGAACGGTGGGGCTGATTCTGACGCCGGCCTCGTTGGCGGCGTTGTCGGCATACATGGGCACCAGCTGCATGTCCATGAACGGCGACTTGCCGGGTTTGTCGAAGCGCGGTCCCGGCACCATGGGGTCATGCCAGTAAAGAACCTTGCGGCCGTCCGCCACTGTGCTTGCAGCCGGTGCGACCGCCATCGTTGCCTCCTGGCCCGTCTTTCGGCCCAGGTAGAAAGTGCCGGCGGCGAGCAGCAGGGCGCTCAGCAGCGATACGCCGATGGTTAGTTGTCGGTTCATTGCGCCACCTCGGCAGTGAGCGGCCGGAAGGCCAGTTGGATGTGTGTCCTGGCGAGATCGCGCTGCAGCGCCAGCAGCTTGCGCTGCGCCTCGACTTCCGCGTGCCGCGCCTCGAACAAGGTCGCCAGGCTGCCCTGATTGGAGCGGTAGGCCGCCATTGCCGCCGCAGTGCGCTGGCCGGCGGGCACGGCCACACCGGTGCGGTAGCGATCGATGCGTTGCTGCAGGCGCTGGGCGTCGCCGAGCAGGGCGCGGTATTCGGCCGTGGCGGCGCGGGTGGCCTCGGCCAGGCCGGCCTCGGCTTTCTCGGCCAGCGCCAGCTTGGCGGCGGTGTCGCGGTCCTGGCGTTCACCGGGTGCCACGGGCAGCGGAATGCTCACGCCCACCGACACCATGTCCGAATAGCCGGTGCGCTGGCCGTAGGAAAGCTCCCAGGTCCAGTTGGGCTTGCGGTTGGACGCGGTCACGGCCGCGGCCTGCCGGGCCACATCCGCATCGCGCTGCATCGCCGCGACCGTGGGGTGCTTCGCGACGTACACCTCCTCGGTTGGAAGCACGACAGCGCTGGCAGGCAGCAGCTCATCCAGCTGCACGCCAACCCAACGCTGCAACGCGATGCGCGCGGCGTTCTGCTGTTGGCGTATCTCTGCCGTCTCGTCTTCCGAAACGCCTTGTGCGCCCGTCAGCGCCAGCACGTCCTGGCTGCTCCCCGCAGCCGAGGACAGGCGCGCACGCGATGCCTCCAGTTCCTCGTGCGCATGGTGTTCCATGAGCGTCGCGAGCTTCAGGCTTTCGCCGGCGTAGAAGGCGTCCAGGTAGGCGAGCGCGGTCTGCAGGCGGGTCTCGGCGGCGGCCGCCTGCGCCTGCACCGTTTCCCGGCCGACCGCCGCATCGGCGGCCGCCTGGCGCGCGGCGCGCTTGTCGGCGGACAGCCATTCTTGGCTGATGCCGATGCGTTTCATCGTCATCGATTCGCGCGCGGTGTGAAAGCGGTCGGGCCCCGTCGCGGGCAGGTTGTCGATGCCGACGCGCAGCGTCGGGTCGGGAAGCTGGGCCGCCGCATGCGACGCCTCCCTCGCACTCAGGACTCCGGCGCGAGCGGCGCGGGCGGTCTCGGAGCGCTGGGCCGCAAGCTGGAGCGCGGCCTCGAGGGAGAGGGGGGCCGCCGTCGCAAGACACGGCAGCAGCGCAACAACCACTGCGGTTGCGCGGGAAAAAGGAAGTGACATGGCAACTCCGCGGACGAACGAGGCAATCGCCGGCAAGCGGACGAGCCGCGCCGGCACCGGTCGGTCAACGGAGATTTCAGACGCGGAGTCTCAGGGTCGCGAGAAAGACGGGATCGGGCGGCGGATGCTGCCATTCGGGCCTGGCCTGCGGCGGCAGCGCGTGGTCTTGCGCAACAAGCACCAGCGGCACGAGCAGAACCTGCACGATGGCGGGCAACGAAGGCGCCGCGAGCTTCACCGGCTCAAAGGACAGCGACATGTCGGCGGCATGCTGGTGGCACAGCACGGGCTGGGCGGTGTCCATGCCTTCGCAGGACTCGCCTGCCGCCATAGTCATTCCGGCCATCGATGCCGCCTCTGCCTCGCCGGGGCACACGTAGCTTGCCAGCGCCAGCTGCGAAAACAGCAGCGACAGGACCACGAGGAACGCGGTCGTGCAACGTCGGAAGTAGCGATGTCCGCTCATATCGGCCTCAGTGTATCGCTGCTCGTTGCAACGATCGATGGCGGATGGACGCGCTGGCGCTGGTGGGTGTAAAAAAGATCTGGCCGATCGTCCACCGCGGTCTAACCCCGGCCGCGCAACTTGCGAACTAGCAAGTGACCGCGCATTGGGGCGTGGTTGCAAACCTCAATCAATCTTCGGAGTTCATCCATGATCAACCGTTCCTTCGCGATCACCGCCCTTGCGCTGGGTGCCCTTGCCGCCGGCTCCGCCATGGCGCAAGACAAACCCATGGCCGACAAGATGGCCACGATGGAAAAGTGCTACGGCGTCTCGATGGCCGGCAAGAACGACTGCGCCGCCGGCCCCGGCACCACCTGTGCGGGGACCTCCAAGGTCGACTATCAGGGCAACGCCTGGAAGAACGTTCCTGCCGGCACCTGCACCACGATCAAGACCCCCAAGGGCATGGGCTCGCTGGCACCCATCAAGTCCTGATCGACGACGCACTGCGCACGCCGCCATGTCCCACACTCTTGCGGCCGGTCTCGGCCTCAAGCCTGAGCACTACGAGGCCGCGCTCGGCGCGCGTGCCGAGGGCCTGTGGTTCGAGGTGCACCCCGAGAACTACATGGTGGCGGGCGGGCCGCGCATCGGGTGGCTCGAAGCGATCCGCTCGCGCCATCCGGTGTCGCTGCATGGCGTCTCGCTCTCGCTCGCGGGTGAGGCAGAACCCGACGCCGCGCATCTCGAGCGGCTGGCAGCGCTCGCCCGCCGCATCCAGCCGGCGCTGATTTCCGAGCACCTGGCCTGGTCCGCGTGGAACGGCCAGCACTTTCCCGACCTCTTGCCTTTTCAACGCACCACCGCCGTGCTGCACCGCATCGCTTCCAACATCGCGCGCACGCAGGACGTGCTGGGCACGGTGATCGCGATCGAGAACCCGTCCCACTACCTGCACATCGACGGGCACGAATGGGACGAGATCGATTTTCTTGCCGAGCTGTCGCGGCTCACCGGTTGCAAGCTGCTGCTGGACATCAACAACGTCTACGTGTCCGCACGCAACCTGGGCTTTTCGGCCGCGGACTGGATCGACCGGTTTCCGCAGGCTTCGGTCGGCGAGATCCATCTCGCGGGCCACACGGCCGACCCCACGCTCGGCGATGCCCTGCTGATCGATTCGCACGATGCACCCATTGCCCCGGAGGTCTGGCAGCTGTACCGGCGCTTCATCGAACGCGCGGGCGCCCGGCCCACGCTGATCGAGCGCGACGGCAATGTGCCGGCCTTCGGCGAACTCATGGCCGAACGGGAAACAGCTACGGCCGAACTGCAGCGCGCGGCGCAGGAGGCCATGGCATGAACACGCCGCACGGCCAGTTTCAGCAGGCCTTTGCAGAGGCCTTGTTCGATCCGTCGCAAGCCGTGCATCCGGCGGTGCGGGCGCTTGCCATGCAGCCTGCTTTCGCGGTGTACCGCAATACGGTGATGAAGGCTTGCATCGATGCGCTGCAGGCCAACTTCCCGACCGTTGCGCGGCTGGTGGGCGAGGAATGGTTTCGCGCCGCCGCCGCACTCTACGTGGCCGCCGACGTGCCGCGCGATGGGCGCCTGCTGCACTACGGCGGCGGCTTTCCCGATTTCCTGCGCGGCTTCGAACCGGCCGCGGAGCTCGTCTACCTGCCCGGCGTCGCGCAACTCGACATCCTCTGGCGCGAAGCCCATGCCGCGCGAAACGCACCTGCCGCCGACGCCGCATGGATCGCGCGCCACACGCCCGAACAGATCGCGGCCCTCGCACTCACGCCGCATCCGTCCGCACGCTGGGCATGGTTCGACGCGCAGCCGGTCTACAGCATCTGGGAGCGCAATCGCCGGCAGAGTGCCGTCGGTGAAGAACTGGCCTGGCGCGGCGAGGGCGCGCTGTTGGCGCGGCCCCACGACACGGTGAACTGGCACGAGATCACCAAGGCCGGCTGCGCCTTCCTCGACGCTTGTGCCGACGGAGCCTCTCTTGCCGAGGCGGCGGAACGCGCGCTGGCTGCCGACGCGGAGGCAGACGTCTCAGCCACCTTTGCAACCCTGCTGCGCGCCGGCGCATTCATCGGCACTTCTGCAATGCCTGCATCCAACGAAAGAGCACCATGAGCACCCACCTTCAGGCTTCCGCGCCGATCGAGAGCAGCAACCCTCGCGGTCTTCGCGCGCATTGGAACTCGGTGGCCGAACGGCTCACGCGGTTGGTGAGCCACGATCCGCTGGCACTGGCCACGCGCGTGGCCGTGGCGGCGATCTTCTTCTATTCGGGACGCACCAAGGTCGAAGGCTTTCTCACCCTGACCGACAGCGCCTACGAGCTGTTCCGCACCGAATACAGGTTGCCGTTCGTGCCACCCGAGATTGCAGCGCACCTCGCGGCCTACGCAGAGCATCTGTTCCCGCTGCTGCTGGTGCTGGGCCTCTTCACGCGCCTGTCGGCGCTGGCCTTGCTGGGCATGACGCTGGTGATCCAGATCTTCGTCTACCCGGACGCATGGCCAACGCACCTCTCGTGGGCCGCGCTGCTGCTGTACCTGGTGGGCCGCGGCGGCGGCCGTCTGTCGCTCGACCACCCGCTGGGCATTCGCTGACCGGGCGGGCCTTGGCCCTGCCGCGCCGGCTCCTGCGGGCTTCCACCCTGTTGAAATTGGCGCCGCATGCCTATATTGGGCCGCGATGCCTTCCACCTGGTTTCTCGACACGCCACCTGCGGGCCAGCTGCTGGATGCTGGCGCCGTCGCGCATCTGCTCGATGCAGGCAGCGAGCAGGCGCCGGCGCTCAACATGCTCGACTTCATCAACCACGTCGTGCCGGTCGAATACATCTCGCTCGTGGAGTACATCGACGGCGTTCCGTCGCAGGTGGAAGGGCATGCGGCCGGCCGGCGCGACAACATCACGGCGGAGTGTTTCTCGCTCTACAAGAAGCGCTTCCGGCATGCGGACGACATCACCCGCCTGGCCGCGCGCATGAGCGCGGAGGCACTGGCCCAAGCACCGGTGACCGCCTTGCTGTACGACGCGGCGGACATCCCCGATCCGGCGTGGCGCGACCAGATCTTCATCGGCCGGCATTTGACAGGGCGGCTGAGCTTTCTCTATTCGCCCGTGCCCCGGACGATCTTCGCGATCAACCTGTACCGCAACCGGCAGAACGGAAAGTTCGAGGAGGCGGATGTGGCACGGCTGCTCGGGCTGGCGCCCCTCCTGAAGCGGGCGCACCGCAACGCGCTCTTCGCGCAGCTCGCATCGCCCGATACGCCATTGCGTGTGGCGGGCATCGAGCGCACGCTGCAGCGCACGGCGCCCCAGCTCTCGGCGCGCGAGCGCGAGGTATGCGCGCGCATCGCCTGCGGCATGGGTGCCGATGGCATCGCCGCCGAACTGGGCGTTGCCTCGTCGACCGTGACGACGCTGCGCAAGCGCGCCTACCTGAAGCTGTCGATCCACGGTCGCCAGCAGCTGCTGCGTTTCACTCACTAGGGGATCGCCCTGAGGGTTTCGTACCCTTCGGCGGGGACAGACGGAAGCCGCGCGAATTTCTACATTGCCTGGACTCTTGGAGACAGGCATGTGGGTTCGAAATTGCTGGTACGTCATTGCATGGGATCACGAGATTTCCGCCGATGCGCTGTTCACGCGCACGGTGCTCAACGAGCCGATCCTGGTCTACCGAACCGAGAGCGGCGAGCTCGTCGCCCTGCAGGACCGCTGCTGCCACCGGCACGCGCCGCTGTCTCGCGGGCGCCGCGAAGGCGACTGCGTGCGCTGCGGCTATCACGGCCTCAAGTTCGCGGCCGACGGCGCCTGCGTGGAGGCGCCCGGACTGGCCAACATTCCCGTGAAGGCGCGCGTGCGGACCTATCCGGTGGTCTCGCACAACAAATGGGTGTTCGTCTGGATGGGCGAACCGACGCTGGCAGACCGGGCCCTGCTGCCGGACAACTTCTCGTGCGACCACCCCGACTGGCGCTACGAGCCCGGCTATGTCCACTACGACACCCCCTATCTCCTGGTCTGCGACAACCTGCTCGACTTCTCGCACCTGAGCTATGTGCATGAGGGCACGCTGGGCGGATCGACGGCCATCGCCCAGGCCGTTCCGAAAATCGAGAGAGTGCCGCGCGGCATCCGCGTGACGCGGCACGTACCCGACGTTCCTCCGTCGCCTTTCTGGAGATCGTTCCAGAGCTTCGATCGCAACGTCGACCGCTACTTCATCTACGACTTCGTCCTGCCCGGAACCTTGCTGATGAAGTCGGGCGGCGCACCGGTGGGGCAGGCCGAGGACGACCTGCGCGGCGGCGTGCAGCTGCACAGCTGCCAGACGCTGACGCCCGAAACGGAAACGACCACCCACTACTTCTTCCAGCAATCGCACCGAAGCAGCATCGCCGACCCCGCGGTCACCGAGACCATCTACCGGGGCCTCGTGACCGCATTCGAGGAAGACCGCGGAATGATCACCGCGCAATACCTGAACGTCGATCCCGAAGCACAGATGCTGCCGCTCGCCATGGACGCCGCGCTGGTCCAGTACCGCCGGCTGCTGCAGCAGGAAGTCGAGCGCGAGCGGGACATGCCGGCCGCTGGCTGAGCTGCACGAAGAACCTCAAAACAGACAGAGACAAAAGGAGCTCCCGATGCGCCGCCACTTTCTCACCATGGGTTTCGCCATGCTCGCCGGGCTGCCGCTCGGGAGCCCGGCGCAAGGAACGTCGTTCCCGACCAAGCCGATCCGCGTCGTCGTGACGGCCCAGGCGGGCGGGGCCACCGACTTCGTCGCGCGCCTCATCGGCGAGCATGCCGCGAAGCTCCTGGGCCAGCCCTTCGTCATCGACAACCGCGCCGGCGCGAACGGCGCCGTGGGCTTGGGCGAGGTGGCGCGGGCCGCGCCCGACGGCTACACGATCGCGGTCACGCTGGGCGATTCGCTCATCAACAATGTCGCGCTCTACAAGACACTGCCCTACGACCCGCAGCGCGACTTCGCTTTTCTCACCCAGGTCGTGCGCAGCCCGGCCATCCTCTCGGCCAACCTCCAGCTCGGCGTGAAGGGCATGGACGAGTTCCGCAGACTGGCCGCCAGGCCGGACCAGAAACTCAGCTATGGCACCTGGGGCCCCGGAGGTCTTGGCCATCTGGCGGGCGAGGCGCTCAACCGCAAGCTCGACGCCCACATGGTCCATGTGCCGCAGCGCGGAGAGGCGCCCGTGATGGCTGACCTGCTGAGCAACACCGTGAGCGTCGGGCTCACCTCCGCGGGCCTCGCGCGCCAGCACGTGCAGGCGGGCAAGATCGTTCCGCTGGCCATCATGGGGCGCGAGCGCTCGGCCGTGCTGCCGCAGGTGCCGACGATGCGCGAGCTCGGCTTCGACGACCCCTTGTTCGAGGCCGCCGTGTGGATCGCTTTCGTCGCGCCCGCCAAGACGCCGCCCGCTGCCATCGAACGGTTGATGGTGGCGCTGCGCACCGCCGCCGCCAACGCCGAGATCCAGGCGCGCATGGCGGAGCGCGGATTGGAAATGCTCAACACCACGCCCGAGCAGTTCGCCCTGAACTACAAGCGCGATTTCGATGTCATCACCCGGCGCATGCGGGAGTTCGGCATCGAAGCGCAGTAGGGCTGTGCCACAAGAATCAGCCCGGCGCCATGCCGGCGAGTTGCCTCGCCGACCCGCGCAGTCCGTTCAGGATGCCGTCGCTGACATGAGCCGGAAATCCCGCGGGCAGGGCGGCCGCCACCTTGTCGATGACGGCGGGTGTCCGTTCCAGGATGCGCTCGATGATCGGCTCCGCCGAAGGCGCGAAGAAGCACTTGGCCGCCATGGCATTGAAGTGCCGGCGCTGGATGTCCTTCATCAGGTAGTGCCGGTTCTTGCCCGAGACCGCCATGGCCAGCTTGGCGCGGTGCCAGTTGAACTGGTTGGGGCCGGTGCCGGCCGCGGGCCAGATCGACATCACGTCGTAGAGCGGCGTCATCCTGAACAGGCCGCCGGCAAGCAGATGCAGGCTGAAGTTCTTGGCATGGCCGTCGGGCGCGGCCAGCATCCAGAACAGGATCTGGGCGGTGAGCAGCGTGCGCAGGTCCGCCTCGGCGTTCTCCGACTGCCGCAGGATGCGCGCGAGGTCCTCCAGGCCCGGACCGCCATCGGCTTCGTACTTGGCGTGCGGCGGCACGCCCAGGGCCTGGCAGAAATCCTCCTGCGGAAGCCGCAGATACCAGCTGCCGTCAGGGTGCAGCTGGCGGTCGAAGCGCGTGACGCCGAGGACCTTCTGCCGGCCGAAGGTATGGATGTCGGTCTGAGCGACCGGCAGCCCGAACTCCCGCAGGATATTGAGGCACAGCCACTCGTTCTCGACCGAGGTGCCGAGGTCGATCTTCCGGTTGCCCACCAGGCCCAGGGGCAGTTTGAGGATGTGCGTGGTGGGCGTCGCGCCATGCGGGCGCAGCCACTTTCCCTTGTGCCGCAGCAACGCGGTTTTCTCCTGCGCACCGGCCAGCGAGATGCGGAAGTCGTCTTCGTCGCCCGCAGCGCCGAACGCCGTGGCGGAAACCGTTTGCTCGAGGAGCTGTTCGATGTCCTCGTCGCCGAGCACGGTGGCGTCGATGCCTTGCACGTTTCCCGGCGTTTCGTCTTCCTCGAGCAGCTGAACGGCACCCACGCAATCGCGGCCGATGGCCCTCAGCAGGTCGAAGGGATCGACCGACCCGGTGCCGAAGCGGCTGGCGATGCGCTTGCGGATGGCGTCGCTGTCGGGCAGCAGGTTGTCGAAATAGTTCTGCACCCGCTCGCCCCGCAGCGGCGCCTCGTCGACGCCGAAAGGCAGCGAGAGCGACAGCGGCCGGCCAGCCGGCGAATCCTTCCAGGCCCGGTCGTACTGGAGCTCGACCGCACCGCGCGCCGGGATGCGCCAGATGCCGACCCGCAAACCGTTGGCCCAGATCGAGAGCGTCTGGGCGTGGGATTTCCTGCCCATCTCACCAGCTCCCCGGTGCGCTGGCCGGGCGCTTGTCGTGCGCCGTCACGCGCAGCTCGTACAGGCTCATCAAGGCGAGCAGCTGTTCGAATGTCAGCGACGAGGGATCGGTTTCGAGCACCGACAGCCGGCTCTGGCTGATGCCCACGCGCGCGGCCGCCGCGGCCTGCGTCAGCCCCTTCGCCTTGCGGGCGGACATGAGAAGGTGGGCCAGCTGCACGGGATTCGACAGGGGGTACTGCATACAGATTATTCGTGATGCGAATAAATGCAATGTATCCCTCACACGAATAATTGTCAATTATTTCTGTGACACATAAAAGGCGAATATTAGAATGCCGCATGGAAACCCGGCAGATGCGTTGTGTGGTCGCGATCGCGGAGGCCGGCAGCCTGACGCGCGCCGCTGAGCATCTTGGCCTGGCCCAGCCCGCGCTGACGCAGATGCTGAACCGGCTCGAGCGCGAGGTCGGCACCAAGCTCTTCACGCGCACGCGCCGCGGCGCCACGCTCACCGAAGCCGGGCTCGCGGTCATCGACGATCTGCGGGCGAGCCTCGCGCACAGCGACGCCGCGACCGAGCGCATTCGCGCCGTGGGCGCCGGACGGGCAGGGCGGCTCACCATTGGCTTCGTCACGCATGCGGTTTATGAAGTGCTGCCTCGCGCACTCCGGCGCCTGCGCGAGGCGTACCCGCAGCTCGACATCTCACTGCGCGAGATGAGCAATGCGGAGCAGGTCGAGGCATTGGAAGGCGGGCGCATCGACATCGCGCTGCTGCATCCGCCCGTGGCGGTCAACGCGCGGGTGCACGAGAAACGGCTGGGCGAGGAACAGCTGGTGGCGGCCTTGCCCGCCGGCTACGAGACGCAGGCCGACGGCTGCGTCTCGCTCCATGAGATTGCCGCGCATGGCCTGGTGTGGTTTCCCAGCCTGCAGATGTCGGCCTTGCGCACCCAGATGCTGGCCGCGTTTCGCGCTGCGGGGCATGAGGTGCGCATCGTGCAGGATGCCAACCGCACCTTGACCGTGCTGTCATGCGTGGCGGCCGGCCTCGGCTGGTCGCTGCTGCCGAGTTCGGTTCGCGCGCTTCGCCATGAAGGCGTGCGCTATGCGCAGGTGCGCGACGGGGCAGGGCTTCCGCCTTTCGAGCTGTCCGCGATGTGGCTTGCGCGGTCGCGCCCGACCTTCGCGGATGCCTTCGCGGAGTTGCTCGCCTAGTCCAGCGCGATCTTGTTGGTCCTGGCGACCTGCGTCCACTTGGCGATCTCGGCGCGGCGGAAGCTCTCCAGCTCGGCCGGCGTGGAGCCGATGACCTCGGCGCCCATGGCTTCCAGGCGGGCGCGGACGTCGGGCTCCCGCATCACGGCCGAGAGCTCCTTCGACAGCCGCTCGACCACCGACGCGGGCGTTGCGGCCGGAACGAACACGCCGTTCCACTCGTAGACCTCATAGCCCGCCAGCCCCGATTCGGCCACGGTCGGAATCTGCGGCAGCACCGGCGAGCGCGCCTTGCCGGTCACGGCCAGCGCACGCAGCTTGCCGCCCTGGATGTACGGCAGGCTCGACGCCAGGCTGGCAAAAAACACCGGCACCTGGCCCGCCATCACGTCGGTAAGCGCGGGCCCGCCGCCCTTGTAGGCCACGTGGGTCATGCGCACGCCGGCCACCACACCGAAGAGTTCCGCAGCAAGATGCTGCGCCGAGCCGTTGCCCGACGACGCGTAGTTGATCTGCTCGGGCTTGGCCTTGGCCTGCGCGATGAGGTCCTTCACGTCCTTGATGGGGGCGGCGGGATTCGCAACCAGCACGTTGGGCACCCGCACCAGCAGCGAGACCGGCGCGAGGTCGCGCAGCGTGTCGAACGGCATCTTGCTTCGCAGCGCGGGATTTTGCGAATGGTTGGAGGCGTCGAGCATGACCGTGTAGCCGTCGGGCGCGCTCTTGGCCACCAGGTCGCCACCGATCGCGCCACCCGCGCCTGCGCGGTTGTCGATCACCACCGGCTGCCCGAGCCGGGCCGAGAGCTTGGGCGCGATCACCCGCGCCACCGCATCGACCGTGCCGCCCGGCGGGTAGGTCACGACCATCTTCACGGGCTTCGTCGGCCACGCCTCTGCCGCCGCGCTCAAGGTGCTGAGGACGAGCGCCGCGCCGATGCAGGCCGCCGGGATCCAGGCGCGCCGTGCGCTGTTGTTTGCTTTCATGGTGTCTCCTTAAAAGTGGAAAAGCGCGGCCGGTGTTTCGGCCAGGATGCAATGCCGCGCCTCGGGGTCGGGAACCCAGTCGCGAAGCGCCGCGAAACTTTGCGAATAGCCCGTGCGTTCGCGATGCTGGGTATGGGGCCAGTCGCTGCCCCACAGCAGGCGGCGCGGGCCGCAGGCATCGAGCAGCAGCCTCGCGGCCCGGCGCGCCTCGGGCCCGAGTGGATCGCGCCAGTTGCGATAGGCGGCCGACAGCTTGACCCACGTGCGGCCGTCCACGGCGGCGCCCAAGAGCCAGTCGAAGCCGCGGTCGCTGGCGATGTCCTCGCCGGGGCGCCCGAAGTGGTCGACCACCAGCTTGCAGCCGGCATCGAGCACCGGCCGGCCCACCGCGGCCAGGTCCTGCGAAGGCCGGTGCACCTCGACATGCCAGTCGAGGCTGCGAACATGCCCCAGCAGGGTCTGCCACACAGGCTGCGAAAGATCCGGCAGCGGCAGGCCCACGAGGTTGAGGCGGATGCCGCAGACACCCGAACCGGCGAGCGCCTGCAAATGGTCGAGCGGCGTGTCGGGGGCGACCACCGCGACGCCGCGCAGGCGGTTCGGATGCGCGCGCAGCACGTCGAGCATGAAGCTGTTGTCCGTGCCCAGGAAACTCGGCTGCACCAGCACGGCGTGCGAAACGTCGTGGGCATCGAGCAGGCCGAGGTATGCCTGCGGCGTCGCGTCGTAGTCCGGCGCATGCCGGGGGCGCTGCGTGAAAGGCAGGCTGCCGAGAAAGACATGCGCATGGCTGTCGACGGCGCGAATCTCTCGCGAAGCGTCGAGAACTTGCGATGCCCCTGGGGGGCGGTGTGCGGGGAACAGGGCGTGCCTCCTGAAGGTGAGGCGGAAGTATCGGCACGGACGCGCCGCCGCGGAATGGCGCGCTCCGTCCTTTATTCATAACAGCGGCTTATGGAAGCCGGCGGATGGCCGTGGGACTCGCCGCGGTGACCACCGCGGACCGAGTCAAGAGCGATGCGCAGCTGCAGGTGGCAGCTTTCGCCTGAGCCTCGATACCCAGCGCGCACCGGCATCGAAGCCGCGGCAGGCGCCGACCGCGATCGCACCGGTCACGGCGAGCATGGCCACGGTGTGAACGCCGACGGCCGCGAACGCCAGCATCAGCGAGCCCGACGCGCCGATCTCGCGGGCCGAGGCATCGCCCATGCACAGCGGAATCAGCGCCGGCACCAGCATCAGGCCGGCGCCGTGCGCGGTGGACATCATGAAAGACCAGAGCGCCATTCCCGCATGCCCGGCCGGCGCGCGCGCCGCGCTGGGTGTGCGGCCCGACAGGTGAAGCACCGCAAAGACGGCCACCAGCACGCCCGCCGAAATTTGCAGCACGACGCGGTCCATCGACAGGCCGAAGACCACCGCGCCTGCCACCAGCGCCACGGAGGCGGCATGCCCGATGGCGATAGGCACCAGCGCCCGCAACGCTTGCACGCGGTCGCGCGAACGCACGCCCCAGGCCGCCGCCCACATCCAGCCGGTCGCGGGGTTCAGCCCGTGAAGGGCACCGACGCCCGCCACCACCAGCCACGGCCAGAGGCTTGCCATGACGTTCTCGCAGGTTCGGCGCGCTCGGCGTTCAGTCCGACGCGTGGCAGCACGAACCCGCCGCGGCCGCCGGCTTCGCGGCCGGTGACGAGGACTCGTAGCGGTCGTGGTGCCGCACCCAGTCCATCGCATGGACCGGGTTGGGTTCGTCGCGGCCCTTGGGCGTGAGATCGAGCAGGCTGTAGGCACCCATCATCGCTTCCACGCCGCGCTCATAGGTCGAATAGGTGTGGAAGACATTGCCCGCGTCGTCCTTGTAGAACACGCTGATGCCGGGTGCCTCCTGCGCCGGAAACGGCCGCACGCTGTAGTTGTAGTAGACCTCGCCCTTGCCCTCGGCCCACTCCTGCGGCTTGAAGCTGACGTTGAAGTCGTAGTTGAAGTCGCTGCCATGCGACGACACCCACCTGAACTGCCAGCCCATTCGCTGGCGAAAGCGCTCGATCTCGGCCAGCGGCGCGCGCGAGACGACCAGCAGCGTGACGTCGCGGTTCTCCAGGTGCACCTTCATCCCGTCGAGGTGATCGGACATGTAGGAGCAGCTCGGGCAGCCCTGCTCCCAATCCGGGCCGAGCATGAAGTGCTGCACCAGCAACTGGCGCCGGCCTTCGAACAGATCGGCCAGCGCACGCGGGCCCTCGGGGGCGTCGAAGACGTAGTTCTTCGCGATGCGGGTCCACGGCAGGGCGCGGCGCTCGCGGGCGATCTGGTCGCGCAGGTGGGTCAGTTCCTTTTCGCGCGCCAGCAGGGCCTTGCGCTGCGCGAGCCATCGGTCCTTGGACACGACGGGATGGTTGGCGGTGCTGGTTTCGGCAATGGCGGTGTTCATGTGTTTCTCCTTCGGCTCGATGAGCCGTATCCAGGTGGGTCCATGCGCAGCTCCACCCGCCTGGTGGCCGGCGCGCTCTTCTTCGGCAAGCAAACCGAAAGGGGGTTGTCAGCGCGCGGGTGCTGCCACACCTGGCGCGCCGGGGAGCGGGTTTGGCCGCTCAGGCCTTGGTGGCTCTCGGGCGGCGCACGGCGCGGACCTTGCCGCTGCCGCCGCCACCGCAATAGAAGAGGTCGGCTCCGTCGGACTCGAGCCCGCTCACGTTGGCGCCGCGCGGCATCTCCAGGCGCTCGAGCACCGCGCCGTCGGCAGGGTCGACGCGGCGCAGCTCGCTTTCGTCGTTTTCCCAGGTGCCGTGCCACAGTTCGCCGTCGACCCAGGTCACGCCGGTGACGAAGCGGTTCGATTCGATGGTGCGCAACACCGCGCCGCTCACCGGATCGATCTGGTGGATCTTGCGATCGCGGTGTTGCCCGACCCACAGGCTGCCCTCGGCCCAGGTCAGCCCCGAGTCGCCGCCGTGGCCGGGCGTGGGGATCGACGACAGCACCTTGCCGCTGGCCGGATCGATCTTGTCGATGCGCGCCTTTGCGATTTGATAGAGATAGGTGCCGTCGAAGGCGGTGCCCGCATCGCAGACGCAATCGAGCGTGCGCGTGGTCTCGCCGCTCGCCGGATCGAAAGCCACCAGCCGCGTGCCGGTGGCCGCCCAGACGCGCTGGCCGTCGTGGGTCACGCCGGCCACGCTGCCGTCACCGCCGAAGGGCCCGTACTCGCGCACGATCTCGGCCGCACGCGGCACGACCGGGGACTTGTCTTTCTTGCTGGCTGTGGTGCTGTTCATCGCTGGCTCCTTGTGTGTGGCGGGCGCCGGGACCGGCGCCGTGGAGACAACTCTATTCAATCGGCAGCGCGGCGGGGAGTAACAAGATCGTCGTGAATCCCGCGAGCGGCGGCGCCAGCCAGCGCTGCGCCCGCGCCCGGCCGATGGAGCGCACCCGGCCTTCGGCCTCGAGCTCGGCGAGCGCGCGTTGCACCGTGCGCTGGCTGGCGCCCAGTGCCAGCGCCAGCGCCGAGGTCGACCAGGCTGCGCCATCGGACAGCAGCGCCACCAGCGAGGCCTGCTCGCCGTCGATGGGCGGCGCCAGCACGACCACTTCGCGTGCGTCGCGCGGCTTGAGCGCAAAGCCGCGCGCGGTGGCCTCGATGCCGGCCTGCGCCGCAACCAGCGCGCGCAGCCGGCCGATCTCCACCCGCAGGCGCGCGCGATGCGTCTCGTCGGGACGGCGGGTGTTGAACGCGCAAGCGATCAAGGCTTCGCGATCCACGTCGCCGGGCCATGCCTCGGCCAATGCGCGCGCCAACTCAAAGAGCACCGGCCGGCGCGCCAGCGGCCGCCACGCATCGCCAGCACCCACGCCGCGGCGGCAGGCGTCGACCACCAGCGCATCGGAGGCCAGCAGCGCGGCGACTTCGCCCAGGCGCAGCGGCTGCTCGCCGCCGGGCAAGAGGCGCCGGGCGGCAGGGCGGTCGAGCGCGGCCTGCGCCTCCGCCACCTCGGCCAGCAGCGCCGGCACACGCGCACGGTCGGCCGCCTGGTGCGCGCGGGCGAGCGCCGCGCGCGCCGGGCCAACCTGCAGCGAACGCAGCGCCAGTTCCGCCGCGGTCAGCTCGGCCACGGCCGCCAGCGAGGGGGGCAGGTCCCGCGCGTCCAGCGGCGCCAGCGCGGCCGTGGCCGCTTCCAGGCGGCCGAGCAGCAGCAGCCGGCGCGCCGCGATGAGCCGTGCCTGCATCGCGTTGGCGCGGTCGGCGTGGGCATCGAGCGTGGCCGCGGCCGCCGCGAGCGCGCGCGGCGAGCCGCCGAAATCGCGCATGGCCATGGCCACCTCGGCCTCGGCCACGACGCAGCGCGCACGCGCCAGTTCTTCATGAGCCCCGAAGCCGCGGCTGGCGCGCCGCAGCAGTTCGCGCGCGCGCGGATGCTCGCCCAGCTGCGCCATCGCGATGCCGCGCAGGGCCAGTGCGGGCGGGTCGTCGCGCAGGGCGACCCGCTTGAGGGCGCCAAGTGCGTCGCCGGCAGCGAGCGCGCGCGCGGAGGCGGCAATCAGGGAATCCATGCCGCGAGGTTACCCGGCGCGGCGCCTGGCGCGGCCCTTCGCGCTATTCGAGCAGCGCCCGGTGAACCCGGATCGCCTCGGCCGACACCGGGTTCAGTTCCCCGGACCCATCGGCATCCAGGTGCGCGAGCAGCTCCCTGCGCATGCGCGGCTCCCAGAAGCGCTTGAGATGCTGCGCCAGGTCATGCAGGGCTTCGCTGCGGTCGGGCATGGCTTCGAAGAAGCTGCCCATCTGGTTCACCATGCGAATCAACTGGTCGACGTGCATTGCAGAAAAACCTCAGGCGTTGGCGGGCAGGCCGTTCAGCCGCCACGGGTGGGTGTAGATGACCAGGTCGTCGCCGCGCACGAAGCCCGCCAGCGTCAGGCCGGCGTCTTGCGCGACCGCCGTGGCCAGCGAGGTCGAGGCCGACACCGCCGCCAGCAGCGGCACGCCGGCCGCGACGGTCTTTTGCACCATCTCGAAACTCGCGCGGCTGGTCACGGCAATGAAGCCCGTGGCGGCGTCCACCGTGCTTTTTGCGAGCGCGCCGACGAGCTTGTCGAGCGCGTTGTGCCGCCCGACGTCTTCGCGCACCAGCAGGGCTTCGCCATTGGCGGTGCACCAGGCCGCCGCGTGCACGGCGCCGGTGACCTTCTGCAGCACCTGCAGCGATGCGAGCTCGCGCATGCCGCGGGCGACGGCGTTCTTCGAAAGTGCCGGGCCGTGCGGCAGAGGTGGCAGCGCACGCGCGACATGCGCCAGGCTCTCGGTGCCGCACAACCCGCAGCCCGTGCGTCCGGCCATCGAGCGGCGGCGCTCTTTCAGCCGCGCGAAAGCCGCGCTTGCCACGTCGAGCTTGAGCGTGATGCCTTCGGGCGCGAACTCCTCCTCGATGCCGTAGAGCTCCCCGCGCCCGAGCAGGATGCCCTCGCTGAGCGCGAAGCCCAGCGCAAAATCGGCCAGGTCGGTCGGCGTTGCCAGCATCACGGCGTGCGCGATGCCGTTGAACTCCAGCGCGACCGGCACCTCCACGGCCACCCAGTCGCGGTTGTCGAACGCCTGGCGTGCGCGCACGCCGCGCACGGGCAAGAGCTCCGCGCCTCCTGGCCGCAGCGGTACGTCGGCCAGGTTCATTTGGTTGCCGCCGTTTCTGCCGTTTGTTCGAGCCGCTTGGTCAGCAGCTCTTCCTGCAGGGCATTGAACCGGCTGTACTCCTGCTGCCATTCGGAAGGCTGCATCACCGGCATCACCTGCACCGCGGTCACCTTGAACTCGGGGCAGTTGGTGGCCCAGTCGGAGTTGTCGGTGGTGATCACGTTGGCGCCCGATTCGGGGAAGTGGAAGGTGGTGTACACCACGCCCGGCTGCACGCGATCGGTGATGGTGGCCCGCAGCACGGTCTCGCCGGCCCGGCTCTTGATGCCGACCCAGTCGCCCTCGGCGATGCCGCGGTCCTCGGCGTCGTTCGGATGGATTTCCAGCCGGTCCTCGCTGTGCCACTGGTTGTTCGCGGTGCGGCGGGTCTGCGCGCCCACGTTGTACTGCGACAGGATGCGCCCGGTGGTCAGGATCAGCGGGTACATGCGCGTGACCTTCTCGTCGGTCGGCACGTACTGCGTGATGATGAACTTGCCCTTGCCGCGCACGAACTCGCCGATGTGCATGGTCGGCGTGCCCTCCGGCGCGGCCTCGTTGCACGGCCATTGCACGCTGCCCAGCTTTGCCAGCTTGGCGTAGCTCACGCCCGTGAAGGTCGGCGTCAGCGCGGCGATCTCGTTCATGATCTCTTCGGCGCTGGTGTAGTTCATGGGGTAGCCCAGCGCGTTGGAGAGCAGCTGCGTCACCTCCCAATCCGCGTAGCCGGCCTTCGGCGGCATGACCTTGGTGACGCGCGAGATGCGGCGCTCGGCATTGGTGAAGGTGCCGTCCTTCTCCAGGAACGACGCGCCCGGCAGGAACACGTGGGCGTACTTGGCGGTTTCGTTCAGGAACAGGTCCTGCACGACGATGCATTCCATCGCCATCATGGCCTCGGCCACATGCTGCGTGTTCGGGTCCGACTGGACCACGTCCTCGCCTTCGCAGTACAGGCCCTTGAAGCTGCCGGTGATGGCGGCATCGAACATGTTGGGAATGCGCAGGCCCGGTTCGGGCCGCAGTTCCACGCCCCAGGCGGATTCGAAACTGCCGCGCGCGGTGCTGTCCGACACATGGCGGTAGCCCGGCAGCTCGTGCGGGAACGACCCCATGTCGCAGGAGCCCTGCACGTTGTTCTGGCCGCGCAGCGGATTCACGCCCACGCCTTCGCGGCCCACGTTGCCGGTGGCCATGGCCAGGTTGGCGATGCCCATCACCATGGTCGAGCCCTGGCTGTGCTCCGTGACGCCGAGGCCGTAATAGATGGCGGCATTCCGCTTGCCGTCATGGCCCTGGGCGAACAGTCGCGCGGCGGCGCGCAGGTCGGCGGCCGGCACGCCGGTCACTGCTTCCATCGCCTCGGGCGAGTTGGCCGGGCGCGCAACGAATTCGCGCCACTCGTTGAACGACTTGGCCTCGCAGCGCTCGGCCACGAAGGCCTCGTCGACCAGGCCTTCGGTCACGATCACGTGCGCCATCGCGCTGATCACGGCCACGTTGGTGCCGGGCTTGAGCTTGAGGTGATGGTCGGCCTTGACGTGGGGCGACTTCACCAGGTCGATGGTGCGCGGGTCGATCACGATCAGCCGGGCACCGGCGCGCAGGCGGCGCTTCATGCGCGACGCAAACACCGGGTGGCCGTCCGACGGGTTGGCGCCGATCACCATGATCACGTCCGACTTCTCGACCGACTTGAAGGTCTGCGTGCCGGCCGATTCGCCCATGGTCTGCTTCAGCCCGTAGCCGGTGGGCGAGTGGCACACGCGCGCGCAGGTGTCGACGTTGTTGTTGCCGAAGGCCGCGCGTACCAGCTTCTGCACCAGGTAGCCCTCTTCGTTGGTGCAGCGCGAGGACACCAGGCCGCCGATGGAATCGGTGCCGTACTTGGCCTGGATGCGGCGAAACTCGCTGGCAGCGTAATTGACCGCTTCGTCCCAGCTCACTTCCTGCCACGGGTCGGTGATCCTGCTGCGGATCATGGGCTTGAGTACCCGGTCCTTGTGAGTGGCGTAGCCCCAGGCAAAGCGGCCCTTCACGCACGAATGGCCTTCGTTGGCCTTGCCGTCCTTCCAGGGCACCATGCGCACCACCTCGTTGCCCTTCATCTCGGCCTTGAAGCCGCAGCCCACGCCGCAGTAGGCGCAGGTGGTGATGGCGCTGTGCTCGGGCTGGCCCAGCCAGATCACCGACTTCTCCTGCAGCGTGGCGGTGGGGCAGGCCTGCACGCAGGCGCCGCAGCTCACGCAATCGGATTCCATGAATGGCTGGTCCTGGCCCGCCGATACGCGCGACTCGAAGCCGCGGCCGCTGATGGTAAGCGCGAAGGTGCCTTGCGTCTCTTCACAAGCGCGCACGCAGCGGTTGCAGACGATGCACTTGGACGGGTCGTAGGTGAAGTAGGGGTTCGATTCGTCCTTGGCACTGTTCAGGTGGCTGGCGCCGCCGTCGCCGTAGCGCACGTTGCGCAGCCCGGTCACGCCGGCCATGTCCTGCAGCTCGCAGTCGCCATTGGCGGCGCAGGTGAGGCAGTCGAGCGGATGATCGGAGATGTAGAGCTCCATCACGCCCTTGCGCAACTCCTGCAGCTTCGGGCTTTGCGTGCGCACCTTCATGCCGGCTTCGGCGGGCGTGGTGCAGGACGCCGGATAGCCTTTGCGCCCGTCGATCTCCACCAGGCAGAGCCGGCAGGAGCCGAAGGGCTCCAGGCTGTCGGTCGCGCACAGCTTGGGCACCTGCACGCCGGCATCGACGGCCGCGCGCATGAGCGACGTGCCCTTGGGCACCGTCACCGGCATGCCATCGATCTCGAGCGTGACCTCCTCGGTCGACTCGCGCCTGGGCGTGCCGTAATCGATCTCTTGCGATGGGTTCAGCATGGGGGTGTCTCCTGGAATGCTCGTCGATTCATGCCGCGGCGCGGTCGGGGGCTTCGATGCCGAAGTCCTCGGGGTAGTGATTGATCGCGGACAACACGGGGTAGGGCGTCATGCCGCCCATGGCGCAGAGCGAGCCGTGCAGCATGGTGTCGCACAGGTCGCGCAGGAGAATGACCTGCTGTGGCCGGTTCTGGTTGCTGGTGATCCTGTCGATCACTTCCACGCCGCGCGTGGAGCCGATGCGGCAGGGCGTGCACTTGCCGCAGGACTCGATCGCGCAGAACTCCATGGCATACCGGGCGAGCTGCGACATGTCGGCCGCGTCGTCGTGCACCACGATGCCGCCGTGCCCCACCACCGCGCCCACGGCCGCATAGGCCTCGTAGTCCAGCGGCAAGTCCCATTGCGATTCCGGCACGTAGGCGCCCAGCGGGCCGCCCACCTGCACCGCCTTGATCGGCCGGCCGCTCGCGCTGCCGCCGCCGAAGTCGTAGAGCAGTTCGCGCAAGGTCAGGCCGAATGCCTTTTCGACCAGGCCGCCATGCCGGATGTTGCCGGCCAGCTGAAACGGCAGCGTGCCGCGCGAGCGGCCCATGCCGAAGTTCTTGTAGAAGTCCGCGCCGCGCGCCAGGATGAGCGGCACCGACGCCAGCGTGATCACGTTGTTGATCACCGTGGGCTGGCCGAACAGTCCTTGCAGCGCCGGCAGCGGAGGCTTGGCGCGCACGATGCCGCGGCGGCCCTCCAGGCTTTCGAGCAGCGCGGTTTCTTCGCCGCACACGTACGCGCCGGCCGCCTTGCGCACGATCAGGCGGAAGCTGCGGCCCGACTCCAGGATGTCGTCGCCGAGAAAGCCTGCCTGCTCGGCATTGCGGATGGCCTCGTCCAGCGTGGCGATGGCATGCGGGTATTCCGAACGGACGTAGATGTAGCCC